>NZ_JBEYZF010000046.1:0-41124 GCF_040645915.1 Nonomuraea sp. NPDC046570 | reverse complement strand
GCCCGCGAGCACGCTCCAGGAGCGTGGGTGCACGTGGACGGCGCGATCGGGCTGTGGGCCGCGGCCAGCCGGCGGCTGCGCCCCGCCGGGCTGGAACTGGCCGACTCCTGGTCCACGGACGCGCACAGGTGGCTGAACGTGCCCTTCGACTGCGGCATCGCGCTCTGCGCCCACCCGGCGAGTCACCGCGCCGCGATGGGGATCTCCGCCGCGGCCGCGCCGTACGTCGTGCTGTCGGAGCAGACCCGCGACCAGATCGACTGGAACCCGGAGTGGTCGCGGCGGGCCAGGTCCGTACCGGTGTACGCGGCGCTGCGCGCCCTCGGCCGGGACGGGGTGACCGAGCTGGTGGAGCGCACCTGCGAGCTCGCCCGGCGCTTCGCGGACCAGTTGTGCGAGGTTCCCGGGGTGGAGGTGCTCAATCGGGTGATGCTCAACCAGGTGCTGGTCGCCTTTCGGGCGGACGACGGCGACCACGACACGCTGACGCGGCGCGTGGTGGAGGCGGTGCAGCGCAAGGGCACCTGTTGGCTTGGCGGCACCACCTGGCGCGGCCGCTACGCCATGCGGATCTCGGTCTCCAACTGGTCGACCACCGAGGACGACGTCGACCGCTCGGTCCGGGCGATCCTGGGCGCCCTCCGATCATGCCAACGTTCGGGCGAGCACCGGCAGGGGTGAGGGCTGGCGAGGGGAGCGCTGTCCAGGATCGTCTCTGGGGCGCCCAGGATCGTCGAGAATCATGGAACCGCCGCCCGTGTTCATGGCAATTACTCGTGTCATGTCCGAGGACATCCGAGAGGCGACAGATGCGACACGAGAGCCGGGCGGCTCCCATACCTCGGCCCCACGCCGCCGAGGGCCCACCGCCCTGGCGCGAATCCGAGCGGTTCGCCACCCTGTTCACCCGTCACGCCCCCGAGCTGAAGCGCTACGTCATCCGGCGCCTGGGCCCTGAGCCTGCCGACGACATCGTGGCCGAGACATTCGCCGTGGCTCTGCAGCACCTGGCGTCGTACGACGGGAGCAGGGGCGACGAACGGTCCTGGCTGTACGGGATCGCCACCAACCTCGTCAGCAGGCACCGGCGCCGTGAGATCGGCCTGTACAAGGCGCTGAGCCGCACCGGGATCGACCCGGTGACCGAGTCGTTCACGGACGAGGTGGACCGGCGGGTGAGCGCGGGTGCGGCAGGCAGGCGGCTGGCGAAGGCGCTGGCCGGGCTCTCCCAGGCGCACCGGGACACGTTGTTGCTGGTGGTCTGGGCGGAGCTGACGTACGAGGAGGCCGCGGCGGCGCTCGGCGTGCCCGTGGGGACCGTCCGGTCCCGGGTGAACAGGGCGAGGACCAAACTGCGCCGGGTGCTGTCCGGCGTCGATCCGGAAGAGGGGTAGACCATGGTGGACGAAATTGAGCTGCTGCGCGAGATGCGCGGCGAGGTTCCTGAGCGCCCCGACGTGTCGGGGGTCCGGCTCAGGATGGCCGGGCACGTGGAGCGGGCTCCCTCGCGACGCGCGCGCCCCGCGTACCGGATGAGGTTCGGGCTCGCGCTGGCCACGGCGGGTGTGCTGGCGGCCGCGACCGCGGCGGTCCTCCTCCGGCCCAGCGGGGGCGGGCCGGAGGAGCGGCCGGCCCCGTCGAGCGCAGTGGCGCGACCGAGCGGCGCGGCGACGGTGCTGGAGCGCGCCGCGCTCATGGCGGCCCAAAGCACGGCCGCCGAGATCCGGCCCGACCAGTGGTTCTACCTCAAGGAGTCGCAGCACATGGGAGCTGACCTGCCGGCGTTCGAGACCTGGAACCGCATGGACGGATTCAGGTCGGCGCTGCGCGAGGAGGGCAGGGAGCTGAAGGTGGGCCCGGTGGAGAAGGGACCGACAAACGTGCTGCGCACCCAGCAGGAGGTGGAGGCCCTGCCCGCGGATCCCGACGCGCTGTTGCGGCACTTCCGCGGCGGCGCTCCGGAGCGTACGCCGCTGTCGATCTGCGTGCCGTCCTGCCCGCCCGAGATCGCGCAGGACGCCAAGGCGTTCGGGACGATCGGGTGGTACCTGAAGTACGGGCCCGTGATCCCGCCGGACACGGCCGCGGCCATGTTCCGGGCGCTGGCAAAGATCTCTCACGTCTCCGTCGAGGAGGGCGCCACGGACATGGACGGCCGCCCCGGCGTCGGCGTGGTCTTCGACGCGGGCGAGCACGGCAAGCTCTACTACGTGCTCAACCCGGGCGACTACCGCTACATGGGAGTGAAGGCCGTGCACGACGGCCAGAGCATGGGCATGTCGGTGCTCGGCTCGGGAATCGTGGACCGGGCGGGTGACACACCCTGAGTCGGTGCCAGTCGATCAGGGGGAGTAGGCGCTCGAACTGTGACCGGTCGGCGGTGGCCAGATCAACGCGACAGCCGGACCCGACGCCCGACGACTGACAGGTCCCGCACAGTCGCCGCGGCTCAAAGGTCCGGCCGTGGCAGGTAGTACCGCCGGGAGGAGAGCCAGCGGACGAACCGGCCTGTCCGGGGGGTGCGGGCACGGTCGAACCTCTCTCGGATGGCTATGGTGGCTGAAGGTGATCAGTGAGGCGTCGGCGAGGACGGCGAAGGTGTCGTCGAGCCGGTTCCCGGCGGCACCGATCGCGGCCGAGAACAGGTGCCGTGGGACGCCACCGGGCGAGAGCAGCGCAATCACGTCCAACAGCACCCGGGCGTCGGGATCCACCTGCTCGGCCCGAGCGACCGAGACCAGGATGGTCGCCGGGCGGACGACGCTGCCTCCTCGCCTTCCCGTGGCAGGTCGAGATGGTGGGCGAGCGCACTCAGCCCGGCCTGGATCTGGTCGGCTGACTGGGCGGACAGCCAGACCACCAGCCGCCAGCCCTCGGCCTGGCGGGCGCGCGCATATGAGGCCGCCGCCATGCTTTTGCCCGCGCCCGGGATGCCGGTGAGCACGGTGACAACAGGATCGTCGCCGGTCGCGGGCCAGGCGTCCCGCAGTGCCCGCTGGATCTGTTCGCGAGGCTGGTGATGGCCAGACCGAGCATGCCGGAGATGGCTGCGACCACGCTGGACAGCTGGTCACCCTGTTCGAGGCCCGACCACAGCGCGTACCCGCCGAGGCCCAGCGCGATGGCGGCGCAGGCGGCGATGGCGAGCAGACGACGCCGGTGGGCCTCGCGGTCAGCCGGAGAAGGAGATGACGAACGGGCACTCCGGGCCATGTCGGTCTCCTCGCGTCTGGTAGCCGCCGACGTAGGCGTTCCCACGGTGGACGCGCAGGACTTCGCCGTCGAGTACGCAGCGGTCGCCTGCGCTCAGCAGTTCGTGCAGCGGGTCCTCGGCTTCGACGCGGTAGAGAGACTCCACGCCGTTGTAGCAGATCTCGACCTGGTCGGCGTGGCGATTCACGCGCTCGCCGTGGAACCAGTACATGCGCAGTTCGGAGACGCAGAGCACGGTCTTGCTGAGGGCGTGGTCCATGGCGGCCAGGTAGCCGGGGAGCTCGGTGGCGATGCGGTCGCGCAGGCGGGAGGCGTACTCGATGGTGGCGGGACAGGAGTAGGAGCACGGCATGTACGGCACGAGCCCGAAGGCGGTGTGCCTCAGGAACGGGTTGCAGAGCGGGGAGGGCACACCCTCGGTGTTCAGCAGGGCCGCGTAGTAGGTGTTGTCGTCGTTCCAATTGTTGCGGTGGCGGAAGAAGTCCTGGCAGCAGGGGGGATAGCCGAGCGCGTCGCCGAACTTGTCGTGGTCGGCGCGGTGTTTGTTGACGACCACGCCATCGATGATCAGCGGGTACCAGCCCGCGCCGACGACCCGGTCGAGGGCGACGGGGTCGCGAGCGAGGAACACGTGCGCCTCGGTGCCGGGGAGCAGGGATGCGGAGAGGGCGGCGCGGGTGGTGGTGAGCTGGTCCGGGGGAACCTGGGCGATCTGCGGGGAGTTGCGGTCGAAGCAGGCGTCCACGTGGTACAGCAGGTCCAGGTCGTGGACGCCGCGCAGGAACACCTGCCAGCCTTCGGCCGGGATCCAGACGTCCATGGACGGCTTCAGGCCGCAGGCGACGGCGATGAGGGTGGGGAATTGGGCGCCGCCGATGGCTTCGACGAAGTCACGGTAGCGGCTCGACCACAGTTCCCGCGCGGCGGACGGGCTGACCATGGGTTCGGTGAAGTTCGGCGGCGGCTTGTCCGGAACGACCGGCCTCGGCTCGGGATCGGGCAGGGTGATGAGCGAGGTCTGGCCGGTGGGCAGGTATCCGGTCTCCATCAGGGTGGGGGTGTGGGTGAGCACATAGAGCGCCTCGTCGCGGCGGCCGAGGTGGCGCAGGGCGAAGGCGTAGCACTGCCAGAGATAGGGAGTTCGCGGACTGCGCCGGACACAGGCCTCGTATCGTTCGGCGGCAGTCGGATAGTCGTCGTGGACGTAGGCGAGATGAGCGGCGGCGAGGTCGGCGACCAGGGAGTCTCCCGGAGGCAGGACGAGGTCGGCGGGGGCCGCGCGGACCGCGTCGAGGAGGGAGTCCCCGGCGTACCAGCGGCCGAGGATGGCGTCCGCCGTCCAGTTCGGGGGGAGCCCGAGCCGAGCCAGCGTCTCCGTATCACCTTCTGCCGAAATTTCGGTCTTTATGGGGGAGTGTCGGGTGTGGCGGGCGCGGTGAGCCGCGCAGGCGGCGTCCACGCGGTCGCGGACCTCGATCGGCGGTCGCGGCAGAGCATCGCGGACCTCGTTGAGGCGCTTGACCATGGTGCTGATCAGCACCTCTCCGGCGGGCGAGAAGGTTGCCCGCCCCATCAGCACCTCCAGACCGGTCTCCACTTTGCGGCCGACCTGGTAGGCCCGCTCGATCACCGCCGTATGGTCGAGTTCGTTCGGCACGTCGAGCAGCGCCAGGTAAAAGTCGAGCACCTGCACGAACGTGTAGGTCGCCTGCAACAGCCCGCTCAGTGGACGCGGGTCCGGCCGCCAGGGCGAGTAATGCAGGGCTTCTCCCGAATCGTCCACGACCATGGGGTCAAGGATGAGGATGGCGTAGAGCTTCTGGTGACCGTACTCGTGCACGAGCGCCTCGACGGTGGCGAGGGGCTCGCCCAGAGAGAGCGCGATCAGGCCGGGAGCCTCCCGGAAGCTGCCGCTGACGTGCAGCGCCGGATCAGGCGACAGGGTCGGCACAATCGCCGCGACCCCCCGGACCAGCTCCTCGCCCAGCTCCGGCCAGGCCGTCGTGATCGTGTCCAGGTGCCCGTCCAGCACCTGCAGCCAGTGCCGGGCCTGCGCCCTGTCCAAGTCGGCGAAGTTGTACGGCGTGCGCCCACCCAGCCGCAGATCCTCATCCAGCCAGTTCAATTCGGGCCCCGCCGCCAGTCGCGGCACCCGGAGTGACTCTCCGGCCACCTCGCCACCGTGCACCCGCAAGTCCACCATGGTGTACGGCTGGCCGAACCCGATGCTCACCCCGGAACCCGGCAGACTCACCCGCCCGGCGCGATCGGCCCGGACCGCCCCGGAAACCGTGCCCTTACCCGCCAGCAGCGCCGCGCTGGCCGCGAACCTGACGAACTCTCGGAGATGTGGGACCACATGCACGCGGGGAAATCGTTCCGGAGCCCGACGGGTAAGCAGATTCCACCCCACGTCCGCCCAGAACCCCGCGCTCGGATGCCCGAGCACCCGCCGCTGTACCTCCGTCGGCGCGTCCGCGACCGCCTCGAAGCTCGCCTCGAACCCCGACTCCGCCAGGCAGCGGGGCGCGAGCTCGCCCAGCCGCCGCCGCAGCTCCCGGATGCCGACGAGGGTGTGGTAGTACCGCGCCGTGAACACCGCCTGATTGGCCGGGGTCCACCCGGCCGCGGTCACGAACGAGGCGGTCGTCTCCGCGTTCATCTCGCTCCCTGGGCAGAGATCCTGAGCAGATCCCCCTGCACCCGACCGGTCACCACGCGGATGAGTTTCATCAGGTCGGCGCAGTAGACCGATGGATTCCGGAATCCGTTCGCCCGCGAATACCGCTGCGGGAAATAGCCGCCGCCACAGACCCGGACAAGGTCACAGGCGCGGCAGACGTCGCTGAGCGTGTGCCAGTTCTGCTGGCGCGCGTGCACCATCGGTGAGGTGAGCGCGGTGTCGAAACTGTGAGTGAAGATGTTCATGCCGAGATCGCAGGCCCCAGAGTAGGTGACCTTCAGCGTGTCCACGGCCTGGATCTCGCCGTTGGTCTCGACCACCACGAAGTCCACGGGTTGCAGGCCCCATTCCTCGGAGCTGCGGGTGGCCCCCAAGTAGAGGGCAATGATGTCGCGGAAGCGCCGGATACGGATGGGCTGCGGGCGCTCGCCGTACCAGACGTCGAAAATCTCCAAAAGCCAGTCCGCGTACGGCGTGGCCGACAGGTCGCCCTCCTTTCCGGGCGGCCGGTGGTCGTGATGACCGAGCGGCAGCAGAAAATCAATCGAGGGTGGATTGAATGACCGGAAATAGGAGTACGTCTCCAGTGGGTCGTTCTCCAGATCGATGACCGCGAGAATCCCACCCCACAGCCGACGCCCGTCAGCACTGCTCAGCAACTCAAGCGCGCGCTCCAGCCGGTCGAACATCGAACGTCCGGCGTGGTCCAACCGGTGCCGGTCGTTGGCCACGCGCGGCCCGTCCATACTCAGGCCGAAAGACATATCCCATTCCCGGCAGAACTCCTGAACCTCCGGCGTGTACGTTGTGCCGTTGGTCTGGCCGTTCCAGCGGATTCTTACGTCCGGCGCGTTTCTGGTCACCGTCGTGCACAGCTCGCGCAGGTAGCCCAGGCCGAGCATGAGAGGCTCGCCGCCGTGCAGGATGAAATCGACCTGCGGCATCCCGTGGGCCAGCGCGTGCTCGTTGATGCGCGCCCCGAGTCGGGCGGCTGTGGTCATCGACATTCGCCGCGGCTGGCGGCGCCAGGACTGATCTTCGTGCCGGTACACATAGCAGTAGTCGCAGTCCAGATTGCAGCGGGAGTCCACTTTGCAGATGAACGACTTGAACGGCTCGGCGGCCACCGGGGGCAAACTCGTACCGGGCACGCCGACTACCGTCCGGACCAGGAACTGTGCGAGCTGAAGGAGCTGAACGAACTGAACGAACTGAAGGAACTAAATGAGCTGAACGAACTGAAACGGCTGTGTGAGGAGTGGGAGCTGAAGATCTGGCCGAGGCGTCCGCTCTCTGCGGTGACGTCCACGTCCGCGCCGTACAGATCGTTGAGAATCTGACCCAGCGCGGTCCCCTCCAGGGCGTCCATCGACCGCAGATCAAGATCTGGAATTTCCAGAGGTTTGGGATCCTCGGTATTGTTGATTTCGTCCATGGCCATTCGTTCACCTCGAATGCGAGCCTGGCATCACCATCAATCGTACGGAAGAAGAAGACCGCTATCCAGCCACGTGAACTCATCTTGATATCCGCCGGCGGGGCGTTGCGGATGGACCATGCCCGGATCGAACGGCGGCGCCGTACCTTTCGACAAATCAGAGCTGGTCAAGCGTCGCATCAGGCTGGAGAACGCGCAGGTTGCCGGCGGCTGGCTTCGCCAACGTGCAGTTCAACGGCGGCGAGTTGCTGCTGGCCTCGACCTTTCGTGATCTTGGCGTGGTCGGTTGAACGCGAGGATGTCGCGGGCCCAGGGCCATCGGGCGGCGATGCGCAGGCGCTGACGGCGGCCCCCGCGCACCAGTTGTCCGGCCACGGCGAACAGCCGCAGGCGCAGGCGTTTGGGCTCATAGGTTCGGGCGGTGGTGCCGGGCAGGGCCAGCATTTGCAGCCAGGTGAGGAGTGCGCAGGCCAGTGCGACGAGTCCAGATCTGGTTGCGGGCGAAGTCGTGCAGCGGCAGGTTGGCCAGGCCGGTGTCCTTGGCGCAGCGGATGCGGTCTTCGGCGCGGGCTCGGCGGGGTGGCGTAGTTCCAGATCGGCGAGTTGGCCGTGCTTGGCATCGGTGACGAAACAGGTGACGCGGTTGCCGTTGACCTCGGTGAAGCGCAGTTGGGCGCCGGGGTGCGGGCGTTCTTTGCGGGCGATGACGCGCATGCCCTTGGGCCAGCCGGTCAGTTCGGCCACCCAGGCGCCGGGCCGTACCTGCCGGTCGGCGTCGTGGGCGGGCGTCCAGGCAGTCTTCGGCAGGCGCAGGACGGCCAGCTGCACCTCCTCGGTGAGGGTGAGCCCGATCGAGTAGGACAGCGAATGATCAACCTGCGCGAAAGCCGGAGGTTAGGGTCTTGTACGCTTCGCTCGTGATCCGAGCTGCCGCAGTGAGCGACGCCTCCGCCATCGGCCATCTCAAGGTCCGTGCCTGGCGTTCGGCATACGTCGGCTTCATGCCGGAAGCGCTCCTCGACGCCCTGGATTCGGCCGAGGATGCAGCGGACTGGACAGAGTACCTGGCGGCCATTCCGCAGGAACACCGGTTGTGGGTGGCCGAGCACGACGGAACGGTCATCGGTTTCTGCCGCACCGGACCGGCGGATGGCGACACTGACCTCGGAGCCGATGCCGCGGAGGTCTACGGCCTGTACATCGAACCAGACCGCATCGGCACAGGCGTCGGCCGCGAACTGTTCACCTATGCCCTCACCGACCTCGAAACCCGTGGCCACGACCCGATCTGCGTCTACGCCTATGCCCCCAACACCACCACGCTGAGCTTCTACGAGAAGGCCGGATTCACCAAGGACGGCGTCACCCGCCTCGACGAAGGGGACGGCACGGGCGTACCGGAGGCGCGCCTGGTCAAACGCGCGCGAGTGCAGTCCGGAGCGTGATCGGCACATTCGGGGTAGGGCAAGAGGTCAGGCATTATTCGATCCATCGGGCACGGCGATGGACGTTCTTCGGCATTGCGCCGCGGCTCACCGTCCGGTGTCGACTCACCCGCCTACTCGGCCGGCGACCAACTGGTCTTACGCTCCGCGCGAAGTCGTCCACGCCGAGCACCGTGACCTCGCCGATCTCGGGGTCGGGCATCGTGCGGAGCCGGCGCAGGAGGGTGTTGCTGTTGATCAAGTCGGGTGATCGTCTCGGAGCTACTCGGGATCTGCTTTCCTCATCTGGCCCGCGTTTGTGTCGACCGCTTCTTTCCAGAACGGGCGGCAAGTTGAGGTCCTTCAGGCTCACTCGCGGTCACTCGACCCGCCCCAACCTGCACCCCTGTCTCCCAGGTCAGAGCACCAAGATCAGTAGCCGGTTCCCAAGCTGACAGCGCGGGTTCGGTTCCGTCACCCGCTCCAAGATCCCTCATTACTCCGAGCGAGGTCTCCGACCAGGAGACGCATCAGCCCTTCCGGGTCTTCAAGATGTGGATCATGTCCAGTGGGCAAGGACACTGCTCGCACCGACGATGCCTCACGCGCGACCGCCTTCAGTTCGTGCTCTAGCCACGCGCAGTACGCATTCCAGGCAGGGGCGAGATGTTCGGGGAACACACCTGCGAGGGCCCTCAGATCACCACTGACGATAAGTAGCGGACAACGCGCAGAGCGATAAGTAGAGAAAAGGTCGAGAGCGTCTATCTCTCTCGCGATTTGGAGAAATGACTCGGGGAGCCCTTGCCCCATCTCACCCAGAAACGAGGTCATCTCCTGACACGCACGCGCCGCCGACACTTCGTCCAGACCGAGGAACTGCCCAGGTTGTGTTGGATTGCCGTGACCGTCAAGGTTGACTGCGAGGGGACACTCCGGATGCTCCCCAGCCCACAGCGCGGCGACCATACCTCCCAAAGAATGCCCGACGATCACAGGCCGGCGAAGTCCAAACTCCTCCACGACGGCAGCGACATCCCCCAGGACTTCCCGCCACGACCACGGCGCCGCACCCGACTCGCCATGGCCGCGTAGATCCATGGACACCGGCCGGAACCCAGCGCTCATGAGAAGCTTCGCGAAGACGTCCCAATCCCTGCGTGTCCGCCCACCACCATGCAGGAGCAGCACGTCCCTGCCGTTCCCACCATGGTCTTCCGCCACGATCAGCACATCGCCGATCACGAGTTTCCTGATCGCGCCCACGTTGTCCGCCACCTTTCGCCCACGGGCTTGTACGCCGCCCTTCGTAACAGTTTGGTGCAGCAGTCGCTACAGCTTTTCCTGCTGGATGGCGGTATCTTCGCTGCATACCGAGGACATCACACCATGGCCCGCGTGCAGATGCGTGCCAGAACAGGCGGGGAACCTGACCTGCACTCCTGTCCTCCCAGCTCAGAGCAGCAAGGTCAGTAGATAATCCCCAAGCTGACAGCGCGGGCTCGATTCCCGTCATGAAACGGCGGGCTTCGACCCACTCATCGGTCCGTTCGGCTCGCGGCGTGGTCGGGGAAGATACCGACCGCATCGGTGCGGCGACGGATCTGCGGGACCCGCTCTCCGGCCTCGCCAGGCACCTGGGCGGCCAGAGGAAGTACGGCCCACCGGCCGCCAAGCATGGCGCGTGGGCCTGTGGTCCGACGCGGCGGCCCGCGCTCGGCGTGGACCGGGACGCCGGCAGCCGACAGCGCCCCCACATCGCGCATTACCGTGATCGCAGACGCGGCGGCGTTTCAGCGCGGAATCACCCAGCGCGGCGCCCAGGTCCCGGCGGCGTCGTGGCTGGTCGCTGTGGCGGCGAGGTGGGCGCGGAGGGTGGCCAGCCCTGGGTGGGGGTTGTCGCGGTGCCACAGGAGCGAGTGCGGGTAGACGGGCGTCGGGTCGGTCACCGGGATGCGGCGCAGGCCGTGGTCGGCGGGCCAGACCAGGCGGGTCTGCTCGCTCATGAAAGTGGCCAAGGCCGGGGTGTCGGCGATGGTGTCGAGGAGCGCGTCGGAGCCGAAGTTGGGGCCCGTCGCCTCGATGGTGAGGCCGAACTCGGCGACGAGATCGTCGTAGTAGGCGGCCCACTCGGTACCGGGGACGATGCCGGGCATCCAGATCCGGTGCCCGGCGAGCTGAGCAACGGTCACCGACCGGGCGCCCGCCAGCGCGTGGGCGGGCCCGGTGAGGAGCTGGAGCGGCTCGTCGAGCACCCGGACGGACTCGATGTCCTCGGGAAGGGGCCGGCCGGGCACGGCGACGGCGCGGAAGGACGCGTCGACCGCACCGGACCGAATGGCGGCGACGGCCGTCTCGACATCGAACAGCATCACCACGTCGAGCTCGATCTCGGGGTACGCGCGGTGGAAGCCGCGCATCAGGCCCGAGGCCGCGCTGCGTGAGGCGATCACGTCGACGCGCAGCGGACGGCTGCCGGGGAGCACGGACGCGACCGCGCGCTCGGCGACGCGCAGCAGTTCGCGCGCGTGGGGCAGGAACGCCTGCCCGTCGATGGTGAGCCGGGCCCCGCGCGCAGTACGGGTGAACAGCCGCACGGCGAGGTCCTTCTCCAGCCCGGCGATGCGCTTGGAGACGGCCTGCTGGGTGATCGACAGGTCTGCGGCGGCGTGCTGGAACTGGCCGGTGTCTACGACGGCGACGAACGTGCGCACAGCATCGAGATCCACACCGACCGACCTTAGTGCACAACTCGCAGTTGTGTGACTTCGGTCGGCTGGTTGTTTGACCTGCCTACTAGCTGCCCGTTTTGATCTCTCAAATCAATGGGTGGTTGTTTCCTGGAGATGGCGGGGTGCGCGTTGGGAAGGTCGCTGGGGCGGCAGTTCAGGTGGTTCTGGGCCGCGTATGCGGTCAGCACGTTCGGCACACGGTTCGCGTTCGACGCGTTCGCCCTGATCGCGATTCTCGCTCTGGACGCAGGGCCTACCGAGGTGTCGGTTTTGGCCGCCGCGGGGCTCGCGGTCGGGGCGGTGGTCGCGGTGCCGCTCGGGCCGTGGGTGGAGTTCCGGCGCAAACGGCCGGTGATGATCGCAATGGACCTGATCCGGTTCGCGGCGCTGTTGAGCGTTCCCGCCGCCTACGTGCTCGGCTGGCTGAGCTTCGCTCAACTCCTGGTTGTGGCGGTCGTTGTCGGCGCGGCCGACATCGCCTTCACCGCTGCGAGCGGAGCATGTCTGAAGGCGCTCGTCCGGTCCGAGGACCTGCTCGTCGCGAACGGGCGGTTCGAGGCCACGACCTGGACCGCCACCGCGCTCGGGCCGCCGCTCGGTACCGCCGCGATCGGGCTGGTGGGCCCGGTGACGAGCGTGGCGGCCAACGCGGTCAGCTTCCTCCTCTCGGCCGCGGGGATCCGCGCCATCGGCAGGCGGGAGCCACGTCCCGCGCGAACCGCCGCACCGCCCCGGCCTGGAGCCGGCGACCGGTTGGAGGGATGGCGGTACATCCTCGCCAGCCCGGCGCTGCGCCCGTTGTTCTTCAACACTGTCCTGGTCAGCGGCCTGATCATGGCAGCCTCGCCGTTGCTCGCCGTCCTCATGCTCGGCGACCTCGGGTTCGCACCCTGGCAGTACGGCCTCGCCTTCGGCGTCCCCTGCGTCGGCGGCCTCATCGGCTCGCGACTGGCCCGCCCGCTCCTCGCACGGTTCGGACAGCACAAGGTCATGCTCACCGCCGGGACGCTGCGCGCGTGCTGGTCACTCGGATTGGCCTTCATCAGCCCCGGCCCCACCGGGCTCTTCCTCGTCATCGCCGTCGAACTCGGGCTGATCACCTGCATGGGCGTGTTCAACCCGGTATTCGCTACCTACCGGCTCGAACAGCTCCCGTCGGACCGGATCGCCCGCACGCTGTCTGCCTGGTCGATCACCAGTAAAGCCACCATCGCGGCCATGACCGGCGTGTGGGGCCTGCTGGCCGGCCTCACCAGTCCCCGCACCGCGATCGCGATCGCCGGTCTCCTCCTCCTGGCGACCCCGCTCCTCCTCCCACGACACGACCGCACGCCCCAACTCAAGAACGCCGACCAGGCGCCACCGGAAAGGCAAACACTCGCATGAGCACCGCCCCCGCGCTCGACCCCGCACACACCGCCCTGCTTCTCCTGGACTATCAGCCCGCGATCCTCGCGCTGCTACCCGAAAGCGACAGTGAAGCCCTGCTGGGACGCATGGAAAAAGTAATCGCCGACGTTCGCGCCAGAGGCGGCACCGTCGCCTATGTCCGGGTCGGCTTCACCGAGGCCGACTGGGCTGCGATCCCGCCCACCAACAGGTCTTTCGCACCGATCGCCCAGCACCGTCTCATGCACCACGCAGACCTTGACACCGCTATCCACGAACGTCTCGCTCCCCAGGACGGAGACATCATCGTGCGCAAGATCCGCTACGGAGGCCTATCCACCACCGACCTCGATCAGCGGTTGCGCGAACACGGCATCACCACTTTGATCATCGCGGGCATCAGTACCAGCGGCGTCGTCCTGTCCACCGTCCTCGACGCGGCCGACCGCGACTACCAGCTCTACGTCCTGGCCGACGGCGTCGCCGACCCTGACCCCGAAGCGCACGACGTCCTGCTCCATCAGGTCCTTCCCTCACGGGCCCACATCCTCGAAACCGCCGAGTTGCACACCCTCCTGCGGGCTGACTGACCCCAGCCGCGCCCGCCCGGCGTGGCACGCGACTCCCGAGGAGGTCCCCAGCCCAAAGTAGCGGGGCCGTGCGCGCTGACCTGCTGTGATTCAGCGCGCGCACCCGCGGAGATCAGAGCGTGAACGCTCGCTCCATCGCCTGGACCTTCGCCTCACGGGAGAGCTCGGTGATCACATTGCCCAATGTTGGCCGCTTGGCCCCTGCGCGGGAACGACGACGGGAATCGTGATCGCCAGCTCAGCACCCTGATCGACAAAGCCACGCCTCTTGGCCCCGGGACCGGCGGGCGGCCACCTCCTGGAGATCGCCAGCACTCAGATGTGCCACTTTTGCGGAGAATATCTTGATGAAGTAGCGTGACCTTCGTGACTGCCGGGTCGGCCTTGGGCCACGCACCAGAGAGCAGCCCGGCTGACGCTTGATCGCCGGGCGGGCCCGCGGCCCGCCGTCCTCTTCTCCATTCAGTACGGCACAGCAGGAACCACCAATGGAGAAGAATGGATTTCAACGAGCAGGTCATCGACGAGTGCCGTGCCAACAACGGCCAAGTCGGTGGCTATTTCGAGGGAGCGAGGCTGCTCCTGCTCACCACTACCGGCGCCCGCTCGGGCAAGCCGTACACGACCCCGCTCGCCTACCTGCCCGACGGCGTCGAGCGCATGCTGGTCATCGCCTCCGCCGGGGGAGCGCCGAACAACCCGGCCTGGTACCACAATCTGAAGGCCAACCCGCGCGCCACCGTCGAGACTGGCGTCCTCATTTTCGATGTCGAGGCGGAGGTCCTGGAGGGCACCGAGCGTGACGCGGCGTTCGCCCGCGCGGTGGAAGGCGACCCTGGCTGGGCCGACTACCAGGCCAAGACGACGCGCACCATCCCGGTCGTCGCACTTCGCGTGACTGGTCCGCCCCGGGATAGCGCACCGTCGGGCGGCGCGTACCTCAAGCTGGTGCACGATGGCTTCCGCCGCGAACTCGCGCTGATCCGCAAGGAACTGTCCGATTCAGGACGGCCAGGCCTGGGCGTGCAGCTAAGGATCAACTGCCTGACCGTCTGCCAGGGGCTGCACCATCACCACACGGGTGAGGACACCATGATGTTCCCCGGCCTGGCCGAGCAGCATCCCTCGCTCGCTCCGACCTTGGAGCGGCTGGCCAAGGAGCACGAGCGCATCACCGTACTCCTGGAAGAGCTGAAGCAGGCCCTTTCCGGTGAGGATCCGCTGAAAGTACGGGCCGAGATCGAACGGCTCATCGATGAGCTCGAAGTGCACCTGACGTATGAGGAGGAGCAACTGATCCCGATTCTCGACCTCGCCTGAAGTCCGAGGAATTGGGAAACGATCTCGGACCAGCCGGGGAGCTGCCTTCGGGGTCGGCCAGGCAGTGCCAGGGCTCCTCGCCGGTCTGGCCGATGTCGGCCGGGCGCGCCCCGAGCTGCAGGAGGCGTTCGAGTTCGGCGTCCTGATCGCGGTCGGTCGCGTTGACGTCGAAGTGCAGCCGTAGCTTGCCCGACCTGGGCTCGGTAGTGGGGCTGAAGACCAGAGTCGGCTGCAATCCGCCGAACCCTTCCCGTGGTCCGCGTGGCGGTCGGCCGGCAGTTGGTGGCTCTCCCGGGTCTGGGGGAGCGCAATGTGGTCATACCCCAGAGCTGGTCGGCGCAGGCTCGTCGCGCCACCGGGGCCTGGTCATGCGGGTGGGCTCTGCGGCGGGCTGGTGGGCGCGGAGATCGAAGATCCGCTGGGCCGGTACTCGCTGGCGGTGTTCACCGGTGACATCAACGTCGGCCCGTACGAGGCGGTCAAGCACCTGTCGGGGATCTCGGCGTGGGAGCTGTCGATGGTGCGTAACCGGCACATCGACCTCGCCAAGCTGAACGCCGCGATCGCCTGTGTGGTCAACGCCTTTGCCGAACTGGATGTGGTCAAGGCGTGGGGGGACGGCAGCGCGGAGGCCGCCGACGGCACCCAGGTGGAGACCTGGGGGCCAGGGTGCCTGGTGATCTCGCGGCGTGACCCCGCTTGACCTTGACACAGTGACAAGGTTTTCACTGTGGCCAAGGAGGTGGTCCCGATGACCATGCAGAAACAGGACATGGAGACGATTCGAGCTTTCCAGGAGCTGGAGGACAGCCGCTCGTCAGTGCGGCTGCGGGCGGCGATGGCGATCGGTACGACCCCTGGACCGCGGTTCATCGACAAGCTCATCGAACGATGCGCGATCGAACCCGAATTCTATGTGCGCGATATGCTGACGTGGGCACTCACCCGCCACTCAGCATCCATGACGGTTCCAGAGCTTCTCAAGGAACTCCGCTCGGAGTGTGCGCAGGCACGAAGCCAGGCGCTGCACACGCTGTCCAAGATCGGGGATCGGCAAGCGTGGCCGGCGATCACATGGGCGCTTCTGTCCGACGCCGACGATGAGGTGGCGCGGAGCGCTTGGCGGGCAGCGGTCGTGCTCGTGCCCGAAGGTGAAGAGCCCGAGTTGGCCGCGGTGTTGTCGAGACAGCTCGGGCGCGGCGAACGTGAGATGCAGCTGAGCCTCAGCCGGGCGCTGGTCGCGCTCGGTGAGGTGATTGTGCCCACGCTGCGCGCTGCGATGAAGGATCTCGACCCGCGCGTGCGCGCGCACGCGATCGCCACGGAACGGCTGTTGCGCGACCCGGATGCCGGATTCGAGTACGCGATCGAGGAGGCCAAGCGCGTCGTAGCCCTCGGCAGCACCAGCAAGGAGGAGTGACAGGCAGTGTTGATCGGTGATGTGGCACGACGGTCCGGGGTCAGCGCCCGCATGCTCAGGCATTACGACTCACTTGGCCTGGTGCGGCCAACGGGTCGTAGCGGCGCAGGCTATCGGGAATACTCCAGCGAGGACGTTCGACGGATCTTCCATATCGAGAGCCTGCGGTCCTTGGGGTTGTCGCTGCGTGACGTCAGGCGCGCGCTCGATGATCCCGACTTCACGCCCTCGGAGCTCGTCGACAACCTCATCCGCCAGACGCGAGAACGCATTGCGGCTGAGACGGAGTTGCTCACGCGACTGCGTCGGATCGACGCCGTAGAACCCGCCGGCTGGGAGGATGTCCTCCAGGTCGTCGCACTCCTGCAGGCGTTGGGGTCAAAGAGCGCCGGCAAGCGCCAGCGCGCGGCCTTGTCCTCAGTCGAAGAGGTTTCGGTGCCAGTGGAAGCACTGGTCGAGGCAGCGCTGAGCGAAACGGATCCGCACGTCGCCGGAGCCCTTCGCTGGGCTTTGGCGCAATCGGGCGATGACGGCTTGGCGCTGCTGGCGGAGGGCCTCGCCTCACCAGTAGCCGAGGTGCGCAAACGTGCCGTCCAGTCCATCGCCGAGATTCCGAACGGTGAGGCGGCCAGCAGGCTGCAGGACGCCCTCGCGAACCCTGACATCGTGGTCCGCAGGTATGCAGCTCTGGCACTCGGGGCACGTGGAGTGGCCGACACGATCCCGACGCTCATCGATATCGTCGTCGAGGGGACGAATGACGTCGATGCAGCCGATGCCCTGAGCACGCTGGCGAGTCGTCCCGCGTTGGCGGATCAGATCGCTACCAGGCTTGTTGATCGCCTCGCCCACGGCAGCGTTGAATCGTCTGCACGTCGACGGCTGACACAGGCGCTCGCGGATATCCCGGGAACCACTGCGTCACGAGCCCTCGCAGATCTGTCACATGACGAGGACCGTGCCGTTGCGCTTACCGCGACATACATTCTCGGGATACGCGACGCACGATGACGGATCTTTCCTGGCGTGCTGTGTGCGGCGCCGGACCACGAGGGCACTGCCCAACAACCGATCACACATCAGGCATCGATAGAGCCTCTGACCTGCGGCGTGCCCCTTTCTGGCTTACTTGGTCCGCCCCCCACGATCAGTGCGTCGCGTTGTGCGGAGCTCAGGCGGTCCGGCCTCGGGGTGATGGCGTACGCGCCGCGCTCGAACTGCTCCACGGTGAGCGGGTCGGAGAGGATCGGACGACGGCTGATCGCGTCCAGGGCGTCGGCCGCCCGCTGGATGGGCCAGTCCAGTGCCGTGGCGAGGTCGTCCACGGTGAGTGGCCGAGCGGCGTACACCAGCGCGGCCAGCACCGTCAGCGCGTCGTGCACGACGGCGTCGGTGAGGCCGCTGCCGTTCATCTGCTCGCTGATCCAGGTGAAGAACTGAGCCATCTGGCCCAGCCGGGTGCCGGCGGGCGTGCCGGCGCCGAAGATCTCGATCCCGTGCCGCGCGGCCGCCGCGACCTCGGCGTGTGCCCCGGTGTCGGCTTTGAACGCCTGGAGCCAGACGTCGTCGTCGATGATGTACCGCTCGCGGCGGCCGGAATTCTGTGTGCGTCTGACCAGCTCGATCGCCTCGAGGTAGCCGATGGCCTTGGACACCGACGCCGGGCTGACCTGCAGCCGGCGTACGAGCTCGGCGGACGTCAGGCCCCCGGAGTCGGAGGTGAGCAGGCAGACGAACACGCGAGCGGGCATCCGGGGAAGGCCGGTCCCGACCAGCAGCGTCGCGAACTCCTCCACGAAACCGCGCACGGACTCGGCCGGCCGCCCGTCGGCTGGTGGCTCCGTTGCCTGAACCGGTCTGCGGCGGCGGGCGCGCTGCCCGGCGGCCTGCTGGGCGCGGTCGGCCAGGTAGCCGCCGGGCGCGTTGTTGCGTGCCACTTCGCGGCTGATCGTGGATGTGGGTCTGCCCAGCCGCCTGGCGATCTCGGCGTATCCCAGCCCTTCGGCCAGCCAGATCGCGATCTGCCGGCGATCCTCGTGGGTCAGCCTGCCTCCGGGCATCGGCTCGCCCTCCTGTCGGTTCGGGTTCACGGGTGCGTTCACCAACATTACATTGCAACGGCTGGTTGGCGTGGATTGCATTTATCAACAATGCTGTTGCAACGATCGGCTGAAAGCCCAGCATGTCAAGGGCTTCATTGAGGGGCTCTCGTTGACGAGACTTAAAATGCAACGTAGCCTTTTCCTGCCTGGAAAGAATCGGACAGACGAGGAACCCCTTATGGCAAGAGCGTTGGATGTGACCCGGATGCGAGCTCGCGTCTCCGAGCTGCTCGCGGAGTACCGGATTCCGAGTGCTGCGATCGGCGTCCTCAGCAATGGGGAGATCACCGACTTCGCGGTCGGCGTCAAGAACATCTCCACGCGGGAGCCCGCGACGACCGACACCATCTACCAGTGCGGCTCCGTATCCAAGACATGGACCGCCCTCGCCTTCATGCAGCTCGTCGACGAGGGGAAAGTCGCCCTGGACGAGCCGGTGCGGACCTACCTTCCTGATTTCCGGGTCGCCGACCCCGGCGTCAGCGCCAAGGTCACACCCCGCCATCTCCTCAACCACACCAACGGCATCGAGGAGAACTATGGAGATCCGGGCGAGGACGACGACGTGTACGAGCGCATGGTGGAGAACATCGCCGGCGCATGCCAGGTCCACCCCTTGGGCCACACTCACGGCTACAGCGCGGCCCTCGGCTACGCGATCCTCGCCCGCATCATGGAGGTGATCGACGGCAAGCGGTGGGACGACATCATGAAGGATCGCCTGTTCGACCCCTTGGGACTGATCTCGACGAGCAGCCGGCGTGAGCACGCGGACCAGAACCGGGCCGCGACCGGATACCTGATCCGATCCCTCGAAGAGGGACCCATCCTCTCACCGCTGGATCACCTGCCGCGCTCCTTCGGCCCCGGAGGCAACGTCAACACGACAGCCCGGGAATTGCTCACGATGGCGTACGTCTTCCTCAACGAAGGAAAGGCGCCGAACGGAACCAGAATCGTCTCACCCGGCATCATCCGCGAGATGACGGAGTCGCGGGTCCCCATACCTGACCCGTACATGTTCGGGCCGGAATGGGCACTCGGCCTCATCGTGTGCGACTGGCACGGCCAAACCGTCTACGCCCACGACGGCAGCGCAGTCAGCCAGAGCGCCCGCCTGCGGATCCTGCCGGAATCGAACATCGCCGTCTCGATGCTGGCGAACGCCGGGCCGCGCGACAGCTTCTACCGGAAGGTGTTCAACGAAATCCTGGCCGACCTCGGCGCGGTCACGATCCCCGACCTGCCGGAGCCCGACCCGACCCTGGCCCTCGATCTGTCCAGGTACGAAGGCTCCTACGAGCGCCCCGGCACCCGCTACGAAGTGGCGGCCGACCGCGGAAAGCTCCACCTCAAATTCACCCTGAACCCCATGGAGGCGCAACTCCTCAATAAACCAGAACAGCTCGACTACGAGCTGTCCCCGATCAGCGAGACCCACTTCTTGATGCCTTCGGACGATCCGCTCGAGGACCCTCAGACCGTCGCGATCTACGACTTCAAGAATGGCGCCGCACAGTATCTTCACATCAATTGCCGAGTAAACCCGAGAGTAAATGAGGAGGATGCCACGATGCACGTCATGGCTGTTTCCACGATTTCCGACAACGACGGTTTCTGGGATTCCCTGAAGAAGGCGTACGGCCAGCTCCCCAAGGGTGCCAAGTGGACGCTGGCGGTGGCGAGCACCGACGGGACCAAGGCGGTGAACGTCATCGTCCATGACTCGATCGACGGCGTCAGGAGCTTCTTCGAGGATCACGCCGGCCCCTTCGCTACGACGGAATACTTCGAGGCCGACGCCTCCAACGCGGTCGGCCTCCCGACGACGTAGCAGCGGCGGCCCCGGCACGGTGTCTGGGAGGCCACCGCCTTCGCGCGGCAGTTCGCCGTCAACGCCGCCCAGCATGGCGGTTGAGGCGTCACACCAGGGTGCTCCAGTAGGACCAGAACCGGACGCCGATCAAGGTGATGACGCCGAGGAACCAGACAGTGAGGGCGACTGCGTGGTATCCGGCCATCACCGTGATCGCGCGACGCGCCCCAGCGGGGACGGGCAGGTGGCGCTGGGTGAGGTTGTGCAGGGTGATGTACCAGAAGATCGGGATGGTGACTGCCCAGACGAGCATGCAGTACGGGCACAGCGCGCCGATCCGGTAGAGGCTCTGGAAGATCAACCAGTGCACGAACACGGCGCCGAGCGTGACGCCGGCTTGCAGGCCGAGCCAGAACCAGCGGTGCAACCGTGCACCAGCCACGAGGGCCGCCCCGACGGCGGTGACGACGGCGAAGGCGGCGATGCCCAGCAAGGGATTGGGAAAGCCGAGCACCTCGGCCTGCGCGGTGTTCATCACCGAACCACAGGACAACACCGGGTTGATGCTGCAACTGGGCACGTATGTCGGGTCCTTCAGCAGCGCGATCTTCTCAACGGCGAGGGTGAACGCCGCGCCCAGCCCGATCAGCCCGCCCGCCACGAGCAGCCAGTGCAGCAACCGCGGAAATGGCCCGCTCGCAGAGTCGGCTGTGCCGGGAAGATCGCGTGCTGTGGGTTCTGCGGTGGCCTCAGCCGGCGAGTGCTGCATCGATGGCCGCCTTGAAGTCGTCGGAGGTCCGGGGCTCGAACTTCTTGCCGTTGAGGAAGAACGTCGGTGTCCCCTGCACGCCCAGGGCCTGGCCGTCGGCGAGGTCCTTCTTGATCCGGGCCAGGGTGGCCGGGTCGTTGTACGCCTTGTCCCAGGCGGCCATGTCCAGGCCCAGATCCTGGGCGGACTTGCGGAACAGCCCGTCGGCGGGGACCTGCTTCTCACCCCACTGAGCCTGAGTCTCATACATCCGCTGATACATCGCCTCGAACTTGCCCTGCTTGGCGGCGGCTTCGACAGCGCGTGCCGAGCGTTCGGCGTTGAAGTGGCTGGCGATGGGGAAGTAGCGCACCACGAAGGTCACCTTCCCGGCGTACTGCTTGCGTAGTTCTTCGACGACAGGGAAGGCCGCCCGGCAGGCCTCGCATTCGAAGTCGAGGAACTCCACCAGTGTCACCTTGCCGTCTCCGGCGGTCTGCACACGGTGGCTGTCGGCACGGACGAGCTGGGATTCTCCTGCCGCGACGTTGGCGGTGTCGCCTCCCGAAGTGAACCGGGCGATGGCGAAGAAGGCGGCCACCACCAGCGCGAACACACCGATCACCGTTAAGGAGATCTTGACGTTCTTGCTGCGTGCGGCCGTGCGCCGGTTATCGGCGCGCATGGCCTCGATCTTGGCGCGCCGGGCCTCGGCCCGGTCTTGTCCCTGTGACACGTACAGCTCCTCGTGATCGGTGCCCGCAGCACCACGTCGTGAACGTAACGGGCTCGCCGTGGCGTTCGTGTTGGCTGTCCGAGCGCTCCTGCCGTTCAGGCGCCCGACCCGTCGATGCGATGGTTCTTCTACTGACTGTAGAAGATAGAGATCCTTCTTCTGTGCGCGCAACCTCCCTGGCGGCGCAATCCCTGTTCGTCACCGTGATGCGCGGACGTTGAAGAAGCCCGGCCGCAGCCTGGACCAGGAAGCGCTCATCCGGCGGGGCAACCGGTCATCGTCTTCGACATAATGTAGAAATTCGGCCGTCCGAGGTTTGCGGGGTCCCTTCATGTTCGAGATCGTGTCCGCGCTTGTCCCTCCGCTCGTGGTGGGGGGCGCTTTCGTCACCGGTGTCGTCTGGCTGGTACGCAGCGAGGCTCGTGCCAAGGCGGCCGAGCGCGCCGCGCCCAAGACCGGCCCAGAGCTCGAATGACACAACGGAGCGAAGGCGAGATCTCTCCGTCAAAGGACGCCAAGGTCGATCAGGTCGCCCTGGCGTTCAACAAGGCGCTGCCTGCAAGCACCTCACGATCGGCCGGACGGCCACCAGGTCGGGTTTCAGATCTGCCAGATGGTGGTGCACAAGAGCGGCGCCACCAGCACTGCGAGTGGTCCGCAAAGCAGGAGGCCGGCGGTGGAGTATGCCGTCGCGGGCATCCAGCGCGAGCCGTTGCGGGTGCCGTGCAGGAGCCTGTCCACCCGCTGCAGCACCGCGGAGTCGGCCAAGGCCGGCGTCACTCCCAGGGATTGGGGCGCAGGGGCCGCCATCTGCACGATGGCCTGAACCAGCACCACATGGTCGTGGGTACGGCGGGCCTGGTCGTCGGCGAGCATCTCCAGCAATACCGGGACGGCCGCTCGTGCGGTACGTACGACGGGCACCCATGGGAAGGCCAGGGCGAGCGCGATGAACGGCAGCAGAAGCAGGTCATGGCGGCCTCGCGCGTGTGCGCGTTCGTGGGCGAGTACGGCCTGCACCTGCTCCGCGTTGAGCAGGTCCAGTGTTCCCCGGCTCAGGACAATCCGCGCGCGCCGTCCGGGCACGCAGTAGGCGACGGGTTTCGCGCTCGGCAGGAGGTAGGCGTCATGCGGGAGCCAGGGGTCACCGACCACGTCGACCAGAAGCCGTTGGCGTCGTTGCTCGGCGGTCGTCCGCATGATGGTGCGGGCGATGTTGAAGAGCAGCCAGGCGATCAGCCCCGCCGACCACACGAGAGCCGCGATGTGGGCCGGTCCGAGCCCGCTCAGCCCTTGGCCGTTGAGGATCTGCAGGCCGAAGGTGTGCATGCCGTGCGGGAAGGCCGCAGCCAACGGCGCCACCGCGGCGACCAGACCGATCGCGACGGCGCTGAGGCCGCCGGCCAGCCCGATGGCCTGCCACATGGCCAAAGCGGCACGAGGGCAGGTGCGAGCCCACTCGGCTCGGGCGAGCCGCTCGGCCGCCGGGCCACTCAAAAGGAGTGGAAGCAGAGCGACGGCCGCGGCGACCAGCCATACCGTCACGTCCGCGTGCCCTTGTCACGACTGTTGAGCGCCTCACGCAGCGCGCTCGCCACTTCGGGGGAGACGCTGCCGACGAAGCGGCTGACGGCGGCCTCCACATCGCCGGCATCATCCAGCACTGCGCGCATGGCCTCGGCGACGAAGACGTCCTTACCTCCGCTGGCGCGGTAGAGGTGGGCGCGACCGCTGCGCTCGCGGGTGACCAGTCCTTTGCGCGACAGCCGTACCAGCACCGTGAGCACCGTCGTGACCGCGGGCGCCGACGGAAGTTCGGCGGCCAGATCCTGCGCAAGCACTCCCTCAGGGTGAGCCCACAACGCTTCCATGATCGAACGTTCCAGGTTGCCGAGCCGCACCCGTCCACTTTCCTCTCTAACCCTTTGGTGGCCCTCCACCAAAAGAGGTTACTCGCCTCAGTACCACCGCCTTCATCGCCGAGACCTTCAGGCGCAAGACCTAACCCCAGACCGGCCCTCCTGGCATTCGCCCGTCACAACGACGAGCGTGGTGTTCGCGGTTCGAGCCCGCCTGCGGGATCGACCTCCCAAACGCGGCCGAGTCGGTGACCATCGAGACCGACATGGGGTCGCACGCAAGACATCCGACGAGCAGGACACGCTGACCTTGGCCGCATCCAGCTCGGCCAGCGGATCCGATCGCTGCTGCACGACTACTTCGCCGCCGCACTGAAGACCTTCGCGCACCTGCGCAACGGCGGAACCACCAAGGCCGAAGCCCGCGTCATCCCCGCGCCAGCAGGTCGTCCAGTTCGGCTGTGAAGAGCAAGGCAGGGTCGAATCCCATTCCGGTGAAGTGGCCGGCGAGTTCCAGGGACAGGACACCGTGCAGCCGGGTCCAGAAGCTCAGGGCCTGGTGCAGGACCGCGGGCGGGGCGGGGTGGCTGCCCGCCCAATCCCGGTGGTGTTCCAGATGACTGTCGAACGGCGTGGTGGGGCATTCCCGGGCTGACGCCGTACCGGCGTCGAGCAGGATTGCCATGATCTCGGATGAGATGAGCGTGATGTCGTCGGGCGCGTGGTAGCCGGGGACGGGGGTGCCGTAGATGAGGAGGTACCGCTGGGGGTCCTCCAAGGCCCAGCCGCGCACGGCGTATGCCAGCACGGCCAGGTCGGTACCTGTGACGGGGGCCGAGCGGAGGGTGTCGGCGAGGCTTCGGTAGGCGTCCCTGATGAGCTCGGTAATCAGTTCGTCGCGGCTGGCGTAGTAGCGGTAGAGCGCGGGTCCGCTCATGCCCATCTGCTTGGCGATCGCGTTGAGAGAAAGCGCAGAGGCCCCTGTCGTGGCGATCTGCTTCCACGCATGTTCCTTGATCTCCGCGCGCACCTGAGTGCGGTAACGCTCACGGGGGGTCTTCGCGTCCGTCTGCGCCATGATCTGCCACCTTCCCCACCGCGAAGCTACATCTTGAAGATTCAGTTAGAAGGTATCACGAAGCTTATTGACATCCCCCTCTTCGTCTCGTTATAACTTCTAACGTAAGCATGATGATCTAACGGATGCGGCATGGACTCGCCACCGCACCTTGCAGACGAAGGAAACGCCAATGACGACCGCGTCCACCTCACTCGCCCGCACCAGCCAGCGCACTCCCCTGGCGGTGACCGTCTCCTCTTACGCGGTCCCTGTCATGGTGCTCGGCCAGTTCGCCCTGCTGGCGATCGTCCCGGTCGCGATCGCGCTGGTCGGCGCCCTCCGCCATGCCCGCGACCGGGACGTTCGCTGGGCGGCCGCGCTTCTCGCCGTCACGTACGCGATCCCGCTCGTTGTCTGGCTGACGCGGCCCGACGGCGCGCCGAGCCTGTCCAAAGACATTCACCCGGCGTTCGTCGGGTTGATCGTCGCCGCGTCCGCCGCACTCATCGTGGCCACCCTTCGAGCCCGCCGGCCCTGAAGGAGCGCGCGCCCCCGCACCGCCCCTGCCTCGTCCGGATCCGGCTGTGGCACGCCCCGCCCAAGCGGGGACATCACCCTGCCCAAGCGGGGACATCACCCTGCCCCTCACCGCGTCGCCGACGCTCTGCGGCTGGCCGAATCCGGGCACCGTCGCTGGAAAGGTCGTGCTGACCTCGTACCGCACGGCCTCATACCACAGCACCCCATCCCGAGCACCGAGCGTTTCGCTTCCGGTTCCCCACAACGAAGGAACACCATGTCCAGCAACGCCCCATCGAACACACGGACGGTCCACCCCAGGCCCCGCACGCGCATCGCCGCGCTCACGATCTCACTCGCCGTCGCCGGCGTCCTCGCCGGCAACCTCCCGGCCGCCCAGGCCGCCACCGCGCAGCCCCGCCCCACTCACCATGGGGGTGGACTCCAGTGTCGCGGCGAAGGCGTCGACCCCACTGCCAAGGTCCGGTACCGGACCAAGACCTTGATCAAGGCGCCACTGAGCACCATCTGGAAACTGCAGACCGACGTGGAAGGCTGGCCCTCGTGGCAGAAGCCCGTGACCAGCATGAAGCGCCTGGACCCGGGCCCGCTCCGTAAACACTCGCAGTTCCGGTGGACCACCCCGGTGCCCGCCACTCCCGTCAGTCCGCCCACCACGCTGGTCATTACCTCCACCGTTCGGCAACTTCAGCACCACACGTGCATCCGTTGGACCGGGCCCGCGATCGGCAAAGGACTGCGCATCGACCGAGGCGTCCACGTCTGGACCTTCACCCCGATCAGGGGCGGCGTCCTCGTACGCACCGAGGAGACCCATACCGGCGACCAGATCGAAACTGACGTGCCCCTCGCCACCGACTTCCTCGGAAAAGGTCTCGAGCCTGGCTGCACGACCTGAAGACCACCGCCGAGGCCCGCACCGGCGACCAACTGCGCGGCCACCGCTGACACAGGACAACCACGGCCCGGGGATGTGCTGCAGCCAGTTCTGCAGGCATATCTGAGCTATCTTCGACCGGGCTCTGGAGCACATGGGACTCCGGCAATCCCAGAGCCCACGAGACGTATCACCAAGAAGGGCCCTGCCGATCACCTCGCGAGTCTGCGGCAGGGCCCTCTCCATGCCGTCACCCTTTGCGCGCCGCCTCGGCTCGTCTTGGCAATGAGCAGCGGTTGTGATCACCGTGATCTCCGTCTGCGCTACTCACCGCTTCGGCTCCTGCTGGCGGAAGTCCCGCGCCCACCCTCAAGCTGCTCCCTCACATGGGCACCGCGGTTCGGGCCAACCGCGCCGACGATCATGCCGAACAGTCCACGGCGTCACCTGGACTGGCAGGCCCCGTACGCCAAGCATCACCGAGCCCCGCAGGGTATGTCGCCGGTGGGTATCGTGCCGCACCTGCTGTGGCCGATCGGCGGGTGGCGCCTGCCCCGCCTCCTGCACGCCACCACCTTGCTCTGCCACTGACCGCCTTGAGCATCACGGTCCCACCCCTCGATCGCCTCCGCCGAACTGCGGTCGGACACGGCCGGCCCCGTGGGCGGTCTTGAGGGGGCTCACGGTCGGGGCTCGCTCACAGTCGGGCTCATGGCCGGGATCGCGATCAGGGTGATCGCCAAGCGATCGTGCTCGATCACACCGCTGGAGACTCGATCACACTGCTGGAGAGAAGTCAGCCGCGCGAGCACCGGCTTCGCAGGCGGCTCGCCGGACTGCGGGTGTTCGCCGCCGTCCGGCGCGGGGCCGAGCACCATCCGCTGCTCACGCGGCTGCTTGAGGCTCTGGCGAGTCAGCTACCGACGAGACGATCTCCGGTACGGCAGGCGGCCGGACCAGGACGCCCACACAGCCGGTCAGCATGGCCAGGGCAATGATCCCGAATGTGACGCGGAAGTCGACGAAGCCGACGATCGCCGCGCCGACCGCGTTGGAGACGGTCTGGGCGCCGTTGGTCAGCATCCCGATGGCCGCACCGAGTCGGCCCTGGAGGCGGGCGGGGGCGTACAGCTGCTGTGCCGTACCCAGAGCAACGAAGATCAGGGGCATGCCCGCGCCGAAGAGAACGGTGCCGAGCGTGTAGCCCGGCCAGTACGGCACCTGGAAGAGCAGCACCCCGGCACCGCACACCAGGTAGCCGAGCGCGCTGGCCCGGGCCTCGCCCAGCCCCGTCACCAGCCGGCCGGACAGGAGACCGCCGAGGATCGAGCCGCCGCCCTGGAGCATCATGATCACGCTGAAGTAGGCGGCCTCGAAGCCCAGCCCCTGTTCGATGGCGGCGAAGGTGCTCGACTCCAGCAGCCCGGCCCCGGCCATGAAGATCACGCACATCAGGGTGAGCCTGCCGAGCAGCGGCAACTGGCGCAGGTGGCGGGCCCCGGCGGTGAGCGACTGACGCAAGGGCGCGGCGGGCTCCGGCTCCGACTCGACGATCTTCACCGAGGCCAGGCAGGCGATGGCGATCAGGAAGGTCGCCGCATCCACGACGGCCAGCACCCAGCCACCGAAGGCGAGGTAAATGCCGACGCCGACGGCCGGGGAGACAATGCGCAGCCCCTGCTGCACGGTGACCAGCAGGCTGCGCGCGGGGGCCGCGTCGCGGGCGGGCAGCAGGTCCTTGAGCAGCGCGTCGAAGACCGGGGTGGAAAAGAGCACCCCGTAGCAGAAAGCGACCAGGTAGATGATCCACACGTCCTGCGCTGTGCGCACCACCAGCAGCGCGAGCACGATCACCGCCATCGCCGCCATCATGCCCATGAGCAGCTTCTTGCGGCTCACCCGGTCCACCACGTGCCCGAGGAGGGGCGCCAGCAGGCCGGGTGCGTTGAGGCAGAGGAAGACCAGTCCCGCCGCCGCGTCCGAACCGGTCAGGTTCTTGGTCCAGACGGCCAGGGAGAGGAATAGCATGCTGTCGCCCAAGCTGGAGACGGCGTCGCCGAGGAGGATCCGGCGGAAGCGGGCGTCACGGAGTAAGCGGTTCATGGGGCGCTCCATGCATGAAGACTCGGACGACCTTCGCGCCCTCGGGGATCTGGGAGTGGTCCTTGATGCGAGCGAAGTACGGCTCCAGAAGCTCCATGAACTGCTTGCCCACCTGATCGAGCTCCTCGGGGGTCATCGGCGCGCTCACTCCGGAGATGAACGCCGCCTGCTGCCACTCCTCAGAAATGGTCGTCCTGAGGTCGGTCCAGGCGGCCATGCGGGTGGCTTCGCGCTCGATGAAGACCTTTTCCAGCTCAAGGGCCGCCGGGTTGCCGTCGGCGCTCGACCAGTGCTGCTCGTGGTCGATGATCCGCCACAGACGCTCGCGTTTGTCCCCCGACGGCTCGGCCTCCTCGACGTAGCCGTACTTGGCCAGCTGCCGCAGATGGAAGGAGCAGGAGGCTTGGGAGGTGTCCAGGTGTCTGGCGCAGGTGGCCGCGGTGGCCGGGCCGATACGGCCCAGCAGATCGAGCAGGTCGATCCGCGTTGGATGCGCCATGGCACGCAACGCCTTGGGGTCGGTGATCCGCATATGCCAAAGCTATCTTTGACACTTGATAATGTCAAAGACTTCTTTGGCTTCTCGGGGGCAGGCGGTCTTGAGCGCCTCCGCGTACCTGTCCAACTCGGCGCCCACCGGGTTGAGGATGTGCTTCCTGCCGACCTGGGCGACCGGTCGAGCACCAACACCTGACCGCGCAGCGACCAGGGAATCCAGGTGGGCTGAGAGCCCGAGGAGATGGCCTGCCAGCGGGAATCGCCCGTACTTGCCCCGGAGAGGAGGCGGCTCAGTGAAGCTCTTGGCGATGCCGCGTCACCCACGCGTAGGCGGCCTTGACTTGCTCGACCGCACCCGAGGCGCGCAGCCGTGCCATCGCCGGATCCCCGGCCTCGGCTGCCCGATCGATGCCCCGCCAGCAGCGGTCCTGCCACCACAACACCGTCTCGACCAGATCGGACTGGTCAGCCAGGCCGTACCCGTTGCAGATCACCCTAGAGCGCCGGCTCACCTCGGCCGGGTCACTCCCTTCCCACCACCCGGCGTACTGCCAGCACAACCGGGCCACATCGTGGATCCGCTCACCGGGCAAGGCAAGATCCCAATCGATGAACGCCACCGGCCGCAACCCCTGCCCGAGGTCGCGGTAGACGATGTTGCCCGGCCACAGATCGTTGTGGCAGACCACCTCGCTCTCCCCGGCGAGAGCTGTACCTGCGGTCAGGTCGTGCAGTTCCCGGGCCAGCTCACCGGCCCGGGCAAGACTGGCATCGCTGCTGACCGCCTCAGGCTGGCCATCCTCCCAGTCCCAGGCGACGTGCCCGTCCAGGAAGCTCAGAATTTGCCGCCCCTGCTCGTCCACCCCCAGGAACCGGGGTGCGCCTGCCCATCCGCTCTGCTCCAAGAGGATCAGCAGATCGCGGACGAACTCGGGGTCGCCGTAGAAACCCCGGCTGACCGGGCGTCGGACCGTGTTCCCGACTCGGACCGCGCCGGTGACCCGGCCCCCCGGCAACACCTGCTCCTGCAAGCCCAGCATGCGCCAGCCTGGCCGTGCCTGTTCGCCCATAGCTGTCAGTCTGCTGCCCTCGCCAACCCGAATTCGAAGCGGGCCACCCTGGACCACGAACCCGACTTTGACGCCGGAGTCTGCTACGCGTCTACCAATTCCGCAGGCACACAAAACCCTCTCGCCGGGAAGAATCGAAAAGAGCGAGAAACCCTTATTGCCTGACTCGTGACGCACCTCGGCCGGGCCCGTATCAGCCCCCGGCCTATTTGGTCTGCCCCATAGCTAGGACAGGAGGGAGTTGTAGGCGACCGAGTGCTGCTGCCCGGACATAAAGGACAGGAACTGCCTGACGAAAGCACTGCGCGAGTAGCTGTCGCCTCTGCCGGTCAGATCGCGGTGGAAGGCCGTGCGGAACAACGCCTGATACTCCCGGGCGTCGATCGTCTGGTCGCCGTTGCCGTCGGTGACATCGAACAGCACATCAGCGATCTTTACCAGTCCGGAGCTGGGCAGAGAGGCAGCTGAGGAGGCGTATTCCTGGCGCGTGACCCGTCCGTCGCCGTCGGCGTCGAGATTGGTTTGCAATTCCCGCCACCAGGCGGCGTAGGCGTTGAAAAGCCGCTCCTCGTCCTGTACATCCAGGTCGAGCCGAGTGGCGATCTCTCTGGCCATGGCAGCCAGGTCCGGCCAGGCGAGGAAGCCGTCGCCGGTCTGGTCCAGGACCTCGGCGAAGAACTGGTCAGCCGAGCGTGTGGCTTGATTGACCTCGTCGGGAGCCGGGGTGATGAGTCTGAGCATGGCCGCGGCCTGGCCAGCCTTGCGGCGTACCTTCTCCCACGGTCCAGAGCCACCGGCGTGGTCGGGGTCCAGCAGGCTCATCAGTGAGCCGACATGCACCCAGCTTTCTGGAAGCAGGCGGGCGGCGATTCCGGTGGTCAGGTACGCCCCGTGCATGAGCGCCCGCGCCCCTGGGAGGTCAGGCAGGGCGACACGTCGGCAGAAGGATTCCGGCAGCGACGCGATGGTGACCGCAGCGGCCACAGGGCCTGCCACGGCCCGGCCCGCGGCCCACACCGCGGGATGGCTGCGCAGCAGGGGCGGCGCGGGCACATTGGCGAAGAGCCGGTAGAGGATGACGCGCACCGCCTCGGTGCTCTCCAGGCGATGGTCGATCATGTCGTCGTAGTAGGGCCAGAACTCCTGCAACTTCGCAGGGAGCTGGTCGCTGTTGCCCTCGAGCAGGGCCAGGACCGTCCGGAACTCGGTGTAGAGCTGTTCCATCGCGGGCCGGTCGAGCGACTCACCGCTCAGCCGATACATCGTCACCGCCGACTCGAACAGGGTCGCCACCACCCAGGCGCGTGCTTCGGCGTCCATCGCGTCGTAGCGGCGGCCTTGCGGGTCGGTGCCCGAGATGCGGGCGTGCATGCGGTTGAGGCGAGCCGCCTCCCGGCTGCGTACGTGCCGGTCCGGGTCGAGCATCCGTTGCGTGCTTACCAGGGTGTTGCGCAGACGCCGCCACGGATGCGTCACGAACGTCGAGTTTCCGATCAACGCCGCGCCGACCTGCGGGTGCGCGGCTTCCAGAACCGTCGCGCGGGTCACCGCAAGGCCCCAGCGTGCCTCGTTGACGAGGCGGCGAAGCATCGAGTTCGGCCCGAAGACGTCGGCGGCCTCCTCTGCGGTGTTCTGGTTCATCGAAGTCCCTCTCCCATCCTGGCGGTCGGCTGGCGGACATCGCCGAATCGGCGCTGGCGCCGCCGGTAGGCGTCAAGGCATTCCCCGAGGTGGGTCGCGCGAAAGTCGGGCCATAGCACCTGCGGGAAGACCCATTCGGCGTAGGCCACCTGCCAGAGCATGAAGTTGGAGATCCGTTGCTCTCCGGAGGTACGAATGACCAGGTCCACATCCGGCGTGTCGGAGTATGGGAGATGCCGGGCGAAGGTGGCCTCGGTGACCTGCTCGGCGGGTACGGCAGCGCGGATCAGCGAACGGGCAGCTTCCACGATGTCGCGACGTCCCCCGTGATCGAAGGCGATCGTCAGCGTCATCTGCCTGTTGTCACTGGTGAGCGTCATCAGATCGGTGATGTCGCGAGCCAGCAGTGGTGGGATCCGCGGATCGGTCATGCCCAGGAACCTGCACCGGACACCTCGCGCGTGCAACGCCGGCGCATGCTTGCGGATGGTCCGGCGCACGAGCCGCATGAGGATGTCGACCTCGCCCGCCGGCCGCTGCCAGTTCTCGGTGGAGAAGGCGTACAGACTCAGCCACTTGATGCCAGCCGAGTGTGCCGCCTCGATGATGTCGATGACAGCGGCCTCTGCCGCCTCGTGGCCTGCGGTACGCGGCAGCGATCGCTGCGCGGCCCACCGCCCGTTCCCATCCATCACACAAGCCACGTGACACGGCAATCCGCTGATAATTTCCATAGCGAAGCGTGACTATATCATTACCCATAGTATTGTCGAGTGCCGCAGTCCGCGTCTGCCAGGAGTCGGACTGCGTGTTGTACGTCCCACCGTGGCCCACCTTCTCGCCCAGCAGTCTCCGGTACGGCTCCCGCTCCACGACCGCCGCCACCGGAAAGCCGGCGGCCAACGCCTTGCCCAGCACGGCGAGGTCGGGCAGCGCGCCCACTTCGGCCTGGGCGCCCGCCAGGCGAGACGCAGAACCCGGTGGTTCTTCGGCAACGGCACCTTCGGCACATGCCCCTCCCCTCGGGACGGACGACCAGGCCACTGGAACATCGGAGCGACAGGAGGATCGGCGCTCTACGTCCTGGAGGACATCACCAACAGAGACCGCCCCGGCGGCTTCTCCGGCTGGCGGTGGTGCTTCAAATGCACCTGGTGGTGTACGCACCGGCCCCGCGTCCGCGTCGGGGCCGCGGGCACGCCCACATCTTGAGCGCAATGCCGATCACGCCGAACAGCGCAGAGACGCCGATCGCCATCCAGGTGGAAACCGCTTGGCCAGGCCGCGGGTGTCGGCGCGTACGTGCTCCAGGAACTGGATCTGCCCGCCGGCTTTCAGCACCCGCCGGGCCTGGGCCGGCGCCACCCCGACGTCGGGCAGCGAGCGAAGCACCATGCGGAGCACCGCCGCGTCCACGCTGTCATCGGTCGCTGGCAGCCGCTCGGCCACCCCCGGCACCAGCTCGACGGCGAGCGGTGCCGCCGGGGCAAACCGTGATCATCGCTGCCGGTCCTGCCGCACGGGATGATCAGTCGGTCGGTGAGGTGCCGCAGAGTGCGTTGTCGATCAGGCGGGCAGTGGCTTGGCCCTGCTCTCGTGTGCCGGGGTAGGTGGTGCGTGAGACGATCACGCTGGTGCGGCCGTCCTGGGTGATGGCGTTGTCGGTGATGAACCCGGGTGTGCCGCCGGGGTGCGACCAGGCCGTGACCCCGCAGCTCAGTTGCTGCTTGGCCATGCCCAGGCCGAACTCCCTGCCGGGCGCGCCGACGGGAACCGTGGTCGTCATCTTCTTCAGCTGTTGCGGCGGCAGTAGCTTCCCGCCCAGCAGCGCACGCCAGAACCTGCTCAGGTCGCCGGTGGTGGTGACGGCCTCGCCCGCCGCGCCGGCCCAGCCGAGACTGAGCAGGGTGGCGCGGAACGGCCGGGAGGTCTTGGCGTCCTGGGTGTAGCTCTGTGCGTGCGGCTTGGGCAGGAGCGGGGAGTCGCCGGGCAGGGTCGTGTTCCGCAGCCGCAGCGGCGTGATGATCCGGCGCTTCACCTCCTTGCGCCAGGAGTTCCCGGTGGCCCGCTCGATGACCAGCCCGGCCACGAGGTAGTTGATGTTCGAATAGCTCCAGCGGGAGCCGGGGGCGAAGAGCGGGCGCTGGCGGACGCTGAGCGCCACCAGCTGTCGCGGGTTCATGCGCAGGAACCGGTAGGTGCGGTAGCCCCGCTCGGTGCGCATCTTCTGCTCGATGTCGCCCACGGAGTCATACAGGCCGCTGGTGTGCTGGAGCAGCTGTCTGATGGTGATCGCGCGCCCGTCGTTGCCGTTGCCGCGCACCAGTCCGGGAAGCCACCGTTCGACGCTGTCGTCAAGGGACAGGCGGCCCTCCGCCTCCAACTGCAAGATCACAGCAGCGACGAAGGTCTTGGTGTTGCTGCCCATCCGGAAGTGCCCGTCGAGCGGGATCGGGACGTTACGGCCCCGCACCGCCGTACCGCTCGCCGCGGCCAGGTCACCGCCGGGTGAGACTACCCGCGCCTGCACTCCCAGCGTGCCGGCGTCGCGGATCGCATCCAGATCCGCCTGCAAGGCCGCCCGATCGTATCCGGGCGACGACGCGTGAGCCGGACCCACCGCCAGCGCACCGACGGACGCGGCCACGGCCGCTGACGCCACGACCGCATGGAAACGACGCAAGCCCACACTCTTCATCATCATTCTTTGCCTCCCGGCGTGTCTGGTGGGCGCGGATCACGATGTCTCCGGCGGACGGACGTGCATACGAACGTCTGCCGGAGGCTCCCGCCCGATATCCAGTCCATCACCGCGAGAGGCGGCAAACCTCCTGGTAGCGGATGATTCGGACCGGGGCCCTGGATCCTTCCCCCGGCCCACGACCAGGACCCTGGTCCTGGTCCTGTCCCCGATCCGGATGGCTGCAGGGGTGGAGCAGGCATCTGCGTGGTCAGCGCTTGGCTTGGGAGAGGGCGCGGAACTCCACGAGCCAGCGCTGTTCCTCGCTCGGCTCATCTGGCGTGATGGCGGGTTTGTGGTCGAGGTGCAGCCCTCGCGGCACTGGGCCATGCGAAACTGCCGGTTGTGCTTGGCGCACGGCGGGCACTTGCTGTCCATCGTCGCGCCTGCTTCGGCCCGAATCAGGGGTGCATATCCGTTGAATTCTCGGCGATTACTACCGGGACCCCGGAATCACTGAGCTCTAGTTTGAGGCGATACCGCCCGTAGGGAGTACAAGATCGGAAGATGGGTGTCGCTGAAGGGGAATCGATAGAGGCCATCGGGTCCCTGTGGCAGGATCCGCCGTCCGTCGAATTGGGCCTCGGTGTGTTCGCTGAGCCGATCCACGACCAGCCCGGCCCTGGCGGTCGCCGTCACGATTTCACCGACCGAATGCGGATACTGAACCACCTCCTGTTTCTCCATCGGCAGGTTCGGATCTGCGTACGTTCCTGTCACGGCTTCCCGCTGGGGCTCGCCGCCGCCGTACGGCCAGTCGGCCACGAGCGGTTCGTAGCTGGCCAGCGTCTGGAACATCGGATGCAGGTCGACCAGCACGAGCCTGCCCCCGGGGCGAAGCGCCATGGCAGCACCCCGCATCCACGCGTCCAGGTCCGCGATCCAGCACAGCACCCCGTAGGTGGCGATGACGAGATCGAATCTGCCCGCCAGATCGGCCGGCAGATTCTGGGTGTCCGCCTCGATGAACTCCGCGGTCAGTTCGGCGCGCTTGGCTAGCTCGCGCGCCCTTGCGATCGCCGCCGGCGAAAAGTCCACCCCGGTGACCCGGGCACCCAGACGCGCCCAGTTCAGCGTGTCCATGCCGAAGTGGCACTGCAGGTGCAGCACATCCCGACCGGCCACTTCACCGGCCAACTCCAGCTCGATCGGGTAGAGCGTCTGTCGGCCTGCCAGGAACGAGTCAACGTCGTAGAACAGGTCGTTGGGACCCGTCCCGTGAGCCCGCGCGCGGGCATCCCACAGGATCCGGTTCGCGACGAGCCCGTCATCAAATGACTTCCGGTTCATGCCCCGCAGCATGACAGGGCCAGCCGCAGACGTTCATCTGGTTATGCAGCAATGAAACGAAATGTCATGCCAAGAGCGCGGATGGCGCTACTCGGCGTAATCGCTGCCAGTGATCGAGGTCGTCGGACCTGAGTCGGGCGGCGCGCATGACGAGCTCGACCCCGAGGTTCCTCGTACGCCTGGAGCGCCTGCTCCCGCATCTCCGCGGGCGGCGACTCCGGGCACAGCAGCAGGGCCAGGCGTAAGCGTGAGCCCGAACGACCGACGCTTGATCGTCATGCATTCATCTTGCCCGGTCCGCAGGGACCCTGGAATTTCGTATGAAGACCCGAGTTTGGGCTTGGCGCAACATTTGCACGATGGATCTTTTACAGGTGGCCGGTGGGGAGAAGATCCCTAGGGGTGTTCGCTGCTGGGTAGGGGCGCGGGCGCAGCGGGAATTCATCGGAAAAGGGGACGCCGTGAGCGATCTTCGCCGTGTACTTGATCGTGCCCAAACGGATTACGACTTCTATCTCTCGGTGCTCACCAGCCCCGGTGACGTGCTCACCTCGTATCAGTTGACGGATGCCGAGCGGGCCGCGCTCACCACCGACCGGGACAAGCTGTGGACTCGGCTCAGCGGGCACCGCGTGGACGAGGACGCGCCGCCACCACCCCCGCCCCCGCCTCCGCCGCCACCCCCGCCGCCACCACCACCGGGACCGCCGTCAGAGATTCCCATCAACATCGGCATCGGCCCGGTTCCGCCTCCGCCTCCACCGCCGCCACCCCCCGGGGTCGGGGTGGTCATCAGCGGCCATCACGACTGGTTCGCCGCCTTCAGCCCACGGGACGAGATGAGGATCGAGGACCTCGTCGCGGACCCCGAGATCGTGGCCTCGGTGCGTGACATCCGCGCGGCCACCGCTCCGGCCGACCGGGCGGAGGCCGTCAGCAGGCTCATGGGGAGGCTCTGATGTCCGGCGACCACCGCTACCCGTGGGACATCGCCGTCGTCGGCCTGGGCATCCGCGGGGTCCACCAGATCACCAGGGAGGTCGAGGAGGCGATCCGCCGGTGCACGGTGGCGTTCGTCACCGACATGGCGGTGGGTGTCGTGGACCACCTGCGCACCCTGTGTCCCGAGGTGATCGATCTGTCCGCGGAGTTCCGGCCGGGCAGCCACCGGATCCTGATCTACCAGAAGATGGCCGGTGAGGTGGTCACCGCGGCCTTGGAGAAGCCACCTGTCTGCTTCGCCTCGTACGGTCACCCCAAGGTGTACTGCTACCCGACGACGCTGATCCAGCGGGCTGCGAAGGTGCTCGATCTGCGGGTGACCGTACTGCCCGGGGTCTCGTCCTTGGACGCGCTGCTGGTCGACCTCAACGTGGATCCGGCCCTGGACGGTCTGCAGGTGTACGACGCGACCGACCTCCTGGTGCGGGAGCGCCCGATCCAGACGGACACGCCCTGCGTGCTCTTCCAGGCGCCGATCGCGCTGGACGCGTTGAACAGCGGCGGGCGGCCGCGTCCCGACAACGTCGGCCAGGTGCAGGAGTATCTCCTGCGGTTCTACCCGCCCGATCATCGGGTCACGTTGCTGGTCTCAGCCATCCATCCGCTGTTTCCGCCGATCAAGACGGGCGTGCGCGTCGCCGACCTGGCCGGTGCGCTGCGCCGGGTGCCCACGGTGGCGACGGTGTATCTCCCGCCGGTCGGCGCCCGGCCGGTGGCCGCCAAGGGCCTGGCCGAGCGGATGCGGATACCGGCCGAGGAGAGTGTGGCCGACCCGCCGCACCGGCCGGGGCGCCCGCCCATCGGGCCGCGGGAGTAGTTCCATGACCACCGTCGAACCGGCGGTCCGCTACATCGTCGCGGCCACTCCGCGAACGGGCAGCAGCCTGCTCTGCGAGGGCCTGATCACGACGGGTGTGGCGGGCAGGCCGGGCGAGGTTTTCGCGCCCGCGTTCCGATCGATGTGGCGCGAGCATCTGGCACTGATCGGGGACATCTCGTTCGACGACTACCTCCAGGCGGCCGTACGTCATGGCACCACGGACAACGGGGTGTACGGGCTGAAGCTGCAGTGGATGCACGTCTCCACGCTGGCGCGGGAAGCAGGCCAGAGCGGGCCGCCGGTGCGGGTGCTGGCGCGGCTGTTCCCCGGTTCCCGGTTCGTCAACATCGTGCGGCGGGACCGCCGGGCCCAGGCGCTGTCCTGGTACCGGGCGGAGCAGACCCAGGAGTGGTGGCGGTGGGCGGGAGACCCGCCGCCGCCCGTGCGGGAACCCCGGCTGGACGTGGCGGCGGTGCGCGCCATCGAGCGCGCCGTCGACGAGCAGCAGGCGGCCTGGGAGCGCTACTTCGCGGCCCACGGCATCGAGCCGCTGGTGGTCGAGTACGAGTCGCTGGTGAAGGACTACCGTGGCGAGATCGGGCGGGTGATGGAGTTCCTCGGCCTGGACGCGGCCACGGCCGGAGCGATCCCACCGCCCCGCCTGGCTCGCCAGGCCGACGAGCTCACCGCCCGCTGGCGCGAGACGATGCGCGACAGCGAACGGGCGCGTCCCGGGAGGGCGAGATCGCGGCCCGCCGTCATCGTGCTCGACAACTTCTACCGGCACCCGGAGGCGGTGCGGGAGTACGCGCTCCGGCAGCGCTACTACACACCGTACGAGGATGCGGCGGCGCTCGCGGCGGGCCGGCAGCGGGCGACCTGGTGGGCCAGCGCGTTCCGGCCGGCGGACAGCTGCCCGTTCAAATCCTCCCGGGCACTGCTCGCCGTGCTGCGGCGGGCGGTCGGTGAGCCCATCGACCTGGCTCACTGGCGTGGCGACTTCCCGGTGGACGCCTCGTCCAAGCCGCTGCCGGAGCCGGGCCGGGAGCGTGCGACCTGCCTGTGGAACGCCTGCTTCCACGTCAAACCGGCCAATGAGCAGCGCCTGGGCGACGGGGTGCACAATCACGTCACCGACGGGTGGAACGCGGTGGGCGCCGAGGGCTGGAGCGGAATCGTGTACCTGGACCCCACGGCCCCGCTCGACGGCGGCCTGTATCTGTGGCGCAACGTCAACCCCGCCCGGGAGTTCGACTGGATGACCCCCGCCGACAACTGGGAGCTCGTCGACTCCTTCGGCAACGTCTTCAACCGCCTGATCCTGGTACGCGGAGACGTGCCGCACAGCGGTGCCGGAGGGTGGGGCGACCGGCTGGAGAACGGCCGCCTCTGCCAGACTTTCTTCTTCCGCACCGTTCCCCAGAACGCCGACTGGTCCGTCTCGATCCCCGGCGTCGGAGCCTGACATGGCCACACTGGAATCCGTGGTGAGCAACCGGGCCTGGCTGCGCCGGAGCCGGCCTTTCCCGCACGTGGCGGCGCGGAACGTTTTCACCGGCGACTTCTACGGCGCCCTGGACGCCCAGCTGCGCGACCTGCTGGGTCAGGGACTCGGCGAGACCCCGGAGCCGGACCGGTTCTCCCGGAGCATTCCCGGATACGACTCGTACGGCATCGGCTTCGGCGCCGACTATCCCGGTCCCGTCGGCCTGTTCCTGTCGGCCGGGTGGCGGAACCTGATCTGCGACCTGTTCGGTATCAAGGCGACGCCCTACGTGTTCGCCGGCGCCCACCATCACACCGTCGCCAGCGCGAACGGCTTCGTCCACAACGACTTCAACCCGGTCTGGTTCCCCCGCACGGACGAGCCGGACCGGATCCAGACCCCCGATCCGCGGCGGTGCGACTACAAGACCGGCGCCGGGCCGCTCTCCGACGCGGAGAAGATCCAGGTGGTCCGCGGCGCGGTGGTGCTGTTCTTCGCCGGGAACGACGGGTGGCGCCCGGGCGACGGCGGCGAGACCGGCCTCTACGCCACACCAGACGACCCGGTCGACGCGCCCGCGCTGCGCTGCCCGCCGATCAACAACAGCCTCGTCGCGTTCGAGTGCACACCGCGGTCCTTCCACACCTACCTCAGCAACACCCGGCTGCCGCGCACCTCCATCATCATGTGGGTGCACCGCACCCTGGACGAGGCCGGGCGGACTTTCGGCACGGAGGGCCTCGAGCGATGGAAGAACTGACCCGCACCTGCCTGCTCACCGGCGCCAGCGGCCTGCTGGGCACGGCGTTCATCCGCAGGTACGCAGCCCGCTACCAGATCCTCGCGGTCCACCACCGCTCCGCGATCGACGGCCCGACCCAGGACCAGTCCTACGTGGATCCCCTCGCCCCCACCCGGCACCTGCCCGAGAACGACCATCCGGTACGGGCGCTCCGCGCCGATCTCGGCGACCCTGACGACATCGCCCGGCTGGCCGACGCCGTGGAATCCCACACCGACGGGGTGGACCTGGTGGTGCACGCCGCCGCCGTACGGGGCTGGACGCCTCTGCTGGCCGCCGGTGCCGCCGACCGGGCACGGTGGGTCTACCAGGTCAACGTGCTGGCGCCGCTGCAGCTCACCGCCGCGCTGGCGCGCCGCTTCTGGTTCACCGACCCGACGGCCAACCTGCGGGCCAACCGCAACGTGGTCACCATCTCCAGCACCTCGGGCCTGTTCGTCTACCCGGACCTGCAGCAGGGTCTGTACGGCTCGTCCAAGGCCGCGCTCAATCACCTGACCTACCATCTCGCCAGCGAGCTGTGGGACCTGGGGATCCGCGTCAACGCCGTGGCGCCTGACACCTTTCCCGGCCGGATCGCCACCGAGGACGTACTGGACGCGATCGTCGACTTCGACCGGTCCGACCGGACCGGCGTCGTCCACAGGCTCGATGGGCGGCCGGCATGAGAGTCCTGTTCGTGGTCATGCCGTTCGGCGGTCTGCGGCCCGCCATCGGGATCAGCCTGCTCACCGCCCACCTGGCGCGCGCCGGCGTGACCGCCGAGAGCCTGTACCTCAATCTGCGCTTCGCCGAGCTGGTCCGCGAGAGCGACTACGACTACGTGGCCGAACGCGCCCCGACCCAGGCCCTGGCCGGGGACTGGGTGTTCGCCCGCGCGGCCTTCGGCCCACGCGACGACGCGGACGCGGCCTACCTGGCCATGCTCAGGGAACGCTTTCCGGCCCTGCGCGACGAGGGTACGGCCGGCGCGCTGCTCCGCTGCCGGGCCGCGGCCGACCGCTTCCTGGACGAGGCGCTCGGCGCGGCCGACTGGGGGGCGTACGACATCGTCGGCTTCACCTCCACCTTCACCCAGCACGTCGCCTCTATCGCGCTGGCCCGCAGGATCAAGGAGCGGCACCCCGGGGTCGTCGTCGCGTTCGGCGGGGCCAACTGCGAAGCGGAGATGGGCCTGCAACTGCACCGGTCCTTCCCGTTCGTCGACATCGTGTGCGGCGGGGAGGCGGATCTCAGCTTCCCCCGCGTGGTCGAGGCCCTGCGCGCGGGCGGGAGCGCGTACGAGATACCAGGGGTCATCGCCCGTCACGGCGGGGAGAGCCGCTACACCGACCTCACACCCGAGCGGGTCAAAGACCTGAACACGCTGCCCCACCCCAGCTACGACGACTTCTTCGCGCAGGCCGGCGCGTCCGCGGCGGCTCGCCGCAGGCAGCGCGCGATCCTGCTGGAGTCGTCCCGGGGATGCTGGTGGGGGCAGAAGCACCACTGCACCTTCTGCGGGCTCAACGGCACGTCGATGGCGTTCAGGAGCAAGAGCGCCACCCGGGTCCTGGACGAGATCACCGCCCTGTCCGAGCGGTACTCGCCCCACTACGTCGAGATGGTGGACAACATCCTCGACATGCACTGAACGTTTTTCATCTCGATTCGCGGAGTTGGAGGACGAGGATCGCTTTGACGAGTTGCCCGGCGAGGTGAGGGCAGCAGCGGAGTTTGCGCAGG
>NZ_JBEYZF010000045.1:0-45554 GCF_040645915.1 Nonomuraea sp. NPDC046570 | reverse complement strand
GTCACCGACAGAATCAGGAGAACACAGTGACCCGAAGCGCCGCGCTTCCTCCCCGACCTGAAGGATGGGGCATCCACGCTGCAGGTGCTCGGTGACGCCCTTCGAGGCGAGCCGCTGCTCACCACCAAGCTCCAAGCAGTGGCGGGCCGTCGCCACCCGCTTCGACAAGCTCGCCAGCCGCTATCTCGCGGGCGTCACCCCTTGGCTGTCTGATGCTGTGGCTCCGCCACATGGAACTGTCAGACAGGCCCAAACCCACGGAACCTCGAACGCCCGGTCAACGGCGAGATCCTCTGATCAGCTGCCTGTTGCTCTGTTGGTGGGTTTCCTATCCGTTCCGTAAGTAAATTTTGTCATTCGGCACCCCGCAAATATCCATCGGCGGATACTTAGTGTGTGCGGCCCCTGGCAAGGCGTTAGGTAGGGAGTGGGAAGTGGGTCCTAGGACGACGCGGGCTTGGGCGGCGGCGGGCACGGTCGCCGTCGCCGCCCTCGTGAACATCACGACGGGAGTGCTCACCGATAAGTGGACGTCGGCTTGGTGGGCGTTCCTCGCCGTCCTGGTGGTCGTCGGCGGCGCTCTCCACGCCTGGCTCTCGGTCGGCGAGAGAGCGGCGGCGTCCCAGCGAGCTCAGGACGTGAAGGTCGGCGGCCGGGTTCGCCAGCGGATGGGCGGCTCCGGCGAGCAGAGCGTCATCGGCTCCGAAATCGAGGCCGACCTGATCCAAGAGCAGGGCTGAGCGTTGGCGCGCAAACCGCGGCCACGGGAACCCCAGCAGGTGGCGGACGGCAACAAGGTCGGCGGCGGGATCTACCAGAATCGCGGCGCTCCCATGTTCGTCGGCGACGGCATGCAGGTGCACCTCACGGATCAACGCTCCGGCCACGTCTCGCGTCGTGCGGTCTTGACCGGGCTGGGTTCGGTGGCGCTGGCCTCCGTCGGCGGCTGGGCCGGTTACCTGATCTTCGGCTCCGAAGAGGCCGAGAAGCCCGCGAAGGGCACGGCCGCCAAGGCGCCCTCCGATCGTGATGTGCTGACCGGCCACGCGGGGGCGGTGAACGCCGTCGCCTTCAGCCCCAACGGCAGGACGCTCGCCAGCGCCAGTGCCGACGGCACGATCCGATTCTGGGATCTATCGAGCAGGGTGACCACCGCGACCCTCACCGGCCACGGCGCGGATGTCACGTCCGTGGCGTTCAGCCCGGACTGGAAGACGCTAGCCAGTGCCAGCACAGACAGCACGATCCGGCTGTGGGACCTCGCGCGCGGCGTCACTAGGACGGTGCTCACCGACCACACCGGCCCGGTGAACTCCGTAGCCTTCTCGCCCGACAGCGGCTCCCTCGCCAGCGGCAGCACGGATCGGACCACCCGGTTGTGGCGCACGGCGAGCGGGAAATGCACGGCGGTGCTCCGGAAGAGCCCGGCGACGGTGAACTTCGTGACGTTCGGTCCTGACGGGTCCATGCTCCTGGCCGCGTATGCCGACAATACCGTGGGCTTCTGGGACACCGCGAACACCGGGGAGGGCCCCAGTGTGCTGAGGGTCAACGACATCAGTTCGGTCAACAGCCTGGCGATCTCGGCGCGGGTCGTCGCGGTCGGCGCGACGCCCGGCATCGTGCGGCTTTGGGGCGGCGACAAGAACGTCGGGCCGCCGCTGGAGACCGACAGCCCGGTGAACGCCCTGGCGTACCACCGCGACGGCAGGAGGCTGGCCGTCGGCACGAGCAGCGGAACCGTGCTGCTGTGGGACACGAAAACGTACAAGATCCTGGGCTCCCCCTTCACCGGGCACACCGGCGCCGTCACCTCCGTGGCATTCAGCCCCGACAGTAAGGTGCTCGCGAGCGCGAGCGAGGACCACTCTGTGCGTCTCTGGACGGTCTGACGCCCCTCCCCCATGAGCTGAGAGACGGGACGCGGGCCGCCTTACACCTAGTGCCGGTCCACTGGGGACTGTCGTGGGCAGATGACATGATCACCGTCATGACAGATACGGATGATCTTCTTCGGCGAGTGTCCGCGAAGGCGGACGCGGAACTGTTACCCGCCCCCGTGACGGCGCAGGAGCTGGCGCAGGCGGAGAAGCTGCTGGGATTCGCGCTGCCTCCGATGCTCGCCAGGCTCTACCGCGAGGTCGCCAACGGCTGCTTCGGTCCCGAATACCAGCTCTTCCCTCTCGTGGGCGATGGACGTACAGCCGTGGACGTCTACCACGAGGAACGCGCGGAGTCCGAGCCCGGGGACGCCCCGCAGTGGCCGGAAGGCGTCCTGCCGATCCTGGACTGGGGATGCGGCATGTACGCCGCCGTCGACTGCCGCAGCCCCGAGGGCACCGTGCTGGTCTTCGAGCCGAACGGGATCGAAGACGACTGGCCCCTCGCGTGGTACGTCGACTCGGCGAGCCTGGCCGACTGGCTGGAGACATGGCTCACCGGGACGGGCTGGTACGAGGAGGACGCCGAGCCGGCGGACCTGCGGCACTGGGAGCCGGCCCGGCAACGCCTGTCAGAGACGAGGTGACCGTCCCGCGCCTCGCCTCCGCCGAGACCGTGCGCCAGACGGCGGCCCGAGCCGCTCCCTGGGTTCTTCTGCGGAACGGCAACGATCGGTCGCGGCCGGGGGGTGGATGTCTGGCCGACGCTATGGGCTGAACCGGATTTCACCGGGATGAGCGGTGAGAGACTCGCCCGCCCGGTGCTCGGGCTCAGGATCATCCGGGAACGGGAGTCGAGAGAGCGGGAACCTGGATGAGCGAGTGGGTCGGTTCTGTCGTGGTGGCCTGCGCCGTACTGGCGGCTGGATGTGGTGAAGGCGCCGGGGTGGTCATGCGAGCGGATCAGGTCGGTACAGCGGAGGCCGCCGGTGTGTCCGAGGCGTGGACGCGGGAGAAGGTCGTGGGGCTGTTCCTGGATGCGGCGGGGGCGGGGTTGCGCGGCGGTGAGGTTCACGTGGAGCCGCAGGGCGCGACGGCGGCGATCGAGGTGTGCGTGCCGCTCAACCCGTTCGACACTCCCCGGGTGGCGGTCGATCGGCGCTTCTCCACCTTGACGAGGGAGGTCGGTCTGCCCGGTAAGGGGCGGATCGTGCAGCGCGGATGGGTGCTGCCGAGCGCGGGACGAGCCGGGAAGGTGATGAAGAAGGTCGGCGAGAGGCTGTCGGCGTGCCGGTACGACGGCACGGCCGCCACATCCCTGGAGCCGGGAAAGCGGGTGAAAGGGAGCTCCTTCGTCGCCGCCTATCCGCGCGATGACGACGGCTGGCGCGGCTACCGCGTCGAGCAGACGACGTCCGTTGATCGCGAGCGCGTCTCGGTCGGTACGGAGGTGCTGGTCCGGCGCGGGCCGGTCGTGCTGCGGCTGGACTACGTGAACTACGAGCCGAACACGGCGGAGCGGACCCTGCGCGCGTACAACATGGGCATCCTGCGCAAAGTCCTCGCCCATTGATCGGTGGCGCGGTCACTCGCGCGTGGTCGCCGCCGGCGGTCGTCCCCGAGGCTCGGTGAAGTATTTCGGCTTGGCGCGGTAAGTACAGGTGACCGCATACGCCAAGAAAGGCCGACATGCATGACAATCCTCCGCGAAGCAGTCGAGGCCGATGACGCGACCCTCATCGAGAGGTCGCTGAACGAGCCGGAGATCTTCGCCGTCCTGTTCGACCGGCATGCGCCGCTCCTGCACCGCTACGTGACCAGACGCCTGGGCCCGAGCGAGGCGGAAGACGTCGTGGCCGACACCTTTCTGGCCGCCTTCCAACGCCGGGACGATTATGACCGGGGCCGTCCCGACGCCCGCCCCTGGCTGTACGGCATCGCCTCCAACGTGATCGGCAAACGGCGGCGTACCGAGACGAGCCTCTACCGCGCCTACCTCCGCAGCGGCGTGCACCCGGCGGAGATAGCCGGTCCGCAGGTCGAGGACGGGATCAACACCCTGGCCGTCAACCGGCCGCTCGCGCGGGCCCTGCTCAGGCTCAACCGGGCCGATCGAGATGTGCTGCTGCTCGTCGCCTGGGCCGAACTGAGCTACCAGGAGGTCGCCGACGCGCTCGCCATCCCGCTGGGCACCGTCGGTTCACGACTCAATCGGGCCCGTACCCAGATCCGTCAAGCACTGGAAAAAGGAGAATGACGATGGACACGCTGAAGGCCATGTGGGAGACCGTTCCACCGGCCACCCCAGAGGATCTCGCCGGAGCGAGGTGGCGACTCCTGAACGGGATGCACACCCGGCGACGCTTCGTCACCGCACCCCGGTTGCTGATCGCGGCCGGTGTCGCGGTGGCCGCCGCCCTCACACCGCTGATCATCGGAACCGGGACCCCCGCGTACGCGGTGACCAAGAGCCCCGACGGCACGATCACGGTGACCGTCAACGAACTGCGCGACCCCGCCGGGCTGCAGGCCGAGCTGGGCGCGGCCGGGATCAAGGCCGACGTGTCGTTCATGGCCCCGGGTATGCGGTGCGAGACCGGTCGATTCGCCAGCGTGGACCCGGCCTACGGCGGTTCGGGCGCCACCGGGCCGGACGAGGGGCGATGGCGTTCGCTCAAGGCCACCCGGCCGATCTCCATGCGCGAGATCCGGATCGCCCCCGAGCACATCAACCCGGACGAGACGCTCGTGCTGGAGTACCGCGACAACGAGGACACACACCAGCCCTGGCGGCTCGGCGCCTGGCTGGCCCAGGCGGGCACCCCCGTGAAGCCGTGCACACCTGTCGCGGACCCCAGCTGAGGGGCCACCTGCCGAATACAGCGGGCGCCTGATGACCCTGATCTTGCTCCCGGCAGCGGTAAAGATCTGGATCTTGTAGGCTGCGGCACCGGTGCTCTATAAAGAGTAGTACTACTGCTCGTAGAGCCGATAGAGGCCCCGGTGCGCGCATGAACGGCGCCACGCCGCCGCGTCTTGCCACTCGGGGGTCGGTGGCCTGCTGCGCACCCTCAGCAGCCGGATCTGAAACCGAACAGTGTCTATCATCCACAACGCGGCCGGATGGAAGCAGCGAGTACGTCAGGATCGAAGATCACAGCACCCAAGGCGCACAAGCAGGAGGCGCGACAGCGGCGCCCCATCGGCTGGGCCCGTATCTCGCGCCTGTTCGCGGCACTGTCCGTGGCGTTCTACCTGCTTCCTCACGGTATCGACAGCGGCCGCCATGGTCAGGCGCCTCAGAACAGGTTGACGGCGCGGTTTCCCTGAGGCGAGCGTGGATCACCCCCGTGCTCACCCCTCGGGCGAGCTGTCTGCCTTCGGGCTGGTGAGGAGGTCGAGGGCGGTCGGGAAGAGCTCCGGGGGACAATGCTCGGGGGCGAGCAGGGTGAGCAGGCGCATGCCGATGTCCAGAGATTTCAGGATGGCGTCGGCCTGTTCCGGGGGAAGGTCGGCCAGCGCGCTGCCGGGTGGCGCCAGGGGGTGGCGCCGCATCTCCGTCGGGGGGAACAGCAGGGTCAGGAGCTCTTCGCGTATGCCCGGGTGGCGGGTGGCGTAGACCATGAATTCGACGGCCACTCGGGCGTACAGGTCCTGATCGCCGCCGCGGGCCGTCGCCGCCCAGTGCTCGCCGTACATCTTCACCAGGTCGTCGGCGGGGCGGTCGGCGCACATCAGGAGGTCCGCCTGGGCCTGCTCCTCCTCGCCCAGGCGGTGCCACATGACCGCCAGCACCAGCTCCTCCTTGCCGGCGAAGTTCGAGTAGACGGCCCCCTTGGTGAGGCCGGCCTCGGCGGCGACCTCGTCCAGTGAGGCGCCCTGAATGCCGCGCTCCGCGAACACCTTCTCCGCGGCCTCCAGCAGCCGGAGGCGATTGCGTGTCCGCTGCTCCTGCCTGGTGAGCCGTTCAACCACCGCTGCCGTGTCTCCTTCACGCCGTTGACATCCCCACCAGTATATGGATACTAATCGGTATTCGGATTCCATCCGGTATCTGAAAAAGAGGGAATGAGAATGCGTTGATGAACTCCGACAACGTCTACACACGGCGGAGCACTGTGAAAGGGGCGGCTGTCGTGGCCGGGCTGGCGCTCGGTAGCTCGCTGTCCGGCGCCTCCGCCGCGGCGTTACCGGGCAAGCCCTCCATCGACAAGGCCGACCAGCTGTTCGAGGCGGGTGGCTTCCGCGCCGCCGACGCCATGTACTGGGTCCTCGCCGGTGACCCGGACAACGTGCACGCACTGGCCCAGCACGCCTACGTCACGGTGCTGGCCAACCGGCTGCCGGCCGCGAAGAGCCTGCTGAAGCGGGTGCTCCGGCTCGATCCCCGGCACTCTCGCTCGCTGAGCAACCTGGCCGACGTGCTGTGGCGCCAGGACGCGTTCGACGAACTGGCCTCGATCCTCCCCTTGGTGGACAAGGGCGGTCCCTCGGCGACCGTGGGCCAGCTGAAGAGCTTCGCCCGGCGCCGGCCGTACCAGATCTCCGGTCCGCGATCCGTGAGGATCCCGTTCCTGGCCGTCGATCCGCTGCCCATGATCGAGGTGTCGTTGAACGGGGCGCCCCCTGAGGTGTTCTTCCTCGACACAGGCGGGAAGTTCGCTCTCAACCAGAAGTACGCGGAAGAACTCGACATCCCGATGTACGGCTACACCGCGGACCGGACCATGTACGGCGAGCACAAGGCCTACCAGGGACGCGTCGACCTCCTCACGCTCGGCGATGTCCGCATCAGGCACCTGCCCGTCCACACCATCCCGGAGGAGATCCGGCTCACCGCCCCTGACGGAAGGGTCACCAAGGGCGCGATCGGGACAAGCGTCCTGTCGCACTTCCTTTCCACGATCGACTATCCGGGCAAGGCGCTGGTCCTTCGCCGCAAACAGCACTTCTCCTCCGCGGACCTCCCCCGGGCGATGAGCACGCCCATGTGGTTCCTGGGCAGCCACTTCCTGCTGTCCCACGGCACCGTGAACGACCTGGACCCCATGGTCTTCTTCGTCGACACCGGAGGCGGCGACATCGGCTTCACCGCACCACGATCCACCTTCAAGGCGGCCAAGATGCCGATTCCTCCGGGAGACGGCCTCCATCCGGTGACCATGGACAAGGTGACGCTCGGCCCCGCCGTCCGCCGCGACCTTCCGGGCCTGATCGGAGCGTTCCCGCAGTGGTTCGAAGACGGTTTCGGATTCCACATCGGCGGCCTTCCCACCCATCAGTTCTTCAAGCCGTACGGCCTGACACTGGACTTCGACCGCATGCGCATCTTGATGAGCACCTGAGGCCGGACTGAAAGACCTGCACCTTGCCACCTATGACGCCCCCGACCTGTTCGTCGACGACATCCGGGCTTTCTTCGCCACCTGGACCCGATGGCCGGTCGTGATCATCTCGCGCGGCTCAAGCCCCTTCGCGGACCGTGTCCCTGGGGGCCTTGGCCGCCGGCGGCATGATGCTGGCCGCCGGCACCGTCGCGGGGGTTCCCTCGGAGAGCAGCTTCGTCAAGACCTACCTGCTCTCCGCGGTGCTCGGCCTGCTCGCCGTCGCCGCCGCCCTGGTGATCCCCGCCGCTGTCCGGGACGCCCAAATGGGGCACGCAGCTTCGGCCCCGACGACATAGCCCGCCGTCCCCCAAGGTGACACCCTGTGACGGCGGCCAAGGAAAGGAATATCCAGTGCGGGTCTACATCTCCATTGACATGGAAGGCGTGACGGGCATCGCCACCATGGACCAGGTCGTCCGCGGCGGTCATGGGTACGCGCGATCGCAACGGTTGATGACCGCCGAGGCCAACGCCGCCATCGAGGGCGCGTTCGAGGCCGGAGCCGACAGCGTCCTGATCAACGACAGCCACGGCACCATGGACAACCTGCTGCACGAGGAGCTCGATCCGCGCGCCCGGCTGATCTTCGGCACGCCCAAGCTGGACTGCATGGCCGAGGGCATCTCGGCCGAGCACGACGTGGCCATGTTCCTCGGCTACCACGCCGCCGCCGGCTCGCCCGGCGTGCTCGCCCACACCTACTCCTCACACTTCTACGAGGTACGGCTCAACGGCCGGCCGGTGTCGGAGGCCGAGGTCAACGCGTTGCAGGCCGCCGCGGTCGGCGTCCCGGTGGGGTTGCTCACCGGCGACGACGTCATCTGCGGCGTCGCGGAGAAGGTCTTCCCCGGCGTGCGTACGGTCGCCGTCAAGGTCGCGCACGGGCACACCGCCGCGGACAGCCTCTCGCCGTCCGAGGCCAGGCGGCTGATCCGGGAGGCCGCGGCGGAGACCGTACGGGGGGCCGGGGAACTGGCGCCGCTCCAGTTGCCCGAGGTGCTCGAGCTTGAGATCGACATGCCGAGCACGCCCGCGGCCGAGCTGGGGGCGCAGATCCCGGGCGTGCGCAGGATCGCCGACAAGACGCTCGCCGCCACCTTCCGCACGCCCGCGGAGCTGCTGGGCTGCGTGACGGTCTGCTACCACCTCGCCGCCGACGCCATGATCAGCCGCATGGCCCTGTACGGCCGCGTCTAGCCTCCACCCCGCACGGCGCCTACCACGGGGCGATCGTCAGCGGATGATCCCGAGGGCGCGCCGGGAATCGTGACACTCCGGATAGGTCGAATTCACCGCTGTCGGCCTATCCGGCGTTCATGGGCGTCCGCCGCGCCAGGACCTTGCGGTGGCTGATCCGCCAGCCCAGGTCGCCGCGCGTGATCACGTCCTCGTAGGTCACGCTTCCACAGGTGCCGTCGGCCATGATTCCGATGCCCTTGGAGATCGCGCACGCGTGGTCGTCGGCCGTCTCGGTGAGGACGATGTTGGTCACGTGATGCCCGACCGGATTACCCTCGCCCAGCGCGAGCGCCGCCGCGCGGATCGGGGCGAGCCCCTGGACCTCCCCGAAGCCGAAGTCGCTGATGTCATAGACGACGTCGGTGGTGAACAGCTCCTCCAGCCGTTCGAGTTCGCCGCCGTCGATGAGGTGACCGTGCATCGAGATCAGTTCGGTGACGGCGATGCGGTCGTCTGCGGTGAATGCCATGAGAATCCTCCAGAGGATGAAACGGGGACCTCCCCGGTTGCGTCCGCTACAGTAAGTGGGGATGTCCCCATTTACAACCCTGGAGCGGGTTCATGGCGCGTAGAGCGGATGCGGCGAGGAACGCCGAGTCGCTGATCTCGGCGGCGAGGGAGCTCTTCGACGAGCGGGGCACCGACGTGCCGCTGGACGACGTCGCGCGGCGGGCGGGGGTGGGCAATGCCACCCTCTACCGCAATTTCCCCACCCGCGGCGACCTGCTAGTCGCCGTCTACGCCGAAGAGGTGGCCGAGCTGTGCGAGCGGGGACAGGCGCTGCTGCACGAGCCCTCGGCGGCCGACGCGCTCTTCGACTGGCTGGATAGCTTCGTCGTCCATGTCGCGACCAAGCGCGCCCTCGCCATGGCCGCCACCGAAGGCGGACGGGCGGACCTGTTCGGTCGCTGGCACGCGTCGATGAACGCGGCCGCGTCGGGGCTGCTGCTTCGCGCCCGGCAGGAGGGCGCCGTCCGCGCCGATCTCGACGCGGCCGACCTGCTGGCCCTCGCCGGCGCGGCGGCCATGGCCGCCGCCGACCCCGGCCACGCGCAGCGCCTCCTGCGAGTCCTGAGGCACGGCCTCCAGCTCTAGTCGTGCGGTTCCCCGAGTTGTCGGCATATAGGTAGGGCCATACTCAGGTATTCCGGTCGCGGTGGGCGCAGACTCGACTCATGGGCGCAGGATTCTTCGCGGGCAGGCGGGTACAGGCGGCGCAGAGTCGGTTCGACGGCCTCATCGAGGAGTTCGACCGGAGCGGTGACGTACGGCTGCTGGCGCGTGCGGTGGAGGAGGCCCGGGAGATCGTCCGCCTGACTCCCGGCGAGGCGGTCGAGTATCCCGAACGCCTGACGCTCCTGGGGAGCGTGCTCAGCATGAGCTTCGACTACACCCAGCGGCGGGAACTGCTGGCGGAGGCCCTCATCGTGCTGCGTGAAGCGGCAGAGCGCGCCCGGCCGGGACACCCGGCGGCCGGAACGGCGAGAATGAGCCTGGCCGGCCTGCTGGCCGGCGAGTTCCGCGGTGGCGGGGCGTCGAAAAGCCTCGACGAGGCCATCACCCTGTACGAAGCGGCGCTCGCCGAGCAGTTGGACGCCGACGAACTCCCCATGGCGCTCGCCAATCAGTCCCAGGCTCTCCTGCTGCGCTTCCTGCGCGATGGAGATCTGGACGACCAGCGGGCGGGCGCCGCGAAGATTCGGCAGGCGGTGAGCCTGACCCCGCCCGACCACATGGTCTACGTCCTGCGCAACGCCCATCTCGTTTCAGCCCTCGTATTGCTCATCGACGAACCCGGCGCCCGCCAGGAGATCGAGCGGGCCCTCTCGGTGGTGCGCCGATATCTGCACGTACTGCCTACCCCGATGCGGAACGAGGTGCTGCTGTCCGTGGGCACGCTGCTCACGGAGGACATCGCGACACTCGGCACGGAGGGAGTGCCCATCGCGGAGCAGCTCGCCGCCGGCCGCGAGTTCGCCAATGCCCTGCGCGAAGGGAACGTGTACGGCCCGGAGCTGCGCGCCATGTTCCTCAACCTGGCCGGCGCCGCGCAGTACCTCGCCACCATCGAGACCGGCGACATCGGGAAACTGGACCAGGCGATCCTCGCCTTCCACGCCACGCTCGCCGAAATGCCACCCACCAGCCCTGCCAGACCGGCGCTGCTGGCCACGCTGGGCAGCGCGCTGGGGCAACGGATCGAATGGACCGGTGAGAGCGACCGCATCCCGGAGATGCTCGCCGTCCTGCGGGCCGCGGTCGACGCCTCGCCGGTCGAGTCGGATGACCACGGCCCCCTGCTGGCCAATCTCGGGAACGGCCTCAAGCTGAAGTACTCCTTCTTCGGGGGAGACGATCTCCTCGACGAGATCCTGGAAGTACTCGGCACGGCGGTCGCCCACACCAGGGAGGATCACCCCGGGCGACCCATGGTCCTCACCAATCTCGGCGTGGGCTTCTGCGAGCGGTACGAGAGGTGGGGGCGACTCTCCGACCTGGACAGTTCGGTGGACAGCCACCGCGCCGCCTGCGCCGCCGCCGACGAAGGCAGCGTCTACCGGCCGATCTGCCTCCTCAACCTCGGCTCGGTACTGGCGCAGAGGTTCATGGTGACCCGCGACCTGGCCGATCTGGACGAGGCGATCCGGCGGATGCGCGAGTCCGTGCGATCGACGCCGCCGGGGAATCCCGACCGGGGCGGCCGGCTGGCGAGCCTGGCCGCGGCGCTCAGGATGCGCTACCAGCACACCGACCAGGTGGCCTCGCTGGAGGAGTCAATATCCCTGCTCCGCGAAGCGCTGCGCGTCGTTCCGCCGGGCGCCACCCAGCGGACGCTGATCCTCGACAACCTCGGCGTGACACTCCTGCTGCAGGACACCGGCGAAGCGTTACAAGAAGCGGTGGAGGTCCTGCGCGGAACCCGCGACGTTGATCACGGGACCAGCAGTGAACGGCTGCGAACCGGCACGAACCTCGCCACCGCGATGTACGCCCGGATTCTCCACCAGCAGAACGACCGGCGGGAACTGCAGATCCAAAAGCTGACCCTGATCGGCATGACCGGACTCCTGGATCTGGACTCGCTGACCGAGCTGGCCCGGAGTTCGGTGGAAACCCTCGACCAGGAGAGTCTCGCGGAGCTCGACCAGGTGGTCGAGCTGCTGGTGCGGACCTTGCGCGCGACTCCGGAGGAGGTGGCGGAGCGCTCGGGCACGGTCGGGTTCCTGGGGCTGGTGCTCCGGACTCGCTCCCGGCTGGCCGAGAGTGACCAGCAGTTCGACCAGGCGGTCGAACTGCTGCGGATGGCGGTGGAAGGCTCGGCCGCCGACAGCCCTTCGCAGGCCGCGGCGCGCGAGATGCTGGCGGAGGCGCTGGCCGACCACTGGAAGCGGAGCGGCGAGGCGGCGAGCCGTGACGAGGCCGCCGAGCAGTTCCGTCAGGCCGTCGCGGTGGAGGCCGTCGCACCGGCGTGGCGAGTGGGCGCCGCCATCAGGTGGGCCGAGTTCGTCGCGGGGGCCTTCGGCCCCGCCGAGGCCGTGGAGGCGTACGCGATCGCGGTGGGGCTGCTCGACGTCACCGCCTGGCGCGGTCTGGGACGAGATGACCAAGAACGCGTCCTGGCCGAGTACCAGGGGCTGGCGAGCGACGCGGCGGCCTGCGCGATCGCCGCGGGCACCCCCGAACTCGCCGTGGAACTGCTGGAGCAGGGCAGGGGAGTGCTGCTCGCCCAGGTCATCGACGCCCGGCCCGACTGGGATCTGCTCGAACACGCGGCGCCAGAGCTCGCCGCCAGGCTCTCCGAGATCCAGGACGCCCTCGACCTGCCCGAGCCGGCCAAGGACGACACCGACTTCCTCGACCGGCGGCACGTCCTGGCTCGCCGGCGGGCCGAGACCCTGGCCGAGATCCGGGCGCTGGACGGTTTCTCGGACTTCTTGCTGCCGCCCGCGTTCGCCCGCCTCCGCACGGCCGCCCAGGACGGAACGGTGGTCATCATCAACATCAGCGCGTATCGGTGCGATGTGCTGGCCGTCACTCGGCACGGGGTTCAGGTCATCGCGTTGCCGGGCCTGTCGGCGGAGGCGGTGGCCGAGATCGCCGGGGAATTCGTCGCCGCCCATGAGGCTTTCACGCACGACGACGACCCCGACCCCGAGGTACTGGACGCCGTTCCCCGGACACTCCAGTGGCTGGACGAGCAACTGGGCACGGCCGTCCGGGCGCTGCCGGCCTCCTCCGAACCATGGCCCCGCCTCTGGTGGTGCCCCACCGGCGCCCTCGCGATGCTGCCGCTGCACGCGGTGACACTCGACGTGGCGGTGTCCTCCTACACCCCCACCTTGCGGGCGCTGCTGCAGGCGCGAACCGTCGCCGCCCCTCAGGGGCCTCCGCTGCTGGTCGCGATGCCCTACACCCCGGGCGAGGCCGATCTACCGGGAGCCGAGCTGGAACTGTACGCCGTCCGGGCCATGCTGCCGGGGGCCAGGACGATGGTCGGTCCGGAGGCCACCCGTGCGGAGGTTCTCGGCGCGCTGCCGTACAGTCCCTGGGTGCATTTCGCCTGTCATGCCGAGCAGAACCCGCAGGTGCCGTCCGAGGGGAGGCTGCTCCTGCACGACGGGCCGCTCACCGTCCGGCAGATCGCGGCCGCCCGCCTGAACCGGGCGGAGCTCGCCTTTCTCAGTGGCTGCGAGACCGCGCGGGGTGGCGACGCGCTCGCCGACGAGTGCATCTCGCTGGCCGCCACACTCCAGCTCGCCGGCTACCCGCACGTGATCGGGACGCTCTGGCCGATCTCCGACGCCGAGGCGCCACGGATCGTGGAGGAGTTCTACCGGGCCATGGCCGCGGGCGAGGGCCCCGCGCTGGCCCTGCACCTGGCGGTGCGCAGCCTCCGGGAGCGCGCCTCCTCACCGCTGCTGTGGGCACCGTTCACCCATATCGGGCCTTAGAGCTTCATCCGGGCGATGAGCGCCCCCGCCGCGAACGCGGGAACGGCGAGTCCCACGGTGAGCAGCGGTGACGCGGCTCCGCCGGCCGTCAGGTGGACGGTCACCGTACCCGCCAGCCAGCTCAGTGCGGCGCAGGCCAGTCCCGCGAAGACGCGTACCGCGCCGGCCGTGACCCTGCTCCGCTGCTCGGTCCGCCACAGCGTCAAGGTCGCCAGCAGAAGCGCCAGCGCCCCCAGCGAGGCGATCACCGCGGGTTTGACGGGCTCCGGCAGCGGAACCCGATATCCCAGCGCCTGTACGGCTGTCAGCACCATGATCATCGATCCGACCATCGCCGCCTGCAGCAGATTGACCCGGCCCTCTCGTTGCTGGAGCAGTTCCCGGCGTTCCTGGACCGCCTCCTGTGCCGTCTGCACCACCTCTGCCAGGGTGGTGCTCACCCGCTTCTGGGCGGATTCGGCGTAGAGCAGATCGTCCGCCAGTCGTCCGGCCAGCCAGTCGGCTAGTTCGAGATCGTCGGCGATCGGTCCCGGGGCGCCCGCGAAGCTGCCTGTCACGGCCCGCATGTTGGAGCCCGCGATCTGTACCGACCGCTCCATCTCCCCGAGGCGGCTCGCCACCTGAACCAGGGCGGCTGGGCCGGAGAGCAGGCGGGACAGCTCCTGCCGTACCTCGGCGAGTTCGTTGGTCTCTCCGGACAGGCGGTGCCGTCGTTCCAGAGTCTGGTCGGCAAGGTCCAAGAGCCTGCCGAAGTCCTCTTCGAACTTGTCTCGAATTCTGAGCTGATGTCGTACTTTTGCCGCGTGTAGCAGGTGGATCCCGAAAGGGGGGAACCGGGCGTCTCCGCGTGTCCACAGCCAGGCGTCGGAGTCCTCTTGGCGCCCGGTGACCGCGATCGCGGAGATCCGCCGGATCGTGCGGCCGTCGGTTCCCGGTTCCTCCCAGATGATCGTGTGCCCGTCGATATCGAGCCCGGACCGCCCTTCGGGGATGTCCACCGGTGGCTCCGCGACGCCGCTCCTGATCCGAGCCTCACCCAGCACCCAGCCCGAGCCATCCCCGACCACCGCACTCCACAGCGCGTCGAGCTCATCCCAGTCCCCGCCACCGGACGGTGGCTCATCCTCGGCCACCCCATCGGGCGGTGGCTCATCCCCGGCCTCACCGGCGGATGGCGCGAGCACCACCGACAGCGCCAGTACGTCATGCCTGAGGCGGAGGACCGCCTGGAAGATTCCGTGCTCAGTCTTCGCTCGCTGCCGTGCGCCCAGCACCTCGCCGGAGAGCTCGCCGTCCGGTAGTTCGAGCCCGCCCAGTCCGGGGATCGGATCCACCATGCCCAGGTGGTCGCCGCACCGCTGCCAGACCTCGCGTAACCGTTCCAGCCCCTCCGCTCGCCGTACGGCCACGAAGAGGTGGACGACCAGTGCCCGCTCATTCATCGGAGTCGGCATCGGCTCGGTCGGGCTCACCAAGGACGAGGACGAGACGGTTCAACCGCTCCCTGATCTCCGGCGGCGCCGCCACTGTGGGCGTGTCCCCCAACTTCGTCCTAATCCTCTTCGGCCCCATCAGGCGCACTCTCTCCGACGTGCTCGCCGCGCCCTCCTCCCGCCCGTCCCGCAGCGCTTCGTCCATCTCGTCCAGCACCCTGGCGATCGACTCCCACCGCCCCACGGTCAGCTTCCACCCGGAAACCTCTCCGAGGAGCTCCACCAGCACGGAACGATTCATCGGCCTGCTCCCTGCCACGACAACCAGAAAGGGGAGCTCCTTGTTCAAAGAGACTCCCCTGATCGCGACTCTATCCCAGCCGCCAGGACGCCGATCTACTGCCTGACCGCGCTCAGCGGGTCAAGCCGCTCGTTGAAGATGTCATCGTCGACGTCCTTCTCATCGATGACCTGGTAGGCGGGGGGCGCGGAGACGGAGACCTCGCTCGCCCACGCGGTGAAGCGGGTGTCGGAGGAGGCGGTGAGCCTGAGATTGTCATTGGTGGTGAAGGTCGTCGTGGTGGTCATTCGCTTGACCAGCCCCTTGGCGTCGAACCAGAGAACGTAGCCGACCTTGCCGCCGCGCTCGTTGGTGGTGGGCTTGATCGAGCCTTTCAGCACCCCACCGCGGAAAGAGGTGGCGCCGGCGATGATGCTCTTGAGCTTGCCGGGCTCGAAGATGTCGATGAGGGTGCCTTCAGAGGTCGGAACCTTCCAGGCGGGTGAGCGTACCCAGATCTTGCCGATGGGCAGGTTGTCCGCGACCCGCGCGTCGGCGACGTAGCTCGTTCTCTTCACGGTGATGGTCCTGACAGGCAGTTGCAGGGACTCGAAAAACGCGTACTCCTCCGCGTCGAAGCCCTTGAAGGAGTCCATGTCGTACTGCGACTCGCTGGTCATATCCGACGCCACCGGGCCACGCCCACCGAACTGGACCACCCCTGCGACCTTGACGGTGCCGGAGAAGTCACTCGCGACCGATACCCGCGTCACAGTCGCGATCTTGACCCCCTTGCCGGTGACGTACTGCGCCTTGAGCGCCTTGACCGGGTCGACCTTCGCCGCCGCCTGCGCGGGGGTGGTGGCGATCAGCGCTACGCCCGTGGTCAGGACGAGGCCGATGGCGATTAGCTTCATGCGATTTCCTTCACCGTGTGGGGAGGGGCGATTGTGTCAGCCCAAGATCACGATGTTGTCGCGTGCCGTTGGAACCACCTTGGGTGGGCAGGCCGTTATGACGATGGTTGTCTTTCACCTGATATCTGGGGGCATGATGAGCAATGGTGTTCGGCTGATCCGCAGCCATGACCTGGCGCAGACCGTTGAGTACGCCTACGCGGCGGTGGCCGAGGTGCCGGTGCGTGCCGTCTGGGTCGCGGGGGCCTGCCCCCTCGACGCCGAAGGCGGGACGGTCGCCGTGGGAGATTTCGCGGGGCAGACCCACCAAGTGATGCGCAACCTCGTCGTGGCGCTCGACAGCGCCGGGGCGTCGTTGACCGACATCGTCAAGACCACCGTGTACGTCGCCTCCTCCAACCAGGCCGACCTGGTCGAGGCGTGGACGGTCTACAAGAGCTACATGGGCGATCACGACGCGCCCAGCACACTGCTGGGGGTGGCCGTGCTCGGTTACGCCGACCAGCTCGTCGAGGTCGAGGCCACCGCTGTGATCACCAAGTCGTGACGCCGCTCGCCCGAGCGGGCAGGGCGGCCGACTACCTGGCCACCCCTGCTCCCCTGACGGCGAAGCCGGTTGAGGGGGCCGGTCGCCCGGCCCCCTCAGGTGCGGTCAGCCGGTGGAGGCGTTGGAGTTGCCCGCCAGCTTGGTGGAGGCCAGGTCATGGGCCAGGATCGCGGTCTCGACCTGGGCGACCGTCGAACTCGAACTCAGTCCGGGCAGCGTCGCCGTGTCCACCGCGTAGAGCGTGAACTCGTACTTGTGCGTCGAGCCGCCGGGGCACGGTCCGAAGTACTGCAGCGACTTGTTGCCCGAGTTCATCGCCTTCTGCTTGGCAGGCGACTGGCCGGGCACGTTGAAGCCGAGCCCGAGTCCTTCGGGTAGCGACAGCTTGCCGGCTGGAATGTCCCAGATGGTCCAGTGCTTGCCGCTGTTGGCCGTGTCGATGAAGGTGACGGCGTAGCTCTGCGTGCCGGTGGGCCCGTTCGACCAGGCCAGTGGCGGTGAGATGTCGTTGCCCGATACTCCGTCCTGTGCGCAGGTGTACTTCGCCGGGATGGTGCCGTTGTTGGCGAAAGCCGTACTCGTGAGTCCGAAGGGTGGTCCGGCGAACTTCAGGCGGATGATGTCGTTGTCGATGGTGGACGGCGTGCCGCCGTTCTTGTCGTTGTTGGTGGTGGTCAGCCAGAGGCCGCCGTCAGGCGTCTTGACGACCGTGCGCAGGCGGCTCCACCGGCCGTTGAAGAAGGCGCGAGGCGTGTCGGTGGTGTTGCCGTTGATCTTCATGACCCACAGGCGGGCGCCGCGGACGGCCGCCATGTAGATCCAGTCGTTGACGATCTCGATGCCGCTCGGCGAGGCGGCGGCGACGTCCCACTGCTGGACGGGGTTGACGTAGCGGGTGTCGCTGCAGCGGCCCTCGCAAGTCGGCCAGCCGTAGTTCTTGCCCGCCTGGATGATGTTCAGCTCGTCCCAGGTGCCGTCGCCGAACTCCGACGCCCACAGCCGGCCCTGGGAGTCCCAGGCCAGGCCCTGCGGGTTGCGGTGGCCGAGGCTGTAGACGCGCGGCGCGTTGGGGAACGGGTTGCCGGGAGCGCCCGCTCCGGTCGGCGTCACCCGGAGGATCTTGCCGTTGAGCGAGTTGAGGTCCTGGGCCCTGCTGGAGACCTGGCCGTCGCCGGTGGTGATGTAGAGCATGCCGTCGGGGCCGAACTTGATCCGGCCGCCGTTGTGGAACCTGTTCTTCACGATGCCGGTGACCAGCGCCTCTCGCGGGCCGATGGCGTTGTTCTCGTACTTGAAGCGCACGACCCGGTTGTCGCCGGCCGCGGTGTGCATGGCGTAGACGTAGTGGTCGGTGGCGAAGTTCGGCGACACCGCGAGACCCAGCAGGCCGCCCTCGCCGGTGGTGGTGACCGCCTCGGTGATCTTGCCGACCGTGGTCTTCTGGCCGGTCGCGGTGACGCGGACGATCTCGAAGCGGTCGCGCTCGGCGACCAGCGCGCTGCCGTCGGGCAGGAAGGCCACGCCCCAGGGCAGGTCGAGCTTGGCGACGTCACGGTCGTAGACGGGGTCGCCGCCGGTGGCCGTCGTGGTGGTCCTGACCTTCAGCTCGGCGCTCTTGGCCGAGGTGTTGCCGTTGGCGTCGAAGGACTCGACCTGGAAGGAGTAGTCAGTGTTGGGCGCCAGCCCGTCCGCGGTCGCGGTCAGGTCGGGGACCGTGGCGAACTTGGCTCCATTGCGGTAGACGTTGTAGCCGGTGACCTCGATGTTGTCGGTCGAGGCGTTCCACGCCAGCGTGATGCTGGTGGCGCTGACGTTGGTCGAACGCAGGTTGGCCGGCACGCTCGGCGCTTCCTGGTCGTCGCTCGGCGGGGTGGTGATCGGCACGTTGTTGCTGCCCTGGGAGGCGTTGCCCGCGGCGTCGTAGGCCAGCACGCTCAGCACGTAACCGGTGTTCGGCGTCAGGCCGGTGATCGTGGCCGTGGTCTGGTTGCCGCCGACCGTCTTGAGCACGTTGCCGCCGTTGTAGATCACGTAGCTGGAGACGCCCACGTTGTCGGTGGAGGCGTCCCAGGCCAGGTCCACGGCGGTGGGCCGGACCTCGCCGACCACGCGCAGATTGCCGGGCGGGGTCGGGGGCTCCGGGTCCGGCGGCACGGTGGTGCTGATCCGGTCCAGGTTCGGCCCTCCGTTCGCGGTGCTCGCGGTGGCGCGGATCTTGTTGGCGCCCGCGATCAGCGGGGCCGTGACCGGCTTCTCCACCCAGGTGCTCCAGGCGCCGGTGCCGGGGAAGTTCACGTTGGTGGCCGCTGCTCCGTTGACCGTGATGTCCATCGGACGGTCGACGGTGGTGCCGTTGGCGAAGCGGAACCGCACCTCGTAGTTGCCCGCGGTGGCCGCGTTGACGGTGAACTCCACGTAGGAGCCGACCGCGTTGTCGTAGTTGACGAAGCCGGTGCCGGTGTATCCGGCGTGGTTGGACTCCACGGCGCCCTGCGAGATCGTCGCGTTCTCGGCCTGCAGGTCACTGCTGGGCGCGGCCACCTCGACGTCGACGAAGTCGAGGTTGGGGTTGCCGTTGGCCGTGGTGGAGGTGAGCCGGATCTTGTTGGCGCCCGCGGTGACCGGGGCCGTGAGTGTGGAGGTGACCCAGGTGGTCCACGCGCCGGTGCCTTCGAAGAGCCGGCCGGCCGAGACCACGGTGCCGTTGACCGAGATATCGGACGGCCGGTTCACGGTGGTGCCGTTGGCGTAACGGATGCCGATGGTGGCCTGTCCGGCGTTGGCGGCGTTGACGGTGAACTCCACGTAGGAGCCGGCCGCGTTGTCGCCGTTGACGAAGCCGGTGCCGGAGTAGCCCGCGTGGTTTGAGTCCACCGAGCCCTGGGAGATGGTCGCGTTCTCGGCCTCGTACCTGCTCGGGGCCGCTTGGGCGGGCACCGCCGCCACCATGCTCGCCAGTAACGCGGCGACGAGCGCGCCGGCTAGGGAGCGCGCTCGGGTGAGAGGTCGCATGGATCCTCCTTGCTGGGGGGTTAGTTAGTAATATTTCCTAACTTGCGGTTGATGGGATCACTCCGCACGCGAGCTGTCAAGCGACCTGACTTGACGGGCGAGACATCCGACCACCGATGCGTGGCGGGATGCCTGACGCAGTGAAGCCCGGCCCGCACGAGCGGACCGGGCTCCACAGTGGCTCAGTGCTTGACGCCTGTCGTTCTTCCAGTCCCAGCCGGAGCCGGTGTAAACGACGCCGGAGACGTTGTCGATCGTCTCGGCGCCGCTGACCTGGGCACGCTCAGATCGGTCAGCGCCTGGTTGCGCCAGATCTTCAACGCCATCGGCCGGCCCGCGGGGACGAGGTTGTAGACCGTCCAGAAGCTGTTCCTGTCGGTGACCCTGACGCCGTCGATCTCCCTGATGACGTCGCCGGTACGCAGCCCCTTCTGCCCCGCATAGGAGTCGTCGGACACCGTCTTCAGGAAGAGGCCGTCGTAGTCGGTGAGCCCCACCGACGACTTCACCTCATCGCTGTGGATCTCGGTGACCGTGGCGCCCATGACGGGCTCGGCGAGGCTGCTGAGCGTCATGCCCTAAGCCCTGTCGCGGAAGGTAACGCCTGCCGGACGGCGCGCTGGCCCGCTCGATCGTCCTGAACGGCGCCGCGGCGCTGCCCGCGGCCGCGGCGTCGCCGTCGACGGCGACGTGGAAGGTGGTGTCGGCGGCGAGCGCCATGGTGGGGGAGAGGGCGGCCAGTCCGCCTGCGGCCACGGTGGCCGCAAGCAGGAACCGCCAGGGCTTGCCGGAATTCACGTGCCCTCCAACAATCTGCGGGCGCCGGGCGTGATGGTGCGCGCCAGGCCCTTTCTCTGTGAATGACGAGTCGGAGGCGCACGGTTCAGACGACGGCGACGACCTCCGCGTAATGGCAGGCGGCCGGGTGGCCGTGGCCGCGGTCGACCAGGTCGGGCGCCTGCTCGACGCACACCGTCCGCTCGGCCTCGGTGAGCTGCGCGAACTTCGGGCAGCGAGTGCGGAACCGGCAGCCGCTCGGCGGACTGACCGGGTTCGGCACGTCCCCGCCGATGACGATCCGCTCGCGAGCCCTGACCCGTTCCAGCCGCGGGTCGGGCAGCGGGATGGCCGAGATCAGCGCCTGGGTGTACGGGTGGGCGGGCCGGTCGAACAGCTCGTCCCGGTCGCCGACCTCGACGATCCGGCCGAGGTACATCACCGCGACCCGGTGCGCGATGTGCCGGACCACGGACAGGTCGTGGGCGACGAACAGGTAGGCGAGCCCCAGCTCCTCCTGGAGGTCCTCCAGCAGGTTCACCACGCCCGCCTGGATCGACACGTCGAGCGCCGACACCGGTTCGTCGAGCACCAGCAGGTCGGGCCGCATCGCCAGCGCCCGGGCGATGCCGACGCGCTGCCGCTGGCCGCCGGAGAACTCGTGCGGGTACCGGTTGCCGTGTTCGGGATTGAGGCCGACGGTGCCGAGCAGCTCCCGCACCCGGTCCGGCCCGTCCTGGCCGTACGTGCCGTGGATGCGCAGCGGTTCGGCGATCGCGTTGCTGACGGTCATCCGCGGGTCGAGGGAGGCGTACGGGTCCTGGAACACGATCTGCATGCGCTGCCGCAGCCGGCGCAACTCCGCGGACCCGGTGGCGGCGAGGTCCTGGCCGTCGAACAGCACCCGCCCGGAGGTCGGCGGCTGCAGGTGGAGGACCGCCCGTCCGGTGGTCGACTTGCCGCAGCCCGACTCGCCGACCAGGCCGAGGGTCTCGCCCCGGTGCAGCTCGAACGACACCCCGCAGACGGCGTGCACGTCGCCGGTCGTCCGCCGGAACAGCCCCTTGCCGCGTACCGGATAGTGCTTGACCATGTCCTGCACGGACAGCAGCGGCTGCCGGCTCATCGTGCACCTCCAGCGTTGTCGACCGAGGTCTGGGCGAAGACGTCCTCGGGCCGCCGGCCTTCCAGGTCGGCGGAGAAGTGGCAGGCGGCCAGGTGATCCGCGGTGGAAGCGGCGAGCAGCTCGGGCTCGGCCGTCTCGCAGTTCTCCTGCCGCATCGGGCAGCGCGGCGCGAACGGGCATCCCGGCGGCAGTTCGAGCAGCGACGGCGGCGAGCCGGTGATCGGGATCAGCCGGTCACCCCGGCGCGCGTTGTCGAGCCGCGGAAGGCTACCGATCAGACCGAGCGTGTACGGCATCCGCGGTTCGTAGTAGATGTCGTCGACGCTCCCGAGTTCCACCGGCCGGCCGGCGTACATGACGAGCACCCGGTCGGCCGTCCCGGCGACGACGCCGAGATCGTGGGTGATCAGCACCATGGCGGCGTCGGTCGCGGCCCGCGCGGTCTCCAGCGCCCGCAGCACCTGCGCCTGGACGGTGACGTCGAGCGCGGTGGTCGGCTCGTCGGCGATGATGACGTCGGGGTCGTTGGCCATCGCGGTGGCGATGACGACCCGCTGGCGCATGCCGCCGGAGAACTCGTGCGGGTAGTCGCGGGCACGCTCCCTGGGCCGCGGGATCTGCATCATCGCCAGCAGCTCGACGGCGCGTTCGCGGGCTGCCGCGGCGCTGACGTCGTTGTGCGCCCTGACCGCCTCGGCGATCTGGTCACCCACCGGGTAGACCGGGTTGAGCGAGGTCATCGGGTCCTGGAAGACCATCGCGATCCGGCCGCCGCGGATGCTCCGCATCTCCTTGTCCGGCGCCCCGATCAGCTCCCGGCCACGGAACCGGACCGACCCGCCGACCTTCGCCGAGCCCGGCAGCAGGCCCATCACCGCCATCGAAGTGACCGACTTGCCCGAGCCGGACTCGCCGACGATGCCGAGCACCTCGCCCTGCCGCAGGTCATAGCTGACGCCGCGGACCGCCCGGACCAGGCCGTCCTCGGTCGGGAACGACACGGTGAGGTCCTCGACCTCTAGCACGGTCTCGCGTCCGGTCATGCGCGTACCTTCCGCTGGGTCGGGTCGAAGGCGTCGCGCAGCCCGTCGCCGATGAAGTTGATGGTCAGGGCGATCACCACGATGAACACGCCGGGGAAGTAGAACAGCCAGGGCCGGGTGCTGACCGCGGTGCCGGCCTCGCTGACCAGCAGGCCGAGCGAGGTGTCCGGCGGCTGGACACCCAGGCCGAGGAACGACAGGGCCGTCTCGACCAGGATGGCGGCGGCCACCAGGATCGTGACGTTGACGATGATCGGCCCGAGCGCGTTGGGGATCACGTGCCGGAAGATGATCCAGCGGTCGGTGGCGCCGAGCGCGCGGCTCGCCTCGATGTACTCCTTCTCCCGCAGCGACAGCACGACGCCACGCACCACGCGGGCCACGTACGCCCACTGGAGGGCGGCGATGACGAGCGCGACGAACCACCACGAGCCCGAGGTCGCGCGGGTCAGCACGGCGGCGACCGCCAGCAACGGCAGGGTGAGGACCAGGTCGACGAACCGCATCATCACGCTGTCGGTGATGCCGCGGTAGTAGCCGGAGAACGCGCCCCACAAGGTGCCCACCAGCCCGGCCAGGAACGCGATGAGCAGGGCGATCTCGATCGACCGCTGGGTGCCGCGGAGCACCTGGGCGAACGTGTCGTGGCCGAGGTTGTCGGTGCCGAAGGGATGCTCGAACGAGGGCGGGACCGACGGCGCCGAGGTGATGTCGGCGTAGTCGTAGCGCCAGAGCGCGCCGCCGACGAAGGCCAGCAGGATGACGCCCACGAACAGCACCAGGCTGATCACCGCCGCCTTGTGCCGGAGGAAACGGCGCAGCACCAGCTCGGCCTGGCTGCGCTGCCGCACCACCACGGCGGCCGGCCGGTTCGAGGTACGGCGGATCGCCACCTCGGTGTCGTCACTCATAGCGGATCCTCGGGTCGAGAAGGGCGTACAGCAGGTCGGCGATCAGGTTGAACACGATGACCGCCACCGCGACCACCAGCAGCCAGGCGAGCACCGCGTAGGCGTCGCGCTGGTTGACCGAGGTGACGAGGAAGTCGCCGAGTCCCCGCCACTGGAAGACCGTCTCGATGATCACGGCGCCGGAGACCAGCGACGCGAAGTCGAGCGCGGTGATCGTGGTCATGGGGATGAGCGCCGTGCGCAGCGCGTGCCGTACGACGACCCGTCGCCGGGAGAGGCCCTTGGCGCGGGCGAACAGGACGTAGTCGCTGTTCAGCACGTCGAGCATCGAGGCGCGCTGGAACCGGCTCCAGGCGCCGAACGAGATCAGCGCCAGCGAGATCGTCGGCAGCACCATGTGGCCCGCCGTATCGGCCAGCTGGGCCCAGGCGCCGCCGTCGACGACGACCGATCTCTCCCCGATCGTGTACACCACCCGGTCTCCGACCAGGTTGTTGAGCGAGATCCCGCCCTGCTTGAGCAGTACGGCGAACCAGAACGACGGCATCGACAGGAACAGGAACGCGGCGAACGTGAACCCGTAGTCGGTGCTCGAGTACTGCTTCACCGCGCTGAGCACGCCCACCACCACGGCCAGCACGAGGGCCAGCAGGACGGCCACGGCGATCAGCCGGACGGTGACGCCGAACCTGGTGACGATCTCGTGGCCGATGTCCAGGTTGGTCCGCACCGAAGGGCCGAAGTCCCCGCGGACCACACCGCTGATCCAGGTTATGTAGCGCTGCAACATCGGTTCGTCCAGGTGTAGCCGCTGCTCCTCGACCGCGATCACCTGCGGCGACGGGGGCGGGTTCCGGCCCTTGAGGTTGGCGAGCGGATCGCCGGACAGCGTCACGAGCAGGAAGACGACGAAGGTCGACGCCACGATCACCGGTATGGAGACCAGGAGGCGGCGGAACGAATAGGCGAGCACGATCAGGTCACCGGCTCTCTCTGGCCGCGTCGACGACCCCCGGCGCGCCGCACCCGAGTGGGAGCGGCGTTTGCCTGGTGCGTATGATCTTCATGGTCGACCTCCGCGTCGCCGTGCCGGACTGGTAACCCAGTGCATCCGCTCGACCCCGGCGGGCACTTCGTCGAATCGGAGTAACATCGCCGCCGAGTTCGTCGGATCGGATGAACTCTCGGAGGGCTGGGCAGCGCAGGATGCCCGCATGTCGACGACACTGGTTATTCGCGGTGGCACAGTCCATGACGGCAGCGGTGGCCCCGGCCGCATTGCCGACGTCCTTGTCGACGGCGACCGGATCGTCGCCGTCGGCCCCGACGCGGGCGGCCACGACGCCCCCGTGCTCGACGCCACCGGCCTGGCGGTCGCGCCCGGCTTCGTGAACGTGCTGAGCCACGCGTACTTCTCTCTGGAGAGGGACGGCCGCGGCCTGTCCGACCTCTACCAGGGCGTCACCACCCAGGTCTTCGGCGAGGGAGTCTCGATCGGCCCCTTCACCCCTGAGGTCAAGGCGCAGCTCGAGCATGGCTTCGAGCCCGGCGACCCGCCGCTGGTGTGGGACCGGCTGTCGGAGTTCCTCGCCCACCTGGAGAGCAAGGGCGTCGCCCAGAATGTCGTGAGTTTCGTCGGCGCGCACAACCTGCGCATGATCGGGGCGGGCTCGGACGACCGGCCGATGACCGCGGCCGAGCTCGACCACGTCCGCGGCATCCTCGACGAGGAGATGGCCGACGGCGCCCTCGGGCTGGGGTCGGCGCTCATCTACCCGCCGGGGTGCTTCGCCTCGACCGACGAGCTGGTCGCGCTGTGCGAGGTCGTCGCCCGGCACGACGGCATGTACATCTCGCACATGCGCAGCGAGGGCGACCACTTCCTCGACGCCGTCGACGAACTGATCGAGATCGGCCGCCGGGCCGGGCTGCACGCGGAGATCTACCACCTCAAGGCCGCCGGACGGCACAACTGGCCGAAGATGACGCGGGCCGTCGAGCGCGTCGAGGCCGCCCGAGCCGCGGGCCAGCCGGTGACCGCCGACGTCTACCCCTATCTCGCCGGGCAGACCCAGCTCGCCTCCGCGATCCCGCCGGACTTCCACGACGGCGGCTACGAGGCGCTCGCGGCCAGACTGGCCGACCCGGCCCAGCGAGCCCGCATCCGCGAGGGCGTCGAGAGTCCGTCGGAGCGCTGGGAGAACCTCTACCTCGCCTCGGGCGGCGCGGACGGCGTGATGCTGCTCCCCGACCCGAAGGGGCCGGCGGCACGGTACCGCGGCCTCAGCCTCCGGCAGGCGGCGGAGGAACACGGCACCGACCCGGTGGAGATGCTGCTCAAGCTGGTCGAGCAGGAGCCGGCGCTGCACGCCATGTACTTCATGATGGACGAGGAGGTGCTGCGGACCGCGCTGCGCAACCCGTGGGTCTCCGTCTGCTCCGACTCTCCGACCTACGCCGCCGAACCGCCGGACACCGACGCCCCCATCCATCCGCGGGCCTACGGATCGTTCGCCCGCATCCTCGGCAGGTACGTCCGCGAGCAGCCGCTGCTCACTCTCGGCGAGGCCGTGCGCCGGATGACCAGCCTGCCCGCGGGCAACCTCGGCCTGCGGGATCGCGGCGTGCTCGCCCCCGGCAACTTCGCCGACATCGTCGTGTTCGACCCCGCCACGGTCGGCGACCTCGCCACGTACGAGAACCCGCACCAGTACGCCCGCGGCATGCGGCACGTGGTGGTCAACGGGAAGACGGCGCTCGCCGACGGCGTGCCCACCGGGCTGCTGTCCGGCCGAGCGCTGCGGCGCGGACGCTGAGACGACAGGAGACTCGCATGAAGCAGCAAGTGGAGCGGGCCCTCGCCGCGATCGGCGGGCGAGCCTGGGTGCACGCCGTCGACCTCGACAGCGGCAAGGAGGCCGGGTACGGCGAGGACGGGCTCGTGGTCCTCGCCAGCGTCTTCAAGATCCCGGTGCTGGTCGAGCTGTTCCGCCGCTTCGGCGACGGGCGCCTCGACCCGGCCGCGCGGATCGACGTCCCCGCCGAGGGGCGGTCGGCGGGCCCCACCGGACTGTCCGTGATGGCCGACCCGATCGAGCTTTCGCTGCGTGACCTGGCCTACTGGATGATGAGTGTCAGCGACAACGCCGCCACCGACATCCTCGTCAACCTGCTCGGCACCGAGTCGATCAACGCCACCCTGCGCGAGCTGGGCCTGACCAGGACCCGGGTCGACGGCACCTGCGACGACCTCTACCGGATGATCGACGAGGACGTGCCCGGGGACGGGAACGACCCCGAGGCGTGGCGCGCCGCCCGGGCGGTGGATCCGGAGCGCACGCTGCAGTCCGGCACGCCCCGCGAGACCACCCGGCTGCTCGCCGCCATCTGGAACGACGAGGCGGCGAGCCCGGAGCAGTGCGCCGAGATGCGCCGCATCCTCAGCCTGCAGGCCTGGCCGCACCGGTTGCGTGCCGGGTTCACCGAACCCGGCACGCAGGTGAGCGCCAAAACCGGCACCCTCCGCTTCTGGCGCAACGAGTCCGGCGTCGTCGAGTTCGACGGCCGGCGGTACGCCGTCGCGGTCTTCGTGCGGACCGAGGACCACCGGTACCGCCTGCCCGCCGTCGACGCCTGCGTCGGCACGCTCGGCAGGCTGGCCGTCGACCACCTGCGGTCGGCGGAGACCCGCCTGAGGCCGCCGGACACCGCCAGGGCGGCGACACCCGAGCAGATCCGCGACCACGCGCGCGAGCTCGGCGCCGACATCTGGCTGCACGCCCGGGACCTGGCCAGCGGGAAGACGGTCGGCGTCGGCGAGAACACCCCGGTGGTCACCGCCTCGGTCTTCAAGGTGCCGGTGGCCCTCGAACTGGCCCGCCAGTCGGCGGCCGGCGAGGTCGACCTCACCGAGCGGATCACCGTGCCGGACGAGGGCAGAGTGCCGTCGCCGTACGGTCTGGCCGCGCACCGGGACCGCGTCGTCGTGTCGTACCGCGATCTCGCCCAGCTGATGATGGTGATCAGCGACAACGTGGCCACCGACCTCGTCCTCGACCGGGTGGGCAAGGACCGGGTGGCGGAGCTGCTCGCCGAGTTCGGTCTCACCGGGACGGCCGTACCGCAGAACTGCGCGGAGATCCTGGCCACCGTGGAGGAGGACCTCGGCACCGCCTACAGCGATGACGAGCGCGAGCTGTCCGAAGTGCCGCCGGAGCGCCTCCGGGCGTTGCGGGCGCTGGTTCCGGCGGAGACCTGCCGGACGACGCCCGAGGAGATCACCCGGTTGCTGGCCGCGATCTGGCGGGACGAGGCGGCTGCACCGGAGGCCTGCGCCCTGGTCCGCGGCTGGATGGGCGCCCAGATCTGGCCGCACCGTCTGACCAGCGGATTCCCCGGGGACGACATCGTGGTCAGCGGCAAGACCGGCACCTTGCCGCTGGTCCGCAACGAGGTCGGCGTGGTCGAGTTCCCCGACGGCGGCAGGTACGCCGTGGGGGTCTTCACCCGAGCCGACGACCCCACACCCAACGCCCCGCACCTCGACGCGCTGATCGGCTGGGCGGCCTCCGAGGCCGTCGCGCTGCTGCGCGACGAGCGCCCCTGATCCTTCTCACCTCTGGAGCCGACCATGGCCTTCCGCACCACATCCTCACTTGCTCTGACGACAAGCGCCCTGGCGCTGCTGCTCGCCGCCTGCGCGGGCGGAGGCGGAGGCGGAGCCGGCGGCGGCGGCGGCGGTACGACGTCGTCCGGCGACGGCCGCGTCACGGGTGACGTGAACACGGTGAACACCGCGAAGGTCGGCAAGGGCGGGACGGTGACCTACACGATCACCTACCCGATCGCGAACTGGAACGTGCTGAGCACCAGCGGCGCGACGTACTCGGTGATCGACATCTCCAGCGTGCTGCTGCCGGGCGCGTTCCTGATCCAGCCCGACGGGTCGGTGGTTCGCAACGAGACGTTCGTGACGAGCGCGGAGAAGGTCGGCGACTCCCCGCAGACGATCAAGTACACGATCGACCCGAAGGCGGTCTGGTCCGACGGACAGCCGATCTCGGCGGACGACTTCGCCTACACCTGGCGGGCCCTCGACCCCCGACAGTGCCCGAGGTGCCAGGCCGGCAACACCGCCGGCTACGACCGGATCAAGTCCGTCACGGGTTCGGACGAGGGCCGGACCGTCACCGTCGTGTTCGACAAGCCGTACGTGGACTGGAAGGCGTTGTTCACGCCGTTCCTGCCGGCCCATGTCGCGAAGACCTACGGGCCGACCGACACCGCCGCGGGTCTGGAGAAGAGCTTCAACGAGGGCTTCTCCACCACGGTCCCGAAGTTCTCGGCGGGCCCGTTCAAGATCGAGGAGTTCACCGCCGACGGTTCGGTGGTGATGGTCCGCAACGAGAAGTGGTTCGGCAAGCAGCCGAACCTGGACAAGCTCGTATTCCGGCTCATCACGGACGTCTCCCAGCAGCCGACCTCGCTCGCCAACGACGAGGTCGACGTGATCTACCCGAACCCGCAGGTCGACATCGTCCAGCAGGTCGACGAACTGCCCGGGGTCCGCTTCCAGGTCACTCCGGGCGCGTCGGTCCACCAGATCTGGCTGAACCACAACGCCCCGGCCCTGAAGGACACTGCCCTGCGCAAGGCGATCTTCCAGGCGGTGAACGTCCAGGAGCTGATCGACAAGACGATCGGGCAGTTCGACGACACCGCGAAACCCCTGCGGAACCACATGTTCCTCAGCGGCGCGCCCGGTTACACCGACGCGGTGAGCGAGTACGAGTACGGCATCGGCGACCCGGGGAAGGCGAAGAAGACCCTGGAGGACGCCAAGTACACCGGTGTCGGCTCGAAGCTCGTCGCGCCGGACGGCAAGGCCGTTCCCGCGCTGCGCTTCGCGGTGCAGGCGGGCGACAAGCTGCGCGCCAGCGAGGCCCAGCTGGTCAAGGCGGCGCTCGCGCCAATGGGTGTCGACGTGCAGATCGCCACGGTGGCCAACACGGCCGAGGCCGTAGAGGAAGGGAACTGGGCGATGACGGTCGGCACGGTGTCGCAGTCGCCGTTCACGGCGACCAGCAACATCCCGTACTACCTGAGCTGCCCCGAGGGCGTGGCCTTCTGCCGGTTCAACCTCAACAACTACCGCAACCCCAAGGTCGACACGCTGCTCGACGAGGCCCTGTCGGCCACCAGCGCCGAGGCGGCGACGAAGAAGCTGCAGGAGGCCGAGAAGCTGGTGGCGTCGGACTACTCGGTCCTGCCGCTCTACCAGAACAGGTCCTTCCTCGCCTACGACGCGAAGCTCGGCAACATCCGCGAGAACAGCCTGTCCTTCCCGACCTACAACACCGAACTGTGGGGCCTGCTGGGCGAGTCCTGACCGAGCGGTTGGTCCTCTACCCTCAGGGAAGATGACCTCTTTCGTCGAATCCCCCGAGCCCCTTCCCGAGATCCCACTCGTCGGCGGCGACGTCACCGCGGGGGTCGTGCGTGTCGGCGACACCGTGCGCCGTTCGGTCGGCCCCAACGCGCCGCTCGTCCACGCGCTGCTGCGCCACCTGGAGGAGATCGGGTTCGGGGGCGCTCCGCGGTTCCTCGGCATCGACGCGGCCGGGCGGGAGGTGCTGACCTTCGTCCACGGCGAGGTCGCCGGACGACCGAGGCCCGCCTGGATCGCCGACGAGCAGCGGCTGGCCTCCGTCGGCCGCCTCGTCCGCGACTACGACGACGCCGCCGCGGGTTTCGCGATGCCCGAAGGGGTACGGCCCGCCTCCGGCTTCTCGGAGCCGCCGGGCATGCCACCCGCCCCTTCCTACCCGGCCGAGGTGGTCGGGCACATGGATTACACGCCGGACAACATCGTGTTCCGGGACGGCCAGGCGGTCGCGCTGATCGATTTCGACATCGCCCAGCCGGTCGCCAGGGTGGACGAGGTGTTGAACGCGATGCTGTACTGGGCGCCGCTGGGCGACCCCGTCGACGCCGACCCGCTGCTGCGGGAGGTGAACGTGCCGCGCCGCTGCCGGATCCTCGCCGACGCCTACGGGATGTCGGCCGTTGACCGCTCCCGGCTCGTCGAGGCAGCCGTGCTGAGGGCGCGGCGGTCGTGGTTCTCGATGAAGCGGATCGCCGAGGAGCGGGGCGGCGGCTGGGCGAGAATGTGGGATGAGGGCATCGGCGACCAGATCAAGCGGCGCGAGGCCTGGCTGGACCGCAACGGCACGACCATCGACGCGGCACTGAACGCACCATAACGTCCGGCGGGGTTGCCGACTGTGCATCACAGGTTGATCTCTCGCGTCTCATCCGATCACACTTCAGGTAACGGCTAGCGATGTTCTAGCCACCACCAGCCGTCTCCAAGGTGGGTGACCGGGTAGATCGCCATGCCGAACCCGTCGTAGGGGCCAGGCGGGGGGTCACCCGGGAAGTGGGCGTAGCCTACGGCGTCGTCGGGAATGCCGATCCGATCCGGAAGGAACAGCACTGGGCGATCGCCGACCGAGTCCCAGATCTTCACCCGACAGTTGGCCGATACGAAACACAGGTGCTGCGGCAGCTTGGGCCCGTAGTAGCCGTCGCGTTCCGACTGGGCGAACCGCCCCTGCTCGACGAGCGTGACCACGGCGTCGAAAGCGGGCCGTTCCAAATGGAAGCGGGCCCAGATCCGGAGGTCGGGCGAGAGCCTTACGGCCGGTCCCGCGATTACCAGGATCAGCGCGAGGAGCAGGATCTTCCATCTGCGTCCCCGCGCAAGGCTGATCAACGCCACCGAGTAGACGGCGAGAGCCACTATCCACATGGCCAGCTCGGCAACGGGCGCCAGAATCCAAAGTTCGGTGTAGACCCACCCGAGGTGCAGGCTCACGGCCACAACCAGGCACGTTACCCCCGCCAAGACCGGCAGCCAGAGCCCAGCCGACCGCAGACCTCCAGCCCGTCCCCCGCCGGCGTCTGTTGTCGCAGCCATGCCCTGAAGCCTACGCATGGCCCGTGCAGAAAGATCACCACATTCGGTGCAGGAACTGTGCGGATCGCCGGCCGAGCCGCTCAGCCGGTGACCGTGGCCAAGCGCAGCCCCCACCCCTCGCCGTCAAGCTCCACCCACCCGATCACCGAGCGGCCGCCGAGCCGCCTGGATCACCCGAGGAAAGCCGGGTGCCTACGGCTGGGGCGGTGTCGGTGATCTGGGCGGAAGCCCGTTCAGGGGGGTGAGCGCGTCGGCCCAGCGGGTGGTGTCGGTGATCTGCGTGAAGTTCGCGATCAGGCCGTCGCGGAGGGTGAGGTCGTGGGCGAACGCGGCCTCGAACGCGCGCCCGGTGGCCCGGGCCGTGCCGCGGTAGTGGCCGAGCACCACACACCTGTCCGGGGCCGCCCACAGGTACTCGGTGGGAAAGGGTGCGGTCTGGTAGGCGCCGAAGATGACCGCCCAGCAGTCGCGCAGCGCATCGTGCGTGCCGCGGTGCCGTCCGCCTACACCGAGCGGCATGCCGCGGCTGACGTCGAGGACGAGTTCGGGGTGGAGGGTGGCCAGTAACGCCGGGGCGTCGGCGGCGGCGAAGGCAGCGTAGAGGGACTCGACGGTTTTAGAGATCACTCTCTAAAACTATCGCGAGCGCCGCCGTCTCCGCCAGCCGTACCGCCCGGTGCGGGATGGGCTCTCCCTTCGTCAGGTGCCGTCGCACCGCCGCGAGGGGGATGTCCACCAGGGCGAACACGATGCGTTCCAGGTCGTCGTGGCCGCAGCGGGTGGCCAGTTGCTCCATCGCCTGGACCGAGGCGGTGTTGAGTCGCGACAGTTCCTCGCCCAGCTCCTGCGGCCAGGTCAGGCGCAGGTCGTCGATGTGGTGGCGGAGCAGCAGCCTGGCCTCGTCGGGATGCTCGGTCGACCAGCGCACCGTATGGGCGGCCGAGCGGCGTACGGCTTCGGCCGGGTCGGGCGACCGTACCGCCTCCAGGAATCCCTCCTGGAAGCGGCGGACCGTTCTGATCCACAGGTGGGCGAGCAGCAGATCGCGCGAGCCGTACCGGTGGTAGATGGAGCCGCTGGGCGCGCCGAGGTGGGCGGCGACGGCGGTGACCGTCACCGCGCCCTGCCCGTCCTCGGCCGCCACCGCGGCGGCCGCGTCGAGTATCTGGTCCGCGTCGAACTTCGCCGGTCTGCCCACGCCAGCACCGTAGCGACTCCAGCGCGGCGGCAGGATTTGCAGCCGGTTCCAACCCAGATCACAGCGCTGATCGTTATCACCGTGTCATGGGAAAACTCCGCATGCTCCTGGGCACGTTACTTCTCGCCGGAACGCTCAGCGCGCTCCCGGCTCCCGCGAACGCGAGCGGCGAGCCGACCACGGTCGACAGCGTGCGACTCGGCACACCGGAATCGATTCGCGCCTACTGGACCCCGGAACGCATGGCGCGAGCCATACCGAAGGACATCCTCCACGGTACGGCCCAGGGCGCGCCCGATCAGGCGGTTGAGGCGGTCGGCCGAGAGGTGACCGTGGCCGGTGCCGCGCCCGCCCGGCCGCCGGCGTCCTCCTCGATCGGCTCGCTGGCGTTCTTCGCCACCCCGACGGTCGGCAAGATCTTCGGCGTCGACTCGGAAGGTCGCGATTTCCGCTGCTCGGCCAGCGCGGTGCCGGGTCCGGCGCGCAATGTCATCGCCACCGCCGGCCACTGCGTCCACGACGGTCCCGGCCTCGGCTGGGCCCGGCAGATGATCTACATGCCGTACTACAACAACCAGCCCGACCCGTGGTACGGCTCGTGGACGGTCGCCTGGATGCACGTCTACAAGGGCTGGAGCCAGGAAGGCAAGTACAGCTACGACTACGCCTTCGCCAGCGTCCTGCCGCGCGGCGACGGCGCCGTGCTCGGAGACGTCACGGGATTCAACGGCATGTCGTTCAACCGCAACACCAGCTACAGCGGTTCTCTCTGGGGCTATCCGGCCATCCCGCCGAGTGAGGGCGGCTGGCAGTACAACTGCAGCGACACCGTCATGGTCACCTTCGGCCTCGACCCCCGCGTGGACGACTGCCCGCAGATCGCGCAGCACGGCGCGAGCGGCGGACCGTGGATGTACGACTACCGCAACGACCGCATGTGGGGCCACGTCACGACGGTGACCAGCAGGGGCCACATCGGGGAAACAGTCTTCGGTCCCTTCTTCGGCGACAGCGCCAAACGGCTCTGGGAGATCGCCGGGGAGCGCGGAGCCAACCAGGCTGAGGCACTGTCCTCGCCAGGGGCCCGGAAATGGTGTCGCTGGGCATGTGGCTGATGCGTATGGTGCAGGCGTGAATCCTGCTGATTTCTACACAGGTATCGTCGCTGAGTTATACGGGCCGTTGAAGTCCGTCGCCCAAGATCCAGAGCTCTACGCGGCCTTTGTCCAGGAGGCTGGGTTCCCGGCTCTGGAGTTGGGGTGCGGGGACGGTGATCCGTTGCTCGACCTGCGTCGGCGCGGCCTGGATGTCGAGGGTGTCGACTCCTCGGCGGACATGCTGGACCGGTGCCGTCGCCGGGCGCGGAGGCAGGGCGTCGAGGTCGTCGTCCACCACCAGCGCATGGAGGCGCTCGATCTGCCACGCCGCTACCGTGCGATCTTCCTTGCCGGGCCGACTTTCAACCTGCTTCCCGACGACTCCACCGCTCTGGCCGCCCTCCACGGCATCCGCGACCACCTCGCCGAGGGCGGCACCGCCCTGGTGCCGCTGTTCGTCCCCTCGCCCACGCCTGCCGAACAGATCGGCCGAGTACGCACCGCTGTGGCGGACGACGGCGCCGAGTTGCGTGTCTCGGTACTGTCCGAGGAGCGCAGCGAGTCCGCGCGGACGCAGACGACGGTGTTGCGCTACGAGCGGCACCGCGACGGCGAGAGCACCATCGTGGACCGCCCCTGGGTACTGCACTGGTACACCCGGTCAGGATTCGAGGACCTCGCCGCCGCCGCCGGTCTGACCGCGGTGCCGAGCCTGGACACGCCAGACGCCTCCGACCTGCGATTCCACCTACAAGCCGCCGGGTGAGCCGCATCCGGCGCCATGTCCTGCCGGCGAGCCCCATCAACGCTATGCTCTGATACTAAAATAATTTAGTGTGAGAGTGGGGTGTTCATGTCATTGCGCATGGCCCTGTTGACGTTGATCGCCGGTGCGCCGCGCAGCGGGTACGACATCGGCCAGGAGTTCGAGGGCGTGCTCAAATTCGTCTGGCACGCCAAGCCCACCCAGGTCTACCCCGAGCTGAAGCGGCTGGCCGAGGCTGGGCTGATCCGCGAGCACGGTGAGGAGGCCCGCGGGCGGCGCCCGTACGAGATCACTGAGGAGGGTCTGGCCAAGCTGCGAGAGTGGCTGACGACCTCCTCGGCCGACCACTCCCAGCGCAACGAGTCCGTGCTGCGTGCCTTCGGGCTCTGGGTGGTCGCCCCCGAGGAGGCGCAGGCCTACCTGCGCGAAGAACGGGAGTACCACCGGGCGCGACTCAAAGGGCTGCGCGCGATGAAGGAGCAACTCGACACCTCCCAGCCCGCCGACAGGGCGGCGCTGCTCGGCGTCGAGGCGGGGATCCTGCGGCTGGAGGCAATGGTCGTGTGGGCGGACTGGGCCATCGACACCGTGGCGGCCTGGCCACAACAGGAGGACCACCATGCATCGTGACCTGCGACTGGCTGACGGTCGGCGACTGAGCTACACCGGCTTCGGCGGCCCGGACGGGCTGCCATGCCTGCTGGTGCATGGCTTCTCCTCCTCGCGCCTGCTAGCCGGCTGGGCCTTTTCCCGGGAACTGCTGGACCGCCACGGTGTGCGGTTCATCGCCGTGGACCGGCCGGGGTACGGCAGGTCCTCACCCAACCCCGGAGCCGGGTTCCTCTCCTGGGCCGGTGACGCTGTGGCGCTGGCCGAAGACCTTGGGCTGGAGCGGCTGGCCGTACTCGGCGTCTCCATGGGAGCAGGACCCGCGCTGGCGCTCGCCTCGGCACGCCCAGACCTCGTCACCAGCACCACCATCCTCAGCGGCATGGCGCCACTCGGCGCGCGAGAGCGAATGAACCCTGCCGCCCGCGCCGACGCCCTGTACTGGCGGCTCGCCAGAGTGGCCCCGTGGCTGTTGCGCCGCCTGTGCGATCTGTCCGCGAAGGCGATGACGCGTGCCGACAGAGCCGAACGCCTCATAGCCGGGGCTGAGCGGGCAATGCCGGACGCCGACCTGCGGATCTTCCGCAAGCTGATCCAGGAGGAGCCCGCGCGGGCCGCATTCGCAGCCGACGCCCGCGAGAGCGGAAGACAAGGGGGCGGAGGCATGCTCGACGATCTTCTGACCTACCTGCGGCCATGGGGGTTCGATCCCGCCACGGTACGTGGACCCGTGCGGTGGTGGCATGGGGTCGACGATCCGAAGGTGCCGGTCGCGCTGGCACGGCGGCTGACGGAGAGGCTCACTGACGGGGCGGCACGGTTCGTCCCTGGCGGTCACTTTGCGCCGTTCGCGCACCTCGATGAGATTCTCGCCCCTATCGGTGCTGAAGCCTGAGTTCAAGGTCGGCTGGTCTTGTCGTTCAAGCCGATGCGTCATCCTTCGTGTCGTTGATCCAGGCCCGCCGGTTCGCGGGCGAACAAGGCGCGGACCCGTCCCGGTGCCAGACCCACCTCCGCACGCACGGCCCGGGACAGGTGGGCCTGGTCGGCGAACCCCACGGTCGTGGCCAGTGCCGCGAGGTCTCGGGCGCCCGCCTCCAGGTGGGCGAGTGCCTGGCTGACCCGGACACGGGTGCGGAAGCGGCTGAGCGGCATGCCGCAGTGGGCGGTGAAGGAGCGGCTGAGGTGGGCGGGGGAGACGCCGAGCGTGCGGGCGAGCCGTACCAGGCTGGTGGCGTCGGGGTGGGCCGACAGCAGGGCCGTTCTGGCGTCGTCGGCCAGGGCCGCGGATCGTCTCGCGCGGAGGGCGCGTCGGGGGGAGGCGGCGCTGATCAGGGTGAGGATGCGGACCAGGTGGTCGGTCATGGACGGGAGGTCGCGGGCGGCGCGGAACAGGAGGCGGTGGGTGAGTTCGAGACGGCCGTCCACGGGTACGGCGACCGCGGGCGGCGGGACGCCGTCGGTGATCTCGTGCCAGAGGCGCTCGCCGACTGTGATGACGGTGCAGACGTCGTCCCCGGCGGGGTGGGCGACCCGGTGCTCTCTGCCGGGCACGAGAAGGTAGCCGAGGGTGGGGTCGGGGCTGAGGCGCTCGCCGTCGCTGCTGACGCGGAAACGGCCGCGCCTGACCAGGACCACCTCGTGCGTCTCGATGGGCCGCGGCGGTGACCAGCCGGGGGTCATCGCGGTACAGGAGCTGATCCGGATCGTGAAGTCCGGCGCCCACGCCGCGATCTCGGCCCTGTCCATCAGGGGGCATCATATTCGTTCAAGACCCGGCCACGGGCGGGGTGCGACCGTGCGGCCATGACGACGACCGTGATGACCGCCACGGCCAGGCGGGGTGCGCTGGTGGTGCTGCTGGCGGGGCAGTTGATGACGAGCATGGACAGCAGCCTGATCTCCGTGGCGCTTCCGGCGATCCGGGAGGGATTCGGCGCGGGCGGCGCGACCGTGCAGCTCATCGCCTCGGGGTACGCGCTCACGCTCGGCGTGCTGATCGTCACCGGTGCCCGGCTGGGTGACGTACTCGGGCAGCGGCGGGCGTTCCTCATCGGGCTGGCGGTGTTCACCACGATGTCGGCGCTGTGCGCGGTCGCGCCCACGGCCGGGGTGCTGGTGGCGATCCGTACGGCGCAGGCCGCGGCGGCGGCGCTGATGATGCCGCAGGTGTTCGCGCTGATCCAACTGGAGTTCGACGGGCAGGCCCGCAGGCGGGCGATCGGCCTGTACTCGATGACGATCGGCCTCGCCGCCACTCTCGGACAGCTCGCAGGCGGGCTGGTCGTGTCGGCGGTGGGCTGGCGGGCGGTGTTCCTGATCAACGTGCCCATCGGGGTGGGGACGTTGCTGGCCGGATGGCGGGCGCTGCCGGAGACCAGACGACGGGCCGCCAGGCTCGATCCCGTGGGCGTCGCCCTGCTGACCGGCGGGATGCTGGGGGTGATCGCCCCGCTGCTGCTGGGACGCGAGTACGGCTGGCGGCCCTGGACGTGGGTGGTGCTCGGCGCGGGGCTCGCCCTGCTGGCGGTGTTCGCCGGGCACGAGCGGCGGGCTTCGGCGCCGCTGCTGGAGTTCAGGGCCGTACGGCGGGCGTGGGCGGGGCTGGCGGCGTGCTTCGTGCTGGCGGGATCGTACGCCGCGCTGCTGTTCGCGCTGACCCTGCACCTTCAGGGGGAGCGGGGGATGGATCCGCTGCAGGCGGGGCTGGCGTTCCTGCCGTTCACGGTGGCGTTCGGGGCGATGAGTCTGATCGGGCCCAGGCTGACCTGGCGGCAGTTGCCGTCGGCCGGCATCGCGCTCTTTGCCTTATCGGTCGCGGGGATCGCCGTACTGCTCCCGTTGGGGCAACGGTGGTTGTGGGTGTTGCTCGTGCTCGCGGGAATCGGGCACGGGGCCGGCTACGCGCCGCTGATGGCCAGGCTGACCAGGGTGGTGGGGGCCGAGGGGGCGAGCGCGCTGGCGGCGCTGAACTCGACGGGACCGATGCTGGCCTCCGCGACGGCTGTGGCCCTGCTGGGCGGGTTCTACCTGGAGTGGGGGCTCACCACCGCGCTCACGGGGATCGCGGCGGCGCTGGCCGCAGGGATCTGGCTGGGAGCTGAACGACAGCGGTGAACAAAGCCGCGCAGGACGAGCGCCTTGATCTCAAGCCCTGTACCGTTCGGGGATGCTGCGGTGTGGGGAGTGCGGCCACTGGGAGCCTGCGGGTGCGCCTGACTGCGGGCGGTGCGCCGGGATCGTGGACGAGATCGTCGATCTCGGGTGGCGGGAGTTCATCGCGCGGGAGTACGGCACGCTGACGGCCCTGGACGAGCGCGACGTCGCGGAGATGGTGGTCGACGAGCCCAACAGGCACCCGTGGCGGGTGGTGGACGCCGCCTACGACCGGCTCGCCTGTCCCGAGTGCGGCGGCAGACTGAGCCGAGGCCCAGCAAGATGTGCCGCCTGCGACCTGGCCAACGGGTTCCGGTACGTCGCCATCGAGGTCGACCGGCCCGGCGTCCCGCCCGGCAACGAGCACGCACTGCGGGTCAACGTGTCCGTGGTGCGCAGGCCGTACGGAGTTTCGTGGCAGGAGGTACTGATGCGGCGGCTCTCCCTCCCGCTGCTTCTCGCCGGGCACCTGCCCACGACGAGACAGGCCCAGGCTGCCCGGGCCCTGCTCAACAATGGGGGCACGGCTGAGGATGTGGCGGAGCACATCTATCGCGAGTGGCGCTGACAACGCGGTCTCGCCACTCTCCGCGTTTCCGCGGCTCGCGGTAATGTCGGATTCCTTGAGCGGCAATGTCGCTTTCGGCCCTGGTCTATCGTGCGCGAAGTCGGAGGTGATCACGGTGCATCCGGTCTCATGACAGCCCCAGCCCGGGGCGTCACGGAGCCGAAAGGTGACCGTATGAGCAAGACCGACAAGACCCGCCCCTGGTGGGTGCGGATGGCCGACGCGCCGATGGTGACCTGCCTGCCCGTACATGATCATCGGTTCGGGCTTTGTACGCTGCCGGACGAGATCACCGCCGACAGCGCGTCCCTGAGCTGCCGCACGAGCGGCTGCTACTGGGGTGCCACCGCCTACTACCTGTTCGGTTGCGGCAGCAGCGATGGGTGTCGGGAGTGCACCGGCTACCACTTCCGGCGCGAAGAGCGCCGCCGCAGCCGTCACGAGGCGCGCCGCGAACTGCGCGCCTATCACGGCGAAGACTGAACCCTGGCACGTGCACCAGCACGACGACGAGGCGTTCTATGTGCTGCCGGGGACGGTTCATCTGTACTGCGGCGACCAGACATGGCACGCTGGAGCCGGAGCCTTCGTTCTGCTGCCCCGCCACCTGCCCCCGGGCGCCACCTCATGATCTCCTGACGTACCGCACCGGATCGGATCCGGCGCATCGCGGGCCTGCCCGACCGCCTGGTTGCTCCGGCAGGTGCGCAGCCACCTCCCCGCCGTGACCTAAGCAAGGAGAGCCAGATGAAGTCCGCAGCCGCGTTAGTCGCCATGGCCTCGGCGGCGATGATCCTGTCGGCCGGTACACCGGCGAGCGCCACAACCCCGGCCGCTGAGGGAGCGCAGGTGCGAACCGCTGGTGCGCCGGTGACCTGGGGCCCGTACTACTCGCCCGGCGGCAAGCGCGCCAAGGCGTCCGGCAAGATCACCCCGAGCGGCGAGAACCACGAGGTGATCCCCTCCGCCGCCACGCTGACCGTGTCCGGCAAGGTATCCGACCTGTCCCGGTCCTCATCCTGCGGGTGGGCGGTGTTCAACATCGCCACGGTCAACGCCGCCGGCAACCGGGTGACCTGGAAGCCGCGTCACGTACGCACCTGCACCTACCGCACGCCGAAGACGTTCTCCTTCACATACCACCGGGTCTACCAGGTCGAGCTGAAGGTGTGCGCCGAGGGCCGGGCGTCCAAGCCGTCGATCCAGTGCATCGCGGGCAACCCCGCCTGGAAGTCCCTCTACATCTCCCCGAACTGACCCTCGGGGCTCGGCACCCTGCTGGAACCCCCGTCGGCGCGACCTGCCGGTGCGGCCTCCACCAGGGAAGCTCACCTGCTGGCTGCGGACTGCTCGGGGGTGATGCGGTCCCAGGCGTCTATCGGCAGCATGATGACCGACGCGGGGAACAGGCCGTGCTCCTCGTGGTCGATGTGATGCCGCAGCCTGCCCAGCGCGTCCAGTACGGCCGACCAGTCCGGGTTCTCCCGGTCGATCGCGCCGAGTACCCCGTGGATGTCGTCATGTTCGGCGCAGAGCCGGTCCACTTCTTCGGCCAGCGACCCTTCGGCGCGCAGTTCGGCGAAGAGCCCGCTCTCCTCGGTGGCGGTGTGCGGCAGCAGCTGGGCGAGCAGTTCGTCGAGGAGCGTCGCGGCCTCACCGTACTCGCCTCCGTCGATCGCCCGGCGCAGCGCCATGGCGGTCTCCCCGATCTCCCCGTGCTCCTCCGTCAGCCGCCCGATCAGGGGAAACTCCCGGCAGCCGCAGTAATTGCACATCATGCCCGCCTCACCTCGTGGGAGTTCAGGATGCCTGCCGGCGATTTCCCCTGGTAGGGGCAGTGGTCGGTGAGGGGCGGGACTTTCGTCCTTCGCCTTGTCGCGCCGTACCAGCCAGCCGCTCGTCCGCGCCGGGCTACGCATGGTCGCGCCTATGTGCTGCGAAGGGGGAGGGAGGGATCACCGCCATTGGACCTCTCTCGGGCCTAGTGTCGGCTGGGAGCGCTGCCGCCACTCCCTGGGGTATCCGATCGATACCTCCTGGAAGGGCACGCCGTCGTGCCAGGTCGTCCGGGGGATGTGCAGGTGGCCGTACACAACCGCGCCGGCCCGGAAGCGGCGATGCCAGTCGGCGGTGCGCTGTGTGCCACACCACTGCGCGAATTCCGGGTAGCGGAGAATTCGGGTGGGTTCCGAGATCAGCGGAAGTGGTTCACCAGCACGGTGGGCAGCCCGTCCGGCACCTCCAGAAGCCGCTGCTCGGTTGACCGCAGGCGGGCTTCGCACCAAGCCTGCCTGCTGGGGTAGGGGTCGGGATGCAACAGCATCTCGTCGGTGCACACGATCCCGGCCTCGTAGGCCTGTTCCAGCGCGTCCTCCTGGCTCAGTCCGGGGGCCCGGAAGCTGTAGTCGTAGAGGAGGAACAGCGGCACGACCGCCGCCGGACCACCCACGCCCTCCCACAGTGGGTACGGGTCCTCAGGGGTCAGCACGCCTATCGTCCGGCACAGCTCCACGAGGTGGAGGTAGCGGTACTCGCCGCGAAGCTGGATCGGGTCACGCGGGTGCGTCCACAGCTCGTGGTTGCCCGGCGTCCATATGACCTTGGCGAAGCGGCTCGCGAGCGTGCGCAGCGCCCATTCGATGTCGGCGATCAGCTCCCCGACGTCACCGGCCACCACCAGCCAGTCCTCGTCGGACCCGGGCCGGAGGCCGTCGACGATCTTCCGGTTGTCCGGGTGTGCGACGTGCAGATCACTGATGGCGAGCAGCTTCATGACGCCGACGTCCTGTTCCGGGATCGCGGACCGGCAAAAGGTGTGGGGGCGAGCTTCGGCTTCGCGCTCAAGCCGGCTGTCCCTTCTTTCAGCACTCGAGCAGAGTCTCACAATCCCGCCGCACGCCCAATGTGCTCCGACCGCCCAAGCGAAGCCGGACCTCAGCCGCCGGTCAGCCAGGCGCGCAAGGTCTGGGGTGAGACCTCGTCCTCGATGCCGAGCTTCCTGCGGATGCGCGAGATGTGCGTCTTGAGGGTGTGTTCGGAGATGACGAGGTGGCGCGCGCACCGGTCGCGGAAGGTCGACCCCTCGGGCATCTCGGTGACGACCCGCAGGAAGTACGCGAAGAAGACGTCGATCTCGCGCCAGGTGAGGCCGTAGCCGTTGAGCAGCACCTCGACCGAGCGGATCGGCGTCCCCGCGGCCAGGGCCTTCTCGACGCGTTCGCGGATCTCCGGGTTGGAGCAGGTCAGCAGTGGGTCGCCGTCCACGGGCCCGGTCTCCGCGCCGGTCCGTGGAGCCTTCGACCACGGGTCGCGTGCCAGCGGGTCGGCGGTCCCGATGCCCTGCCAGTAGAGGCGCGTCATCCCGGAGTGGATGAGCCATCCGGTCACCTGCGACCGCAGGCGCTCGGCCTCCTCGTGCGCCCCGGAGCGCTCCAGCGCCATGGCCCGGTAGGCGGTCACGGAGCGGGCGTGGTGGGTGAAGCCGGCGTCGTCGAAGATGTTCTCAGCCCGGCGCAGCGCCCGCAGGGCGGCTTCGGGCTCGCTGTCGAGCAGGAGCAGTCCCCGGACCAGTTCGGCTCCGCCGCGGTCGACGACCAGGTCGCTCGCCTCCAGTTGCTCCGGCGCCGTCTCGTCGAGCGTCTGGGCGCCGTGATCGGAGCGCAGCAGCATGACGATGTGGTCGACGGTGGCGATCCGGCCGGCTTTGCCGTACGCCTCGATCGCGCCTTTGACGTCGCCCTGCGAGCGCAGCAGGTTGCCGCGCCACTGATGGGCCCACTGGCACTGGATGGAGTTGCGGTGGGCTCCGGCCTTGAGCACCGCGTCGAAGGCGGTCCATGCGCCGTAGTCGTTGCCGGTGAGGTGCAGGGCCATCCCCTGGATGATCGCGGCCCACCCGTTGTCCTCGCCGAGCGTCGCGATCTCGCTCTCGTCGAGCAGCCGGGCGGCGCTCTGCGGGTGGCCGCGCAGCAGCCGGGCCAGGGCGAGGTTCCGTTTGGCGCGGGCGTGCAGGCCGCGGCGCGGGTCGGCGCCCTCGATGTGGTGGACCGCGGCCAGCGCCTGCTCCCCGGCGGCGATCGCGGCGTCGGCGGGCCCGGCCTCGCAGCGCATCCAGCACAGGTGGGCGGCGAGGCTGGTACGGGCGGCGGCCGAGTAGCTGTCGTCCCGCATGGCCTTCTCGGTCGCCCGAATCGACTCGGCGTAGGAGAAGTCGGCGTAGCCGACCTGGTGGATCTCGCTCGTCGTCCAGGCGACCCCGTCGACGTCACCGACCGATTCGAAGCGGAACCGGGCCTGGCTCAGGGCCACCAGCGCGCCGTCGAAGTCGAGGCGCAGGCGGCGCAGGCGTCCCTCCAGGGCGGACAGCCAGGGGTACTCGTAGACCTGGCTGCCGGACAGGGCGAGGGTCCAGCTCTCCAGGTCGGCCGTCTCGACCTGGTCGATGGCGCCGAACCCGATCGAGCTCAGCAACCGGGCCGCCTCGCCGGGCCGTCCGGCCTTGAGGAAGTGCCCGACGGCCTGGCTGGGTTCACCGCAGGAGACGAGGGCCTCGGCCGCCCGCCCCTGGACCTGGGCCACCTCTTCGGCGGAGCTCTCGCTGTGCAGCCGGTGCAGGAGGAACTCCCGGAACATCGGGTGGAAGCGCACCCGGTGCCCGCGCCGGGGGACGGGCCGGGTGAAGAAATCGTCTCGCGCCATCTGTGAGATCGTGTTCCACGCGCTGCTCGGTCCGTCGATCGCGCGGCAGGTCTCCGCCGAGAGCGTCTCCAGCACCGCGAGGCGGCTGAGCCGGTCGATGTCGATCGGGCCGTGGTGGGCGAGGGCGTCGGTGAAGTACTCGATGAAGTCCCAGTGGCTGCCCGACAGGCGGGTCACCAGTTCGTGGGGCGGCAGGTCCCGGGGGCTGGTGGCGAGGACCAGGCCGGCCGGCCAGCCCTGGGAGCGTCGCGTCACCTCGCTCACGACCTCGTTGCGCACGTCGTATCCCTGCTGCCGCAGGAACTGCCGGACTTCGGCCGGGGTGAAGGCGAGGTCGGCGGAGGTGATCAGGTCGATGGCCCGGTTGGCTCTGAGCCGGCCGATGGGGGCGTTGGGCTGGCGGCTCGTGGCGAGGGCGACGGTCACCCCGGACTGGAATTCGAGCCAGTTGAGCAGGGCCACGGCGGTTCCCGCGTCGTCGACGCGGTCGAAGTCGTCGATGACGATCGCCGCGGGCCTGTCCGGGGCTCGCCCTTCCCGGTGCCTGGCGAGCAGGTGGTCGAGCCGGGTCAGCAGCGAGCGGGAATCGGCGCCCGCGGTGGGCAGCCGCAGCACCGCCGCGCTCCCGGCGCGGGCCGCCGCGTACTGGGCCAGCAGGGTCGTCTTCCCGTAGCCGGGGCCCGCGTGGATGATCGTCAGCGGTCGGGCGTCCGGCGACAGCAGACGGTCGACGAGCCGACCGCGCTCGATCACCCCTGACACCGGCGTCATGTGAGCCCCCTGTTCTTCCCACTCCTGACCTCTGGACGATACCCAAGCCCGGCGGGAGGGTTCGGAGCCGCGAGGTGCGCCCGGACCAGGCGGGTCCCGGCCGTGAGGCGTCGGCGCCTAGGGCAACACCCCCGCGGGCGACTTCAGGTGCCAGTCGGTGACGTGCTGGTAGGCGTTGGCGGTTTCGAGGACGGTCTGGTCCTGGTGGGGTCGTCCGATGAGTTGGAGGCCGATGGGCAGTCCCGCGCTGGTGAAGCCGCAGGGCAGCGAGATGGCGGGTGCTCCGAGCAGGTTCGGCAGCCTGGTGAACCGGTTGTGCGCCGCGAGTTTGTGATGCGGCCCGTGGGCCTGCGGCGCGAGCTGGTCGAAGCGGTGCGGGACGGTCGGGGAGGTGAGGGTGGCGATGGCGTCGACGTGGGTGAGGGCGTGGTGGAACTGTTGGGCGAAGACGGTGCGTAGGCGTTGGGCGCGTAGGTAGTCGCGGGCGGTGACGGAGCTGGCCAGTGCCATGCGGTCGCGTACGGAGGGTCCGATGGTGTCCTGGTGGGTTCGGACATGTTCCTCGTGGACCGAGTACGACTCGCCGAGGACGATCGCGGAATGTGCCGCGAGCGGCCCGTCCAGTGACGGCATCGTGACGGGGACGAGGACCGCGCCCGCGGCGTTGAGCTGTTCGACGGCGGCGGTGAAGGCGCTTTGGAACTCGGGGTCGACGCCGTCGAAGAAGAAGGTGTCCGGGATGCCGATGCGCCGGCCGGTGAGATCCGCTGTGGCGATGGCGGGGATGTCGAGGGGTGCCATTGCGGCGGTGCCGCGGTCGCGAGTGTCGGGTCCTTCGATGGCGCTGGTCACCAGTGCTGCGTCGAGGACATCGCGGGTCAGGGGGCCGACATGATCGAGGGTCCAGCTCAGAGGAAGAACACCGAAACGGCTGACGCGGCCGTAGGTGGGTTTGAAGCCGACGATGCCACAGCCGGAGGCCGGGCCTCGGATGGAGCCGCCGGTGTCGGTGCCGATGGAGGCGTAGTTCATCAACGCGGACACGCTGGCGGCGCTGCCGGAACTGGAGCCGACGGTTACCCGATCCAGATCCCAAGGGTTGCGCGTGCGCCCAAAGGGATAGACGGTCCCCGGTCCCATCGCGAACTCATAGGTCTGGGCCTTGCCGACAACAACGGCACCGGCCTCGGCGAGGCGTTCTACTACGGC
>NZ_JBEYZF010000044.1:0-47866 GCF_040645915.1 Nonomuraea sp. NPDC046570 | reverse complement strand
TTCTGGAGGCTTCTGGCCTTGGGCCAGTCCCCCTCCTGAACCGCCTTGAAGATCCTGCACCGCAGCCGCCGTATCTGCTCCTCCTGAACACGCCAGTCGAAGGCCAGCTCATCAACAACGTCTGGACGCCCACCTTCAACGCCTCACTTCGTCAGGTGAGCACAGACCACAACCAAGCCGCAGGACGCGACCTGGCGGCCTTCTACGCCCGCTACCGCGTCTTCACCTCTGGCCAGCTCGAAGGCGGCGCGGGCAACTGGCCGTCCAATGCCTTCTGGGTCAGAATCCGCAACGGCGCACCACCGTCATAACGTCATAGCCGGGAGAGGGCCTCGCCCTCTCCCGGCTTCTCCACCATCGGAAGGTGAGCATGCAGTCGCCGACGCACCTGCACGATCTCCTGGTCTCGACCATCTTCACCGAGGGACTCGATGACGAGATGGACCTCTGGACGCTGGGATTCAGCGCCCTCTGGGTCAAAGGAATGGATCGCGACGCCGTCGCCGAGGCCTTCTCCCTGGACCTCGTCACCAGCACGCCGAGCCACCTGAACGAATTGCTCGACAACAGTGAGGAAGGCGGGCCCACCTGGGTGGGCGAGGCCGGAGGGTGGACCTGCATCATTCCGGGGCCGACCGACGACGATTTCCTGCTGCCGTTGACGGCGGGCGGGCGGGAGGCGCTCTGCTTCAGTATGGATATGGGCGGCCATGACCATTTCAAGTATCTGAAGGACGGGGAGGTGGTTGTCGCCTTCCAGCCCACCTGGCCCGACCCCGTACACGGGAGCGATCCGCACGCGCTCGACCACCTCATGGAAGGGCTGCGCTTCCAGACCAGCGGCGACGACGTCATCGAGGATCGCGTGGACGAGGGCGAGAGCATCAGCTCCGTCCTGACGCTGATCGGCCGAATCACGGGGACGGACATCGCCGCTGACTGGCTTGAGGCGACGCACTCGCTCATCTACCCCCGCTAGTGCGTTGACCACCATGGTTCGCCGGGTGCGGTGGTCAGGCTGCTCGGGATGTGGTCGCCCGACGCGGGCTGTACCGGGATGGGCGTCGAATGGACCACCTTCTGGCGGCTCGAACCCCGATCGGGCAGCGAACCCGCCCCGGTGGGTCCTACCTTGGCCGAGACCTACGAGGACAAACTCGAGGCCATCACCGACGGCACCGCCATCGCCATCGTCCCGGCCGGCGACCGGCGCTACACCCTGCGCCCCGGCCTGGTCACCGTTGCGGGATCGAGCCTTGCCAGATCGTCGTAGCCACCCGGACCGCGGACACGAACCCACTCGTCACAGAGTTCGTACGATCCGCGAAGGATCTCCTAGTCGGGCCCATCACCAGCGTTACGGCCCCTCCCGCCCGCTGATGGGAGGGTTCCCGGCGCGGTGCCACGACGGAGAGGTCCGCCGCCTTGGCACCGGAGACTCCGGCGAGCGCGGCGATCGTGGAGATCAGCAGAGCGGCGAGGAAGCCGCCGAGCCTGGTTTCCCAGGTCACTGGAGAGCGGGGGAGCCCCAGAGCCGCTAGTTGATCTTCTTGCCCCTCTCGGTAGGCCTTTGGAATCTGCCCGTTATGCCCGCTGCCCTGGCTCGGGTTAGTGCTCGACGATGTGGCCTCGGCGGCTGTACGGCAAGCGCGATCAGACCCGCTTGGACGGTCAGGGTCGCCCGCCGGCGCTGCGGCCTGCTGCCCGCGCTCGGTGGTGAAAGGTGCTGAGGCCGCCAGGTACAGGCAGAGGGCCGTTAGACTACACCGATGAGCGTTCCCCTGGCCGTCCGCTCATGGTCGGCGTGGTGGAGAGCCCAGCAGGCCTCGGTCAAGGACGGCGCGCTCGCGGCGACGCTCACTGCGCTGGCATTCGTACCGACGCTGTCCGTCATTGGAGCGCAGCTCAGTGACCTGCCGAAGCGCCCGGCCGACGCCTTGGCGGTGGTGCTGACCGTGGCGCAGTCGGCGCCGCTGGCGTTCCGCAGCCGTCACCCGGCGGCCTGCCTCGCCGTCATCGGCGCCGCCTTCGCCGTTCATCAGGCGCTCTGCTATCCGCAGACGTTCGCCAGCATCGGCTTCTACCTGGCCCTGTATACGGCCGGAGCCCAACAGTCCCGGCACCGTCGCACGCTCGCGGCGGCGGTGAGCGCCGGCTACGCCGCGCTCGCGATCGTCCTGAGCCAGCTGGGATCCCCCAACCGGGACTTCCTCGCCTTCTACCTGGTTCTGGTGGTGCTCTGGATGGCCGGCGCCGGGATGCGCCGACGGCGGGCCGAGGAGGCCGAACGGCGGCGGCTCGCCGTGCTGGCGGCCGGCGCCGACGAACGCGCCCGCATCGCCCGTGAGCTGCACGACGTGGTCACCCATCACGTGACCGCCATCGTGGTGCAGGCCGACGCGGCACAGTTCCTGGTCGGCACCGCACCGCAACGCGCAGGGCAAGGGCTGGCCGCCATCAGCGACACCGGCCGGCAGGCGCTGACGGAACTCCGGTATCTGCTCGGTGTGCTGGAGGCGACCGGCGACGCCGCGCTCACGGACCATACGCCGGCCCTCGGCAGTGTCGCCGACCTGGTCGAACAGGTCCGCATGTCCGGCCAGCCCGTCGAACTGACCGAGCACGGCGAGCGCCTGCCCCGGCCCATCGACGTCGAGCTGGCCGCGTACCGGGTGGTTCAGGAGGCCCTCACGAACGCCGTCAAGCACGCGACGGGCCAGCCCACCAGGGTCACGGTCCACCACCGCGCCGGCCACATCGACATCGAGGTGACCACCGACGGGATCGCTCACGCAGAAGGCCCCGCCGTGCCGTCCGGGGGACGAGGGCTGGACGGGCTGCGCCAGCGCGTACACATGCTGAACGGTGAGCTGACCGCCGCCGCGCGGCCCGAGGGCGGGTTCAGCGTCCGGGCCCTCATCCCGTCCAGGAGCACCGCATGACCAGTACGCCGATCCGGGTGCTCATCTGCGAGGACCACGAGCTGGTGCGCACCGGCTACACCACGGTCTTCTCCGCCCAGCCCGACATGGAGGTCGTCGGCGAGGCCGCGGACGGCCGCGCGGCGATCGAGGCCGCCCGGCGGCTGCTGCCGGACGTCGTCGTGATGGACATCCGGATGCCCATCCTGGACGGCATCGCGGCCACCAGGCAACTGGCCGGGCCCGGCGTCGCCGATCCGGTGAAGGTGCTGGTGGTGACCACGTTCAACGTCGACAAGTACGCCTACGAAGCGCTCAGGGCAGGCGCCAGCGGGTTCCTGCTCAAGGACGCGCGGCCGAAAGAACTGGTGGACGGCGTACGCACCATCGCGCGCGGCGATTCCCTGCTCGCGCCCGCCGCCACCCGTGCCCTCATCGGCCGCTTCGCCGAGCGCTTGCGCCCCACCGACTCCTCCCGGACGGCCCTGCAGGAGATCGTGCGGGCACTGACTCAGCGGGAGCTGGAAGTACTCGAACAGCTCGCTGAGGGCCTGTCCAACGCGGAGATCGCCGCACGATTGTCCATCAGCGCCGAGACCGTCAAGACGTATGTGTCGCGGATCCTGGCCAAACTCGACTTGCGGGACCGTGTACAGGCGGTCGTTCTCGCCTATCGCGTGGGATTGGTCTCCGCCGATCAAGGTTGATGCGGCGCCGGCTCCTGCGGCCGGCGTCGTTCCGGTCAGGCGGAGAGCTTGACGCGGCTCGGGCGAGGCCGGATCTGGCCGGTGCGGGCGGCCCGCCGCAGCAGGAGGATCGTGGGCACCATGCAGACCAGCAGCGCGAAAAGACTGGCCTCGGGGCCGAAGGTGCCGCCGGTCAACGCGGACGGGCCGGACAGCGTTATGTTCAGCAGGCCCTCGGGCGGTACGGCCGATCCGGAGACCGTGACACCGAAGATTCCGGCTTGGGTGAAGTTCCAGGCGAAGTGCAGGCCGATGGGCAGCCACAGCGAGCGGGTGGCGACGTAGGCGGCGGCCAGCATGACTCCGCCCGTCAAGGCGATCGCGAGCGCGCCCCACAGGGTGGCGTTGGCGTTGACCAGGTGTATCGCACCGAACAGCAGCATGGATACGACCAGGGCGATCACAGTGCCGATACGTTCCTCCATGATGCGGAACACCACCCCGCGGAACAGCAGTTCTTCGGCGACGGCGACGCTCGCCATCAGGCCCGCGGTGCCGAGGAAGCCGCCGAAGGAACCCCAGGACACCTCCTGCCAGCCACCGAACACCGCGATCAGCACCATCAACCCTGCGAACAGGGCCAACCCGAGCACCGTCCCGCGCCGCAGCTGGGACCATCGGCCCGTCTTACCGAGTTCGGGGATGTCCGGCCGGAGCTCGACGGCCCGGCACAACCATCGGTAGCAGGCCACAGCGGCGATGGCCAGGCCGACGCCCACCGGCAGAGCGAGGAGAGGGACAGGCGAGACGAGTTGGTTGATCCCGCCCGTCACCACCATCACACCGAACAACGCAACCAGCAGGACAGGGAACCGGAACCTGCGCAACCGGCCGCGGCCCATAGCGAGGCCGGCTTGCGGGACAGTACTTTCCGGGTGCTCCGCGGACGCCACGATCGCGATCCTTTCGATCAATTTCCGCGGTGTCTTCCGCGGCTTAACAGAGGTTAGGGATCAGAGCCGGGCGTGCCATCCCCCTGGAACGGACATCGCGGTAGCTCTCACGGGGGATCAGGAACCGTCCCGGCTTCTGTCCCCGCGCGTCGCCGAGCGCTGAGATTGATCTTTCGGATCTTCTTCCCATACTCCTTCGCCGAGTGACTGTTACAAGCGAAGCGAACCTGAGAGGCCGAAAGCTGCTGACGAGACAGCAGGCCCCCCGTGGCCGGAGTGGATCGGCCTGCGCTTCACGTGGCCAGGTTGCGAAAGGCCGCAAACGCCCAGGTGGGAACGTTCCAGTGCGAGGTTGGCCGGACCTGTCCTACTGTCCTCGGCAGCGGGCCCGCAGCCATCGTTCGTTGGCGTTGGCGTCCGGCGCGCGCGCGAGCGCACCGCCACGAGCAGGATGGCCCCCCACTCGGGTCGCCGTCACCAGGGGCAAAGTAACTCTGCGTGATCGCTGTTCGGGTAGATGGCGAGGGGGTGACCAGCTCCGACATAGGGGAAAAGTAACTTTAAGTCCCGTCGCGGGTTCACTGCGTGACGATCACGGCTCGGACATACCAGTCGGTAGTGACTCGGTTACAAAGCATCCTTCTTCCGGCCTTCGGTGGAGATCGGGAGAAAGGTGCGGACGTGAGACGTGAGTGGGAGCTGGAAGACCTGATCGAGTGCTGGACACTGGATGAGGAGGAGCTCGCCCTGTTGGCGAACAAGTCCGGGGCCACGCGCTTGGGCTTCGGGCTGATGCTCAAGTTCTTCGAGCTGGAGGCGCGGTTCCCTCGCCGGGAGGACGTGCCTCGCCCGGCGGTGGAGTTCATGGCTGGGCAGGTCAAGGTCGACGCGGCCTTGTTCGCCTCCTATGACTGGTCGGGCCGGACGATCAAGAATTCGGGGTCAGAGTGTGGCGGAACGAAAACGTACGCTAAGCCCGTTCCCGCAGCTCAACCGAGTATTTCTGCAAATCACGCAGCGTCACGACAGTCACAAAGAGTTACCTTGCCCCTGGTGACGCCGACCCGAGTGGGGGGCCATCTTGCTCCGCGCAGCGGCTTTAAGGTCAGGAGCCGACGCCCCAGTAGGTGCAGTGCCAGGAGCCGCGCGTCTTGACGCAGGCGCGGAAGCTCCGGTACCCGCCCCGGTCGTTGATGGCCCACGTCTGGGCGCCGGTGCGGCCGCGGTGGACCGTGCCGTGGCAGGCGTGGTAGGTGCGGCCCTTGGTGTCGGACCAGTCGAGCGAGACCTTGTCGCCCGGGCGCAGGCCGTAGCCCTTGACGAAATAGATGTCCTGCCCGCTGTAGGCGTTGGCCTTCATGAAGAGCCTGACGTTGTAACCGCTGACGCGGTCGACCTGCCCGCCGGAGCGCGGGGTATCGATGCGGGGTCCGCAGGAGTAGTTGATCGGGCCCGCCGCCGCCTGGGCGGGTACGCTCGCCACCGCCAGGCCGCCCGCCAGCGCCGCGGCCCCCACCAGCACCTTCATCGTACCGATCATGGTGTCCCCTCCCCTGATCCGAGTTGATGACCGAAAGGTAGGGGAGCGCGTGTTGAGGATCTGTTGAGATCTTGCTCAACCACGGCCGATCCTGGCCGGCTGCCTCGACTGGGCGACCAGGCGGGCCGGCGAGCGACGAAACCCCGCACCCCGGCGGCGGCGCCGCGCGTCGACCGGCCCGGCCAAGGCGTCCACGTCGACCCGCCCGCCGAAGCAGCTGAGCTGGACAGTTACGGTCTGGACGGGGTCGTTGTGCACCGTGTGCCTGCCGGCGGGGGCCGGGGGCTTGGCCTTCCCTGGTCTGAAACGTTCGGAACTGGTGATCTTCAGGGGCATTGTGATGCTTTCATGGTCGGGTGAGGTATGAAGAGGTGCTGTCCGGCGTGCGTGAGCTGTGCGTTGAACATCTGGGGGAGCACGTGGGGGGGCAGCTGGCGGCGTTGGCGCGGCCCGGGTTCGATCTGAAGCCTGCGGATGAGGATGCCGCGGCGACTGGGCTGTGCCGGTGGGGCGGCCCGGCGCTGCTGGAGCCAGGCACACAGTGGCCTGTGTACGCGGGTGTGCCGCTCAGCCTGTATGCCGTGCTCGATGTCGACGCGCTCGGCCCGTGGCTCGGTGATCAGATCCTGTCGACCGGGTCCGCGCTGCTCAATTTCTTCTTCTTGGATCCATGGACCGGGTCCAGGGAGGTTCCGAAAGATGCCGGCAGCTTCAGCTATGACGATCCGCGGGTATGCCGGGTCGTGCCTGCTGACCCGCAACGCGCGGTCGAGGTCCCGGCACCGGATCCGGCCCCGAGGTTCGACCGGGTTCGGATGCACGCCAACCCTGCCGTCACTTTGCCCTCCGCTTCGTCCTACGACTGCGATCCGGTGCTCAGCACCCTCGATTACGGAGACGAGATCGAGCGGTCATCGCTTTACCGCGTGAATCCCGGCTGGCTGGTGGTCGACAAGTTCGGCGAGGATGCCTGGCCGCAGTACTGCGTGGACGAGCAAGGCATCGAGTGGGGTGGCATAAGCAATCAGGCGTTCGGCTGGCCGCCGATCCGCAGCTACGGCGTTGACCTGTTGCAGGAGCTGTCGCAGGAGGAGCCTTATGCTCACCTGCTCACTCTCGCCGGCACCGACATGTGGGAGTGGGGCGACGGGGGCATTTTGCGGTTTGTCGCCCCGGCCAAAGCACTCCGGGCAGGCGACATGAGCCAGGTGCGAGCCAACCCCGACGACTGGTAGAACCGCGATCTCGGGTCCTTTCGCGGGGGCGGTTCCTTCCGAGGGATCGGGTTGATCAAGCGGTGAGGTGGTGCCGCAGTCCGTGACATGCGGCCAGATGATGTTGCAGATTTCTGGCCAACGAGCGCCGCAGGTCACAGCCTCCGAGGGGAGGCTCTCCGAGCCGTCCCGGATACGACCCCCGTTTCCGGGACGGCTGTTTCCGGTGGCCGGGACGGCAACGGCGTCCGCGGCCCGGCGCAATGGTCTTCGAGCGCGTGGGGAAGCGATTGATCAGCGATGCGCCGTTGTGGTGAGGCGTCGCAGTGCGGCGTGGGCAGGTGGGCCCCAGGTGGGCTTGCCGCCTGGGGCGGCCGTGGACGCCGGCGTCTCCGATGAGGATGCCGCTGAGGGCTCGCAGCACCGCCTATCCGCGGGCGCGGCGCAGGGTCGCGGCGTCCGGGGCCGACCGCGCCGCGATCGTCAAGGCCGCGGTGCGGCGACGCCCGTTCTGGCTGCTGGTGATCGCCTTCACCGCCTGCTCGGCTAGCCGTTTCCATGGCGTTTTATCACGTCAGGAGGCCAATGCCGTTTAGATAGATCATTTGGGCCTAGGCCGGGCACGAGATCCCCAGGCTGGCGTCGAAGGCCAGGGGCTGGCGGGACAAAGCGTTGTCGAGCTTGAGAGCCACCTGCTCGGCGCAGGCCGACCTCAGCGTCGTGGCCGTCCTCGGGATCGCGCCTGCCCCTGAGCAGTAGGGCCGCTTCCTGAGAGCGCCGTTGCCGGGTCAGGCGTGGTCGACCCACGCCAGCAGGTCGTGGCGTTCGCGGGCCGACTGCTGTAGCACGGCGCGCAGGATGTTGTGGTCGACCAGGCGGTCGAGGGCGCCGGCGAGGATCGCGGTGAGCTGGTCGGGGGGCAGGGCCTCAGCCTGGACGGTCGCGCTCATGTGGGCGCTGCGGCGGTCGGCGGCCTTCTGCGGGGCGGTCGGGCTCCCGGACAACCTCGACCCCCAGGCGCGAGATAGAAGCCCTGAAGACGCTGGTGTCCTTGGCCGATGGGATTCAGCTCGTGAGCGGCGTACGCTCGCGCCATGACTTGGTGGGTTGGGGTGGATCCCTTCGTCGAGCTCCACGAGCGGGTCGCCCACGCGGCCGGCCGGACCCGGACAGCATGAACCGTGGCACCCCCGCTCCGTCAAACGCAGGGCAGCCGACTGCCCCTTGGGCGCTTCCGGTACCGAATCCATCTGAAGGCGCGTGGGTGCTGGCGGCGCGCGGCCCGGCTCCCGCAGCGGCTGCGGGAGCCGGGCGTGGTGGTGGGCTCAGCGGTGAGTGATCCACCAGATGGCCAGGGTGATGGGGGCCGCGGCGGCGGCCAGCGCGGTGCGGGTCAGGCGGCGCAGGAACGGGCGGTCGATCATGAGCGGGTTCTCCTTGGGCGGGCCCTGGTTTCGGTGCCTGGGGCGTTGCCCGTGATTGAGCCTGTCCGGAGGGTTTTTCGGCTTTTGCTTCCACCCGCGTGAGCGGCCAGGCAGGCTAGGAGATCTCGGGGATATCGGCGGGGACGAGTTTTCCGGCAGGTTCCGATCCGGATCCTGATCCGGATCGCGAAGGGGTGCGAGGGTGAGCGAGCCCGAGGACGCGACAGCCCGGTACGCGGCGGCGCTGAGGGCGCTGCACGCGGCGGCAGGCTCACCCCCTCAAAAGGCGATCCATACGCAGGCACAAGCACGGCAGCCGCAGCTGCGGGTGCCGTCTTCGTCGTGGAGCGACTGGATCAACGGCCGCAACGTTCCGGCCAATGACAAGGTCGCCGTCTGGCTGATCAGCTTCTTGCGTGGCCAAGCCCTCCTGGGGATCCCTGCGCGGCGGCGTCTGGACCAGGAAGCGGCAGCTGAGATCCGTGACTTCAACCGTCGAGTTCAGCAAGCCCCGAACGGCACGACGGAGGCTGACCGCGGCGACGTCAGACACGACCCCGACCAGCGGGAGCCGCGATGAACAGGCCGACGCTGCCAGACGCGCGCGTGGCGCGTGAGATCCACGCCTACGCCCGCTTCCACGGGTACACCACGGTGTTCGTCGACGTCCGCATCGACGTCCGCATCGACGCCCACGGCGAGCTGACCGGCGGCCACCTGCACCACGGCCTCGGCGACAACCTGGGCTCCTTCGTCATCACGGTGGCCGGGCGGGTCGCGCGATGAGCGAGGACACCCTGCGGCAGGAGCGCGCGCTGGCGGCCGAGCAGCAGGCCGTCCGCCGCAGGCTCGCTGATCGGCACGGAGACCTGGTCGAACAACGCCTCGCTCGCACCGACGCCGACTATGGGCTGCCCGCGCTCACCGCGGTCGAGCGGGTCGCGGCCGCGCTGGCCATGGAGCGCCTAGATCCGCTCGGCCCGCACATCCCCGCCGCGCCCGCCGACATCGACGACGCGTTGCGGTTGCTGCCCTCGGCGCGCACTAGCCTCGACCAGCGCGAGCTGTACCTGCTGGACGGCGCCCGGTCCGAGGGACGCAGCTGGGCCGAGATCGCCGCCATCGTCGGTGATCGCGGAGCGGTCGATCAGATCGCCGCCCGCTACGAGCAGTTGCGAGGCTCTTTCCCCGGCTACCGGCCGCGTCCGCCGACGGCCGGCCTGGCGGCCGTCGGCGACAGCGCCGGGGAGGCGGTCGTCCGTAGGCTGCGCCAGTACTTCGTGCGGCTGGGCACGGACGGGAGCCGCAAGCGGGTGGAGAACCGCAACGACGCCATCGAACGGGTCGAGCGCGGGCTTGCCACCCACTGGTGGTGCGAATGACCGCCCCCGACAGCCCAGTCCCGGGTGCGGCCGACGAGCACGACAGGTCCCGTGCCGACCTCGGCGTGGCCCGTGGGCTGGAGGCCCTGACCGCCTCGGGCGTCATCGTGCTGGAGCCGCCGGCCGGCCTTGACGACGACGATGACCAGGGGGTGCTCGCCGAGCTCATCCCCATCGGCGCGCTCCCGCTTCAGCTGCCGGCCATGGGCACCGCGCCGCCGGCCCGCGACGCGAGCGGCCTGGCCGCCCTGTTGCGCACCGCGGGCGCCACCGACCGGGTGCTGGCCGCGACCGGCGGCTGGCTGTTGTCGGAACGCCGCTCCTCCCCCGCCACCCAGGACGCCTACATCAAGGAGGCCTCCTGGTGGCTGTGGTGGATCCAAGCCCGCGGCCTGGACCTGAGCGACGTCGGCTTCATCGAAGCCGACGCCTTCGCCGCAGCCATGCGCCATGCCGGATACGCCAACGGCAGCCGCCGACGCCGCCTGTCGGCCCTGTCCAGCTGGTACCGCTACCTCCTCCGCGCCCAGGCCGCGCAGCGCAACCCGTTCGACGGCATGGACCTGCCCAGCCGCAAATCCAAGATCACCCGGCATGTCACCGGCGCCCAGCTCCACGACATGCTCGCGGCGTTTGTCGCTGACTTCGGGAGGCGGTTGGGGGCCGATTCCTTGATCAATGTCGGTGAGTTTTGACGTCACTCCGGGCTGTCTGGGTGGCCGGGCGGTGGCTGTTTGGCGAGGATGTCGTGGAGGGGCAGTAGGTCTCGCAGGGCGCTTCGAGACAGTGCGAGTTCGACGGGTGGACTGGGATTGGCCAGGATGAGGCTGCCGCCGGCGTGGTGGATGGCCTCGCGGATGCCGAGAAGTGTGTAGAAGCTGGCGTTATCGCAGCTAGTGCCGCGTCAGGCAGCGTTTGCGACGTTCGTCGTTGGCCCTGAGCCGACGGTAGGTGACGTGGCACCGTGCATCGAAGTCGAGCGTTATGAGCGCCGTCCCGTTGCGAACCTGAACGCCCCGAGCGCCCGAATCGGTCGCGCGCTCAGTCTGCGGTCTGGTTCGCATCACGACGGTGTTGAGTAGGTGGGATCGGGCGCCGATGAGAAATGGCGCCGACAGCCGTCTAAGTAGACGTCCGGTGAAAACGCGCTGCGCGCATCAAGGGAGAGCAACGAGATGAGACCACTTCGATACTCGATCAACGTCACGCTCGACGGCTGCTGCCATCACGAGGCAGGGCTCCCCCCGGACGAGGAGTCGATGCGTTACTGGACCGCTGAGATGGAGCGAGCCGATGCCCTGCTATTCGGCCGGGTGACCTACGAGATGATGGAGTCGGCGTGGCGGAAGCCGGCCACGGACACGTGGCCTGACTGGATGGATGAGTGGCAGATCCCGTTCGCCGAGACCATCGACCGGGCGAAGAAGTACGTTGTGTCGAGCACGCTGAGCGCGGTCGATTGGAATGCCGAGCTGGTGCGAGGCGACTTCGGGCAAGCGGTTCAGCGGCTCAAGCAGGAGTCAGGCGAGGGCCTGTGGGTGGGTGGCGTGACGCTCCCCCTGGCGTTGGCAGATCTGGGACTGATCGACGAGTACGAGTTCCTTGTGCAGCCGGTCCTTGCCGGACACGGGCCGACGTTGCTCGCCGGTCTGCGCGAGCGCATCCAGCTCGAGCCCGTGGACCGCCGTGAGTTCCGGTCGGGGGCGGTCGCCCTGCGATACCGGCCCACGCGAGTTACGGCTTGACGTGATTCATCCTGGCACGTTGGCCGCTCCCTCGCGACGGAACGACGGCTCGGAGTCGCGTTGGCCGCGCTGGCCGTGCCCCCGAACGCGCGGACATATCGACGGGGGACATCGCCCCGAGGTGCCGGTAGCGGATCTCAAATATCGCCCCATCGCGTTGTGAGCGCGGGCCAGGAGCTGAACCAGATCATCTGGGAACGGACAGCAGAAACCGACAAGTTAGTCCGGACGACCATGAGCCCCCCGTCCGGACTAACTTGTCGAGCCGCAGGTCACGCCGGATTCCCCCGAAACCATGCAGCGGACCTGACAGCAACGCAGGCAAGGAGAACGCGTCAGAAACCCCTGTTGGTCGGCATCGCCGCCCAGCCCTTTTGGCTGTTCTGGACGAGCGAGCGGGGCAAGGGCATCTCGCACGCGCCGGACTACTTCGCCCGGCTGGCCGACGGCGGCGGCGGCCTGGTGCTGGACTGCCGTCCGCTGGAGCGGATCCGGCCTCGGGATGCGATGAAGTTCGCCGCGACCGAGTCGGCCTGCGAGATGGTCGGCTGGGACTATCGGGTGGTCGGCGCGGCCGACGCCATCAAGGTGGCGAACGTGCGCTGGCTGGCTACCGCCATCCCCCGCCACCGGCTGCCGGGCGTTGCCAGCGCGCTGCGCGAGCCGTTCTGCGAGCCGACGGGGCTGATGGCGGGGGCCGAGAAGGTTGGGGATCCGATCGCGGTCTTGCCGGTGTTGTTCGACTTGCTCTGGCGACACGATCTGGAGAGGGACCTAGCGGCGCCACTGCACCCGGACTCGGTCGTGACCTGGGTGGGTGAGTGATGGAACGGGCGGTGCTGCGGCCGGGCGACTGGGTCTGCTTCGACGGCAGTGAGCATCAGGTCGTCGGGCTGGCCGGCACGTCGGTCCGGCTGCGGTCGGAGGCGGGCGAGCAGGTGGTGCTGGCGGGGCATTTGATGGCCGCGGCGGACTTCGCGGTCATCGGCGCCGGGGCTGCGCCTGCCGTTGAGCCGTTCGGGCTGCTGGATGCCATGCCCGCCGAGGTCCTGGCTGAGGCGGAACGCTGGCGGCACATCGTCGAGGTGGAGACCGGGCTGCCGCCGGACGCTCCGACCGATGCGGTCCCACGGGAGGAGTTCGATCCGTCACGGCGGAGCTTGGCCGAGCGGCAGCAGGCCAAGGCAGTGGAGCTGGACGTTACCGCCCGCACGATCGAGCGGCGGCGGGCCCGCTACGCTTGCTGCTCCCATGCCGGGTTTCCGGTGGTCCTGCACGATCATGCAGTCGGCTCCCCCGGCCGCCGGCAGCCGAGAGCCCCGCCCCGTTTCCGGCTCGCGGAAGCGGAGCGGGGCTCGCTCAGGTGGGTCAGAATCCGCCGGTAGAACCCCCGGCCGGTCCTACGGCACCAACACGTCGGTGCTCGAATTTGAGACAGTGCCTAGTCGAGCACGACGAGCGCCGGATCAGCGGCAGTGGTGCGGATGGGTATCGCAGTCGATGGGGTCTTGGTCGGGGTAGATCGACGACACTCCTGCGCCGTTCAGGGGCGCGGCTGCGGCAGACCCGGCGCCGATGAGCTGTGCTGCCCCGACGGTGAAGAACGCAGCCATGATCATTACAGCCGTGCGCTTTTTGTTCATGTGACCCTCTCCTTGATCGTCGTACACGAGCCATGCTCGCTGGCCGATCTTGTGGATCAGTTGTGGATCACTGCAGGTGCTTCCCGCGTTCGTGGTGGTCGCCCCGAGATGCAGGTCGAAGCCATTGCGGAGCCGTGCAGAGGGAGCGACGAACAGCTCGCCCCGGCCGCCGCGTAGTGTCGGGCGTCGCACCGAACACGGCTCCGGCCTCGGGCGGCAGCGATTGCCTCAGCGACATCGGCCAAGTGTCGTCAGTCGCCTGAGCGTCAGTGGCCGCGACCTCGCGGTGTCAGTGGAGCGGTCGGCTCACTGTCCAACCGGGGCAGTTCACCCTCCGGGACTTAGATTTCCTCTCGCCGACAGAAAGAGTTGAACAACTCCGCCGGAAACCGTCCGAACCAAGGTGTCGTGCCGCAGGTCAGGGCCTGTCCTTGCCGTCAACTTCATCCGGAACAGACATACCGGGCCCCACTTCGAGACCAGGTCACACTGCCCACCGGCGTCTTTGTGGTGGTACACCGCCTTGCGGGCGATCAGAGCTTCCCGTCACGCCTGGAACGGATATCTTGACAGCCTTTCGTGAGGCCTTAGCTGCACGGCTATGTCGGCGCCCACTTCGGCGCCTTTACGTTGTAGATCAAACCGTCGAACTTTCACGATGAGTGCCGACGCCACGCTGGCCACACCGCATAGAACCCAATCGCGACAGTTCAACTCCACGAACTCGCCGATGCCGGAACAGCCCGATCCAGCATCCGAACTGACGGCCAGAGGTGGGGAGTGACGTCTGGTCCCGGGTCAGATCAGGGCCAGATAAATAAATGAGGCAGGACCCGTGACACGCGGGCCTGGCCCCTGACCGGGGATTGTGCTGCGATGCCGGGATCGAAGAATGACCTCTTCGGGGTAAACGAGGTGTCGGCCCCGGCCCGGCCCTGCGCGAACAGCGTCCGGCCGGTGAGCAGCTTATAGAGCACATATCCCAGCGAATACAGGTCGATACGCGACACTGAGTTCGTTCTGCTCCACCTGCTCTGGAGACATGTACGACTCGGTGCCTAGGATCTGGCCAGACCTGGTCTGCTTCGTCAGCTCGCGATCATGCATGGCGGCCAGTCCGAAGTCGACCACCTGCGCCGAGGCGTCGCGGCAAAGCATCAGATTAGACGCGGTTTGAGCTCCCGGTGCAGGATCTCCTTCGCGGTGCGCGGCTTCCAGCACCACCGCGGCCTGCGCGCCTATCGAAGTCACCCACCCGACGGGCAGGGATCCGTGCTCGGCCACAATGCCGTCGAGCCCGCCTCGTCGACGAACTCCATCACCATGAACTGGAGACGCCCGCCAACCGGATCGCTGTAGACCCCCCAAGTCATGTCCGGCAGGCGTGCCCGAACGACGCAGCCTGACCATGATCTTCGCCTCGTGATCAAACCTGGCCCGAGCTCTGATCGCGGCCACCGTTCGGAATCATGACGAACTTGATCGCGGCCCTCCGTCCGAGCTTCTCAGTCCGGCGAGAAGCGTCCGCGTCGGCACGGGGAGCATGAAGATCAGGATAGAGACTCGTCTGCTACCGAAACCGAGGTCGGCGATGGGCCGGGCAGCGGGTCACGACCTGGCGCAGCTGCCAGTCAGATCTCTGAGGACTTGGCATGACTGACTGAAACCAGGAAACCCGTTTGAACACGTGCGCACGAGCGGCGGCCTTGACCGCGGACGCGCTGGTCACAGCCAGCATTGGCGGGCAGCGGTCAGGACAGTCCGACAGCCTCGAGACCACGGTCAGATGACGGTCAGACAGCAGAAAAGCCTGATCACTCAGAAAGTGATCAGGCTTCCGACCTGCGAAAACGCGGTCGGGACGACAGGATTTGAACCTGCGACCCCTTGACCCCCAGTCGCGTTATTGCGTTCAATCCCCTCCCACACCGAAGGCGTCATCCAGGCTAAAGTGCTGGTAGACAGCTTGATCGGCTGTCAAAGCCTGTCGTCGCATCTCGATCTCTGACGCGGGATACAGCAACAAACCAGCAACGGACGATCAAGGGGGATGTATGGGCCACTCCTATGCCCGAGTCGGGGCAGACGGCAAGACCAGGTATACGGCTGTGTACCGTGACATCCGCGGGGAGCGGCACTCAGCCGGTACCTTCGCCAGCAAGAAGGCGGCCGACAAAGCCTGGCAGGCTGCGGAAGCTCGGGTCGCCGAAGGTCGTTTGGGGAACGCCGCTCGAAGTCGCCAGACGTTCCAGCGGTATGTCGAGATGGAGTGGCTACCGAATCACATGATGGAGGCCACGACTCGCGAGGGGTATACATACTCGATCTACGCGCACATCATGGGCTGGTTCGGCCCTATGCGTATGATCGAGATCCTCCCAAGTGACGTACGTGTCTGGGTGAAGGACCAGCAGGACTGCGGCCTCTCCCCCGCCACCATCCGGCTCAACAAGTCAATCCTCAGCGGCATCTTCACCACGGCGCTGAACGACCAGGTCACCGCCTTGCATCCATGCAAGGGTGTGAAGACTCCCACGGTGCCGAAGAAGCCGCTGCGCATCGTCTCCCCTGAGGAGTTCGACCAGCTCTACTACGCACTGCCCACCGAGGAGACCCGCCTGCTGGCCGAGACCGCCATCGAGACAGGCATGCGATGGGGCGAGCTCATCGAACTCCGCGTCAAGGACCTCGAACTCATCAACTGCCTCGTAACGGTGAGCCGCACGGTCGTCGAGATCACCCCTAAGTGCCAGCCCGAAGGCAAGCGGTTCCTGATCAAGGAGTACCCCAAGGACAGGGAGTTCCGCCGCTTCAAGGTCACCCCGCAGATCGCCGCCAAGCTCAAGCAGCACATCAAAGACAACAAGCTGAAGCGTGACGACCTGCTCTTCGTATACCGCCCCGAAGAGCCCGCGCCGCAGCCAGAGACGCAGCCGACAGAGCACCTGGGCCTGACGGAACCGAACACCGCCGGACGGCGATACCAACACGGCACGCTCAGCGCATACGCTGCAGGCAAGTGCCGCTGCCAGCACTGCAAGAACGCCTATGCCGTCTACCGGGCAGAACGACGAGCAGCAGGTAAGGACGACCCGCGCCAAGCGCGGCAATGGGACAGCGACGGCCATATTCCCCGCCGATGGTTTCGCGACCAAATATGGCGGCCCGCATTGGCTTCCTCAGGTTTGGAGTTCAAGGTCAAGATGCACGACCTCCGCCACGCCCACGCCTCATGGCTACTCGCCGGCGGCGCTGACCTCCAGGTCGTAAAAGAACGCCTCGGCCACGGCAGCATCTCCACCACTGAGAAATACCTCCACACCCTCCCCGATGCCGACGAAACCGCCCTGGATGCTCTCGCTCGTACCCGTTCACGCGCCCGTCGATGACAACACGCGCCCCAAACCCACCGGCATAGACGCGGCATCCGCCAGTAGGTGGTCCCGAGCAAGGCGCGGGAGCACCCTACGACATGCTCCCCGGCGCTGAATCACTGTGGCCAGGTCGGCGGGTCCATCCCAAGCAGCCTGAGCAGTTCGGCGGTCGGGACGATATAGGCGGCACCCACGCGGATGACGCGACAGGGAAACTCGCCCCTCTTCGCCAGTTCGTAGGCTTTGGTGCGGCCAAGGCCGAGGGCCCGGGCGGCGGTGAGCAGGTCGATGGTAGCCGGGAGTTGGTGGAGCTCCATCAAGCTGAGCGGTCTCATGTGAGGTCCCCCGAAACAGTTGAGCGTACGAATCCAACGACGTCGGATCGCGTGGTGTAGGAGGCGCGGCGGACCACGTCTCCGGTTCGGGGGGCGTGGATCATGTGGCCGGGGGTGACCACAATGCCGACATGACGGGGGCCAGCAGGTCCCATGCGCATGAAAATCAGGTCGCCTGGCTGCTCCTGGCCGACCGGGATGCGCGTGCCGTGTTTCCACTGCTGGTAGGTGACACGGGGGATAGCGAGTCCGGCGTACTGGTAGGCACGCATGGCCAGGCCGGAGCAGTCGAACGAGCCTGGCCCCTCCGCGCCCCATCGGTACGGCTTGCCAAGCTGCTGCCGGGCATAGGCGAGCACCCGTCCGGCCACCGCAGTCGGCAATACCGCATCAAAGCAAAACTCAGCACCGACCTCGGCGGAGTAGCCACGGGCATACACCATGACCTGGCGAACGTAGGAGTCAGCGTGGTTGTAGTGCCAGATCGCCCGATACAGATCATCTGGAGCGCCGTTCGCCTTGAGATATCGTGCGGCTGAAAAGATCGCGTCCGCAGGGTCGTAGACATCGCGCCGACCATCGCCGTCACCGTCCACGCCATAGGAAGCCCAGGTCGAACCAAGGAACTGCATCGGCCCCATAGCACCCGCCGCATCGGCCTCCGACCGGATGCCCGTGGCGGCTCCCCTGCCGTGGTCGCTCTCGGCCTTGCCGATGCCGGCGAGCACCTGCCAGCTGATGCCGTACCGTCGTCCGGCCTGCTGATACAGCCACAGATAATCCGGCGGAATGTCATAAGCCGCGGCCGCGCCACATCCCAACGACCCCTCCGCCGTGACAAAGATCAGACCGAGTGGCAGCACCAGGAGCAGCAGCCCGAGCACTCCCCCGACCACTATTCGCGTGATCACGTCTGGACCGAGAAGCGATCACGGGATCCGTTCCGCCTGTGCTCGAGCCTGGCGGTCGGCGCGGTATCCGGCGCCGTTGCGTTCACGAGCCTCGGCCTCCGGAATGGGATGCGGCTGTCGCAGGATGTCCAGGACCGCGTTCCACGAGTAGCGGTAGTCCTTGCCGGTGCGCAGCGCCGGGATCTGTCCGGCGTTGACCATCCGGCGGATCGTCTGCGGTGACAGGCCAAGTTTGACGGCGAGTTCCTTGGTGGTGAGCACATCGGGGTCACGACCCGACGACGCGGCCACGCTCACTCCTCGTAGTTGATTGCTCTCGGACAAGATGCCCCCCGTTGACTGCTTTAGCGGCTTCATCTGCAGGTCTAGCGCTCAATAGAGGTGCCTGGCGTTGCTTGCGCTCCGTCATTCTTACACCTACCGTATCGATCACGCTACTAACCGCTACAGCGCAGGTGTGGCGAGCGCACTCGACCTCAGAGGGTGCCAAACGGGTTAATCAGCAACGCATGTGAGGGGGCAGTGATGCTGATCTCGACGTTTCTCGACCTGGTACAGGCGGTGCCGAATCCACCGCCGCAGGCTCCGCCGGGTCTGAAGCAGCCGATCAATACGATCCTGGGCTGGGCCAAGTGGGGGGTGATAGTCGCGGGAGTCGGCGGGTTGTTCATCTGTGCCGCGCAGATGGCGATCGGCCGCAAGAACCGCTCCTCTTTCGCCGCCGACGGCGCCTCCGGTATCCCATGGGTGCTGGGTGGCCTGAGCCTGGCGGGCACCGCATCGGGCATCGTCGGGATGTTCCTCAAATGAGGCGGACGCATCTGGTGTTGGCTGGGCTGGCCACGACAGCGGCTGTGCTGGGCATCATCGTCCTCGCGGGCGGCGACGAAGACACCGTCCCGAGCCCAGCGAGACCATCCGCGTCGGCGACCGGATGGCAGGAGTATCACGGTGTACGGCTGCCGCTGTCGGCGGCCGACGGTCCGCGCGCCACAGGAGACGATCTCGCCTCCGGTTTCGCCCGTACGCAGCCAGGTGCGCTACTGGCTGTGCTGCACATCGCGGTCCGGGCGAACGCCCAGTGGGGACCTGCGGTCTTCGACCCGACGATCACCCGGCAGGTGATCGGGACGGATCAGCAGGCCCTCATGACCGCGACCCATGACCTGTACGAGCGCAGCCGTACCGAAGCGGGGCTGCCACCGGGGAGTTCACTCGGCGACGTTTACGTGGTCTACGAGGCATACCGGTGGCAGAGCTACACGCCCGACGCCGCCACGGTCGATATCGTCAGCGCCGGCCCCACCCCGTCCGGTGGCACGGTGCGGGCGTCGACCCGAATCCAGGTGCGTTGGCAGGACGGCGATTGGCGGGTCGTCGCACCACTGGGCGGCGACTGGGGCAACACAGCTACCCAGGTGACGTCCCTGGAGGGCTATACCCGGCTCGATGTCGGGATGAGGGGGTGAGGCGTAGATGTCCTGCCCCACCCTGATCTCCCCACTGTGCGTGATTACTGACAGCCTAGTCGGCACAGCGGCCTCCGGGGTCACCGATGGCATGCTGGGTCAGCTCGCCAAGTCGATCCAGGACGGCATCGCTTGGGTCGTCGGGAACACCACCTCCTGGTGGGTCAAGGTCTCTTCGCCCGATCTGGCAGTAGAACCGGCCATCGCCCGGCTCCAGCGCTGGACCATGCCGTTCGCAGCGGCGGTGTCTGTCCTGGGGCTTATCGTCGCAGGCGGCAAGATGGCACTGACCCGCAAACCCCATCCGCTGATCGACATCGGTTCCGGACTTGTGGCCATCGCGGCGGCCTCGTCCATCGGCGTTCTGATGGCCTCGCTGCTGGTCAAGATGGGTGACGCCTGGTCCTCTTGGGTGCTGGACGCCTCCACCGGTGGCCAGTTCGGTCAGCGTCTCACCTCGGCGTTGCAACTGACCGGCGCGTCCCCTGGGCTTGTCATCGTGCTTGGTGTCATCGCCATCCTGCTCGGCGCCATCCAAGCGGTGCTGATGCTGTTTCGCGAAGCTTCCCTTGTAGTTCTCGCCGGTGTGCTACCGCTGGCCGCCTCCGGAGCGCTGATCAGGATAACCCGGCCATGGTTCCGCAAGGTCACCGGCTGGATGCTCGCGCTGATCTTCTACAAGCCGGCAGCGGCGGCGTTGTACGCGACCACGTTCACGATGATCGGCGAGACGAAAGACGCACGGACGTTCCTGATGGCGTTCGCGATGCTGGCGCTGTCGCTGATCGCCCTGCCGGTGCTGATGAAGTTCTTCACCTGGACCACCGGATCCATCGAATCCAGCGGCAACCGCGAGGGCATCCTCGGCGCGGCCGTCATGGGCGCTGTGGCGGTCGGCGCCTTTCGCGGCGGCGGCGCACACTCCAGCTCGCGATCAAGCGACGCGGGCTCACACGCCAGCTACCTCGCTGGCCAACTCGACGGCAATGGCCGGCCAAACCGCGGACCGGCAACCCCGCCCGGCAGCACAGGCAACACCTCAACCAGCGGCGCCGGAGGCAGCGCGGCAGCGAGCAAAGGCGGCACAGCTGCGGCCGGAGCGGCAACCGCAGGTGTGGTGACAGTCGTGTCGGGGCTGGCCACAGGAGCGCGCAACGCCGCCGACGCCTCGGCCGCCGCCACCCAGTCGCCACACAGGGAGCGATGATCCATGGCCGATGTCCGAACCTACGGCGGCTGGCGGCGACGCCGCAGCCTGGGCCTGTTCGGTCTGGGCACCACTGGGACGCTCATCCTGCTCGGCGCGATCGCCGTACTGATCCTACTGGGTACGCTCTCCCCTGCGCTGGTGCTGTACGCCGGGCCGCCCGCCCTCGCGATCGGCGGTCTAGCGCTGGTCCAGTTCGACGGTGTGCCGTTGGGTCGCACCGTACTGCGGCATGTTCGCTGGTGGTACGGCTCGGCGCGCGACTACAGCACCTTCCAGGGCGGGGTCGTCTTGGCTCATCTGCGAGCGTTCCAACTGCCAGGTGTGCTGGCCGCCACGCGGCTACTGTCGGCCGAGGACGGGTACGGTCGGCCGTACGGGATCGTTTGGGACCGTCGCACCGGCTATCTCACCCTCACAGTGCAGGTCGTGCCGACCTCGATGTGGCTGGCCAACCGTGATGAAGCCGACGGTTGGGTCTCGAACTGGGGCAACTGGCTCGCTTCGCTGGGACATGTGCCGACGTTGCGGTGGGTGACGGTCACTGTGGACACTGCGCCCGAGCCAGGCTCCACCCTGGCCGACAGCATCGCGCGCACCACGGCCCCGGACGCGCCCGCCCCCGCCACTCTCCTCCTCGGCGAGCTTGTGAAGACCGCACCCGCCACAGCAGCGGACGTGCGCACGTACCTGAGCCTGACCTTCGACCCCGCCCGCTCCCCCGCGCCGCCGACGGATCTCACCTCAGCTGTCATGGAAACCAGCCGGACCGTCGAAGGCCTGACCTCGTCGCTGGGCGGATGCGGCGTCACCGTCGCAGGCCGGGCGACCGCCAGCGAGATCTCGGCCACCGTAAGGGCCGCGTTCGACCCGGCGTCCCGCGGCGAGGTCAGCCGCACCGATCTCACCTGGGCTGATGCCGGGCCGATCCACGCGCAGGAATCGGCCGACCACTACCGGCATGACAGCGGCACCAGCGTGAGCTGGGCCTGGCACGACGCGCCCCGGCAGAATGTGCCCGCCGACGTGCTCTCCCGCCTGGTCGCCCCCGGCCCGTACGCCAAGCGGGTCAGCCTGCAGTACCGGCCGCTGCCCGCCGCCCAGGCCACCCAGGTGCTGGAGGAAGAGGTCAACGCCGCCGCGTTCCGCGAGCAGTACCGGCGTCGCACCGGGCGTGATGAAAGCGCCCGCGATGCCTTTGACCAGGCCCGCGCCCGGCAGGCCGCCGCAGAGGAGGCTATGGGCGCCGGAGTCTGCCTGGTGACCATGTACGTCACCACCACGGTCATCGACTCCGCTGACCTGTCCGAGGCAATCGCCCGTACCGAGACCGCTGCCGAGACCTCGCGGATCCGGCTGCGCCGGTTGTGGGGCAGCCAGGCTGCTGCCTTCGCCACCACTCTCCCCTGCGGAGTCTGTCCCGCCGAACTATCCCAGAGGTGGAAATAGTGCACGCCATAGATCCGCTCGCCCCGGCCTGGGGCTGGCGCGAGCCCCGGGCCGGGCGTGCCGCCCATGTCGAGGCAGGCGTCGACTATCAGGCGACGACCAATCAGCTGTGCGGACTGTTCCCGTTCGTCGCTGGCTCCGGCTCGCCCGCGATCGGCACGCCGATCGGCCGTCACCTGCTGTTCGGTGAGGTGGTCTGCCTGGACCCGCTGGCTTGGCTACGTGCCGGACTGGTCACCAATCCCGGCGTGTTCGTCCTGGGCCAGCCCGGTACCGGCAAGTCCACCCTCGTCAAACGCCTGGTGACCGGGGCGGTCGCCGCCGGCTCCACCGCACTCATCCTGGGCGACACCAAACCGGACTACACCATGCTGATCGAGCATCTCGGCGGCCAGGTGATCCGCGTCGGACGCGGCCTGGACCGGATCAACCCCCTCGACGCAGGGCCGCTCGGCTCCGCTGTACGGAGTCTGCCACAGGCGGAGGCGGACAAGCTTCGCTGGGAGATCCGCGGGCGTAGGCTTTCGCTGCTGATGGCCTTGTGCACGCTGGTCCGCGAGGCACCTATCAGCAACGCCGAGGAGGTGATCCTGGGCCGCACGGTGGATCTACTGGATGCCCGACTAGATGAGCCCACCGTTCCCGACGTTCTGAGAGCCATTGAGGAAGGCTCGGAGGAGCTACGCGCGGCGGCGCGCGTGCGCGATGACCACCATTACCGCGAATGCGTCGGCGACCTGATCTTCACCCTGGAACTGCTGTGCACCGGGTCGCTCGCCGGGGTCTTCGACGCGCCGACCAGCAGGCCCATCGATCTGGGCGCGCCAGCGGTGTCGGTGGACATCTCCCACGTCAGTGTCGGCGCGGACAAGCTGCTCACCGCCGCGATGCTGTGCACCTGGGCGTACGGCTTCGCCATGGTCGACGCCGCCGCCACCTTGGCCGAGCTTGGCGCCGGACCTCGCCGCTCCTACCTGGGGGTGATGGACGAGCTGTGGCGGGCGCTACGCGGGGCCCCGGGTCTGGTGGAGTACGCCGACAGCCTGACCCGGCTGAACCGGGCCAAAGGCATGGCCTCCATCATGATCACTCATTCGCTGGCCGACCTGGACGCGCTGCGCACCGAAGAAGATCGCGCCAAAGCCCGTGGGTTCATGGATCGCTCGGCGATCACCATCCTGGCAGGGCTGCCGCCGCGCGAGCTGACCCGGGTCAATGAGACCACTCGGCTCACCGGGCCTGAGCAGGGCCTGGTCGCTTCCTGGTCAGCACCCGATTCCTGGCAGCCCGGCGCCCGGCATCCCGGCCGGGGCAAGTATCTGATCAAAACCGGCGGGCGGCTCGGCATTCCCGTCGAGCTGTCGCTGGTCGGCGCGGAGCGCGAGCTGTATGACACCGATCAAGCGATCCGGGAGCAATCATGACGCGGGCCATCGGCCCGCGCGCCGGAATCTCGCCACACGGTGCCACCGGGGCCTGGGCGGTGCTCGCGATCGGCTGGGGCATGGCGGGCCTGTTCGGCCTGGTGTGGCTGGCGGCGCGGATCGCGGCGTGGCTGGCCGCCGGGGAGGTTGCGCCGTACGGGTTCGAGTTCGTCACCGATGTACTACAAGGCCGTACGGCTGCCGCTTGGCCGGGCACCTCGACCTCGCTCGTCGTCGCGACGGCCGTACTTCTCATTTCGATGACCGCAGCTTTGATCACGGCAGTCGTATGGGCGATCGTCAGCCGCCTGCCCGATCCGAGCGACCCGGTGAAGGCACTGGCCCACAACCCGGGAATCTCCCCGCTCAAGCCGGAAGTCGCCGCTTTGAAAGCCTGCGAGCTGCGGCGCAGCCTCACGATCGCCAGTATCGAGCCATCCGATATCGGGCTGGCGCTCGGCGATCTGATGCACGGTGGTCCGACGCTGTACGCGTCCTGGGAGGACACCATCGTCGCGTTCATGGCACCACGCTCGGGCAAGACCACCTCCCAGAGCATCCCATACGTGCTGTCCGCGCCCGGCCCGGTTATCGCCACCTCCAACAAGGCCGACCTGTGGGCCGCCACCGCTGGATTGCGCACGGCCAGCGGCGTGGTCTGGCTCTTCGACCCTCAGCACATCACCCACCAAGATCAGGGCTGGTGGTGGAATCCGCTGCGTGGGCTGGACAGTGTGGAAGATGCCCACCGGCTGGCCGGACACTTTGTGCTTACCGTGGATGACGGCCAGAAACGCGACCTGTGGGGCCCGGCAGCTCAAGACCTGCTGTGCGCACTATTCCTGGCCGCCGCCTCCTCAGGCCGCACCCTGCGAGAGGTCGCCAGGTGGCTGGACGCGCCCGCCGTACCCACGCCGGTCGAGCTGCTAGAAACCGCAGGCTTCGGCCTGCTCGCCTCATCGCTGCGCGGCGCGCAAAACGGCGCGGTGGAGACTCGCGATGGCATCTACCAGACCGCGCGCACAGCGACCAAAGCCCTCCGCGACGAAGCGATCATGGCCTGGGTCACCCCATCGGCCCGACCTGTCTTCGATGCCCACTCCTTCGCCACCAGCCACGACACCCTCTATCTGCTGTCGAAGTCACGTTCGGCCGCCGCCCCGCTGATCGCTGCGCTTACCGACACCGCGATGCGTGCCGCCGAACGGCAAGCCGAGCGCATGGGCGGACGGCTGGACCCGCCGCTGGTCGTGCCGCTGGATGAGGCGGCCAACATCTGCCGAATCGCCGATCTGCCCGAGCTGTACAGCCACCTCGGCTCACGCGGCATCGTGCCCATCACCATCCTGCAGTCCTACGAACAAGGCATGGCTGTCTGGGGCGAGACAGGAATGGCCGCCATGTGGGGCGCGGCAACCCGCAAGGTGATAGGAGCCGGCGTCGACTCCCCCCGCCTGGCCCGCGACCTAGCCACGCTGGTCGGCCAGCATGACGTGCCTGTCCGTTCGGTCAGCTACGCTGACGGACGCACCTCCGAACAGATCTCCCTACGCCGCCAGGACATCCTGGAACCCGCCGCGATCCGTGCCCTACCACCTGGAACGGCGCTGCTGCTGGCCACCGGCGGCAAGGCTGCGCTGATCAAACTCCGCCCCTGGTACGCCAGTCCCGACGCCGAACGCATCCAAGCCTGCGTCAACGAGGCCCAAGAGCTGATCACCCAAGGCGCGCAACGGGGAGTGTCATGAGCGAGGAGCCTCAACCCGTCTACGATTCTGTGGAAGCGTGGGTCACCGACCGGTTCATCCCGATGTTCCGCCGCACGCTCGGCGGCGAGTTCCGCTGGTGCGCCCAGTGGTGGCGGCATGCTGAGGCGATCTCCCGACTCTCCGCGCTCTGGCACGCCTGGGAAACCCTGCGTCTGGAACCCGGCACCGGCATGGGCGTGTGGTATCGCGACTATCTCGACCACCAACTTCCCATCCTGCTCGGCGCGCGCGGCCCCTTCTACCAGTGCACCGAAGACGAGCACCTCGACCCGCACCGCGCCCTCGCCATGCCCTCCCCGCCTGGCTGGTGGGACGAGTTGTCCCCAGAATCGGCTTCGGATCAGCCGGACGAGACGTCCCACGCCCACCGTGACCAGTAAAGGAGGTCCACCTATGTCTCTGCTCAACACGCTCGCGCAGACCCAAGCCACTCTGCGCATCCGCCGCGATGTCTACTCCGCCCGCACAGCCTTCAGCGTCCTGGAGAACGCAGCCGAGATCCTCGAAACAATCGCACCACCGCATGAGTTCGTCACCTGGGCCTTCGCCGGTCAGGCCGCAAGCGACGGGAGCGGATCGCTGCAGTTCCTCACCGCCCACGACCCGATTTCGGACATCACGGGCGCTCCCATCGACATCGACACCGCAGCACAGGCGATGGCCGCCCTGAGTTCCCTGCTCAGCCAGGTGCTCACCGACAAGGCTCAGCACGAGAAAGACCCAGGTGTCCTACTCGCCCTGCTCACCGCCGCGCGTCACAGCTCACAGATCTTCCTCCTGGCGAGTGACCGGTGAACCCCCGTTACGGCGACCTCCTTCGGGGCGCCACCTCACACATGGATCTGGCGGTGGAGTTCGCTGCGAGGGGCCACATCTACAGCCTTGCCGCCGTCGGTACAATCACCGCCGCGCGCCAGATGAACAGTGTGCTCCTGCGCTACGTGGACACCGTGATCCCCGCCGACCCCGTCACCCAGCGCCAGCTCACCGCCACAGGCGTCTGGGATCCGTCGGCTGATCCACGCCCTGAGCTCCGCGAATCACACCGAATCCTGACCCGGCTCGAAACCGACCTCTCTTCCAAAGCCGCACCTTCCGATCACCCGGCCGCGATGCACCTGGCAGGCGCGGCGATCGCCTTGGGAGCCGGCCATGACCTGCTCAACACCCACTTCGCCGCCGATCACACCGCTCGCACCGACTGGGCCAACGCGATCGGCCATCCGGACACGCGACGCGCGCTCCTGGCCATCGTCACCCACAACTCACATCGGCTCGCCACTGTGCTCGAGCACACCTCCCCCGCGTTGGAACAGCTGGACCTGCGGGGCGATGCCTTGGATGACGCGATCACGATGCTCCGGACTCCAGTCCGCCCTGCCACGCTCCCGATACCCGTCGACGCGACGCTGTCGGCTATCCCACTGCGAGGGATCCCCCCCAGAGCCCCTGTACCAAACACACCGGAGAGCATCGCCGACCTGTGTCGCGGCATCACCACGGACAGCGAATCCATCCGCGCGCTCGCCTCAGCAGGTACGGCGAGCCTGATCGCCAGCGCGGAATGGCGAGCGAGAGCCACCGGCGCCGCAGCGACCATGCACTCCGCCGTACAGATCATGGCCCTCCTCGTCCAACGAACCCATGAGCTGGATCCGACTGGTTCTCAGGCCAGAAAGCGCTCCGTGAAGGCGGGGCAGGACGCCTGCGAGCGGGTTTACAACACATGGCAGACGGTACGCCGATCGTGGGGACGGCTGACCACGGAACTCCAGACCGCGCCGCCTTCCGCTCTTCAACAACCGCTCAAAGGCCTGGTCGTCCGTATGAGGCGCATCCTGTCGTCCGACCCGAGCTGGACCATCGACCGCGGCAATGCAAGCCCACCGAAGACCGCCAACGTACTCGCCCCCGCCATAGACGACATGCCACCCATCGTGCTCGCCATCCAACACGCCGTCGAGGCGATCCGGACCATAGCCGAACATGACCTTGCCGACCTCAGCGAGGCAGCCGCGACTGGCCGCCTACTCTCCGTCAACGCACCCCGCAAGCAGAACTACCAGCCCGCACCTCCGGCAGACACCCGCCACCTACTCAGGACGTACCGCGAAGCGGTTGGGCGAACCTCCGCCTCGTTCACCGCTCTGACCAGGGCGGCCCTGGACACGTGCCCGCCCGAACTACGATTCTCCGTCTCCACCACGCTTTCTGGCCTGGAGCGCCGCCGAGACCCGTCCTTCGTCCGCAAGCTCTACGAGAAGGACGACAAAGTTCTCTGTCAGGACAAGTCAGACGCCCAAGCAGCCGCCACCGATGGCAACCTCCGACTCACGAACCTGGCGAAATCAAACCACTCACTGAGTGCCGATTCACAAAAGGCGCCCTCATCCACCAATAAGGCCGACTTTCGAGGTATTAATGGCTAGGCGGCCCCCGAGATTCGAACACATACGACTGATCGCGACTGGGCGGCACGCGACACAATAGGCACTTCGCATTTCGTTTACCTGCGATTTCTCAACCCCTAGGTATACGAGGTTGAGGTGATCGTCCCCAACGGACGTGGGTTGCAACCCACCAACCATCCGTTTCCCGCCCTCGTCGAGGAGCTGGAAGCCGCCTTAGCCAACTACGACGGCACCCTCGCGATCGTCAGCCACAACCGCCCGGCCGGTGCCGCCCTCCGCCGAATGGAGGATGGGGGCCATTATCCGTCTGCTGAAGAATTACGCACTGTTGCACGATTCGATGGCCAGAGCCTTTCTCACACACTCGGTGGAAACTTGTCGAGTTGAGGAGGCAATTTGGTTTCCATCCTGAGGTTGCGACCGGTCGGGGAAGGTGAGCGCCAGCTCACCCCCGACCTCGCCAGAGGGGCCATGCTGGCGCTGATCGCCGTGGCCAACTCCGCCGCCTACCTGTACGGCCGGCCGTACGGCATCCGGCAGTACATCATCGAGCACGACCTGCTGGACCGGGTGACGGCGGCCCTGACCATGACATTCGTGGACGCGCGGGCCTACCCGATGTTCGCCGCGCTGTCCGGCTACGGCATGGTGCAGATCTGGAACCGCCGACGGAACGACGACGAGGGGCGGCGGGTCCTGAATCGGCGGAGCTTATGGCTGCTCGTGTTCGGGGCGGGCCGGCACGTTACTGTTCTCCGGGGACGTGCTCGGGCTCGCGGTATGCTGATTGGCTGCGGCTGCGCGACCGGACCCTGCTGATCCTCGCATTACCTTTGGCTCGTGTGCGGGGGGTGCTCCTGCCTCGATGATCCGCTGTAGGGGCAGCCTCGCTCCGAGCGGCTCGGCCGACCACGCCCGCTCGGCTCATCCGATGGCCGGTGGTGAGGTACGAACCACCGGCCATCGATCGGCCCCAGCCCGCACGGACAGCACCGAAGTCAGCCGATCGTCCAGCCTCGGCCCAGTGATCGACCTCGCAACATCAAGCCGTATGACGTGTCACTGATCAGAGATTCGCGCGCTGCATTTGGAAGTATGGGACGTAACGGAGCATGGGCCGGGAGGCGCGGTGCCGATCTACGTCGATCACGACGAACGGCGTCAGAAGATCGTGGGCACGGCCATCCGCGTCCTGGGAGACGTCGGGTTCGGCAATTTCACCCTGCGCGCGGCGAGCGACCGGCTGGGCGGCTCGGTCACGATGGCGACCCACTACTCCCCAACCGCGAGTCCCTGCTGAGCAAGATGCTGGAGCAGACGCTCGAAGAGGCGCGCTCCACGCAGGCCGAGCTGGCGGCCATCGAGGATCCACATGCCCGGCTGGAAGCCGTCCTGCGCTACTTCCTGCCCCTGGACGAGGACGGGCTGGCCATCGAGAAGGCGCGCGTCGCGCTGGTAAGTCACCGCGGCGTGGAGCCCGCCATCGAGTTGCACCTGTCCTTGATCGGGCCCGGTATGCGCGACCTCGTCCGCACCGCCATCCGGGACTTCACCGGCACCTACCAGCTCGACGCGACCGTCGACCTGATCCGGCTGTGGACCAGCGGCGTCGTCCTGTCCACGATCGAGCACCCCGAGCTGTTGGACCGCCGAGCGGCAGAACAAGGCGCTCCAGCACTTCATGAAGCTCATCGACCTTCCGGTCGCCGCCCTCTGAGGGCCCGAAGAATGCAGCGTCCGAGAAGAACGACGGCCGCGATAACGAGGTAGATGAGCCGGTCCGGTTGGCGATCTCACCGTCGAGGTGGGGTCGGCGCAGGCGTCGCCGACCAGCCGTTGCGAGCGAGCCGGTGGGGTCGACAGGTGCATTGAGGACTGCTCCGGGTCGATCTCGGCGAAGAGGTCCAGGCGTAAGCCTGGCCGTCAACGTTCGCGCTGAAGTCCAGCGACGTCTCGGACAGGGAGTAGCCCATCGACTTCTCCTTGATGACCCACAGGTCGACCGTCAGCTACATGATGTTTCTTGCCCGGCTCCATGCGCTCTACGGCTACGAACGGCGCGTTCGGATCCTCGTTGAGGACGGCATGAACGAGGGCGAGTCATGGGAGTTCACCGAACCAGCGGTCTCCGGGCCGAGCTGGCTCGCGTCCGCCCCTTCTTCAACGGCACCTGAGGTGCCTAGCAGTTTCCGGACAGTCGGCTACATAAGCTGACAGAAGTCTGGAAGAGGTAGGTACGTGACGAGGCGTCGCACGCAGTTCTCGCCGGAGTTCAAGGAAGAAGCCATCCGCATGGTGCTGGAGGGCGATCGGACGGTCGCGTCGGTAGCGCGGGAGTTCGGGATCAACGCCAGCACCCTGGGCAGTTGGGTGAACCGGCATCGGATCGCGAGCGCTCAGGACGAGCGGCAGCCGGTCTCCGGGCCGGAGCGGGCTCGGATCCGGGAGTTGGAGCGGGAGAACGCCGAGCTGCGGGAGAAGCTGGCGTTCTTGAAAAAAGTAGCGGTGCAGTCAACCGATCAGCGCAACAGTGTGGCGAGTCTATCGGCCGGGGTGTCGAACTTCAGAGTCTTGCGGGGCCGGGTGTTCAGCTTGTGGGCGATCCGGTCGAGATCGTCTTGGCTGAGATCGGCCATGCTGGTGCCCTTGGGCAGGTACTGACGCAGCAGCCGGTTGGTGTTCTCATTCGTGCCTCGCTGCCACGGGCTGCGCGGATCGGCGAAATACACCTGCAGCCCCGTCGCCGCGGCGAGCTCCTTATGCCCGGCCAACTCCATCCCGCGATCCCATGTCAACGTCTTGCGGACCCGCTCGGGTAGCCGGGTCATCGTGGCGGCCAGGCCTCTGGTGACGGTGTGCATGTCGCGGCCGTCGAGCTGGACCAGGACGGTGAAGCGGGTCGTGCGTTCCACCAGCGTCGCGATCTGGGTCAGGCCTCGGCCCAGCAGCAGGTCGCCCTCCCAGTGCCCAGGGATCGCGCGGTCGTCCGCTTCCGGTGGCCGCTGACTGATCGGGATGGCGTCCTTGATCTGGGAGCGCCATTGTCCGGTGACGGTGTTGTGGATGTTTCGGCGGGTAGGCCGACCTGAGCGCAGGTGCTTGGTCAGCTCCTTGGCTAACACGCCGCGAGCCTGGATGAACAGCGACTTGTAGATCGTCTCGTGACTCACCCGCATCCCCGATCCCGGCCGGTAGGTCTTGGCCAGATACCCGGCGATCTGTCCTGGTGACCAGTCTTCGGCCAGTTTCTCCGCGACGAGTTGCCGTAACGCCGGATTGCGGGCCAGGAGGCGCGGCTTGGGACGCCGGGCTCGATCCCAGGAGCGGTCTTCGGCGTCGATGGCCCGATAGCGGGCGGTGCCTTTGTTGCGGGCGATCTCTCGGCTGACCGTCGAGGCAGGCCGCGCCAGTCTGCGGGCGATAGATCGGATCGACTCGCCTCGCGCCAGGCCGCGGGAGATCTCCTCACGCTCGGCGAAGCTCAGCGTCCCGGCCCGCTTGCGCCGCATGGGGGGAACGTATCCGCCGTTGGATTTGAGGACGGTAAACACCGAGCCCGGCGGCTTGTCAAGTGCTCTGGCGATCTGACTGATCGTCTCGCCAGCCTTCCACCGGTCCCACAGCTCCCGCTTCTGCGCATCCGACATCCCCGGACGGCCCATCCTCGCCACGCGACACCTCCGCGATCATCATCCCGAATGGTGTTGCACTGATCAGTTGACTGCACCGCCGCCTTCTTCGCGGCCGAGAGTCGATGACGCTCGCCAAGTACGAGCTGATCGATGCGGAGAAGGCCCATCACGCGATCGTGAAGATGTGCGCCTGGCTGAAGGTGTCCCGCTCGGGCTACTACGAGTGGCGCGAGCGGCCGGCCTCGGCCACCGCGCAACGCCGCGCGCTGCTGTCCCGGCTGGTCGCCGAGATCTTCGCCGGCTCTCACGAGACCTACGGCTACCGGCGGGTGCACGCCGCCCTGCTGCGCCGTGGCGAGCACTGCTCGGCCGAGTTGGTACGTGCCCTGATGCGCGAGCAGGGCCTCATCCCGGCCCAGGTACGGGCGTTCCGGCCGGTCACCACCGTCCAGGGCAACTTCCGCGGTATCCCCGACCTGGTCGGTCGCGACTTCACCGCCGCCCGGCCGGGCACCAAGCTGGTCGGCGACATCACCTACATCCGCACCTGGGAAGGCTTCCTCTACCTGGCCACCGTGATCGACTGCCACAGCAAGGCGGTCCTCGGCTGGGCCATGGCCGACCACTAGCGCACCGGCCTGATCAAGGACGCGATCCGGATGGCCGCCGGCACCGGCCTGCTCCAGCCCGGCGCTGTGTTCCATACCGACCGCGGCTCGAACTACACCTCAGATGAGTTCGGCCGGTTCCTGACCAGCCTGCAGATCCGCCGCTCGGTAGGCCGCACCGGGGTCTGCTATGACAACGCGATGGCTGAGTCGTTCTTCAGCGCGATCAAGAACGAATGGCTCCACCGCTTCGTATTCACCACCCGCGCCAAGGCGAAACGGCAGGTCATCCGCTACATCGAGGGGTTCTACAACCGTCGGCGCCTGCACTCGGCGCTCGGCTACCGGCCACCTCTGGAAGTACTCAACGAGTCCCTTTCAATCCAAACAGCCGCATAGGCTACGCCCATAAGACGGCTGTCCGGAATCACCGTGGCTCCTCAACCCGCCTGCACGAGGGACTGGGCTACGTCACGCCTGACGACGAGCACGAGGGCCGCGGCCCAAAGATCCGCAAAGCCCGGCAGGAAGGCCTTGAACAATCCCGGCAACACCGCCTGGAGTGGCACCGCGCGAACCGGGGCACATCACCCACACGGGGAGCCGACGATGCTGGCTGAAGAATCCGCGACCTGCATCATTAAGCCAGAAACGCCTCAGGCCCGCGCCATCGGTAACGAATGGCTGGGCACCTCTCTGCCCTTGCCCAACTACGCCAACAACCTTCTACGCCTGGGCTTCACCGAGCAGGGCCTTTCCTCCAAGGCGACCGTCTCTTCGACGCCCTCGTCGCCTGGGACGACGAAGCCGACATCCTCGGCCGGGTAGCCGAACATCGAGTCGCAGGCGCCGACCATGTCGCTCTGCAGATCCTTACCGCCGACAAGGCCGCTACGCCCCGGGAGCAGTGGCGCAGCCTCGCCGCAGCCATCACCTGACCGGCGCGCCCGCCACCATCACGGGCGGGCGATCGGGCAGCAACGGCCGTTGGACGCCTACGGTGTGTGGCGTCGATCATCTTGGCGGCCTGCAGCCAGCGTATATGCGCTCTCGACGAAGTCTGTTGCCTCCCTCGTGATGACGTCCGCGTTGTGTCCAGGCTGAGATTGCTCCTGGAGAGCCTCCAGGAGCACCGCGGTGATGTGGAAGCGCAGCGCCTCGTGGACATCCGGATCGTCAGCAATCACCGTCTCTTCCGCAAGGCCAACGCGAATGGCGCCGAGTTCACGTGCTTGGCGCAATCCGGCCTCGGCGGACAGCACCAATTCGCTGAGGCCCTGCCGGGTCAGGCCCACGGTCTGCTCAGCGACCAGGCAGGTCAGGCGTGCCGCACGCACGGCCGCCTCTTCCGGGTGGACGGACCCGGCGAAGCCGCACACCCCGCACAGCAGCCATCCTGCCACGGACTGCGGCTCCTGCTGGTGAACCGCTCGGATGAGGATGAGAAAGGTGTCCAGCGTTTCGGTGGGTTCCCGCCAAGCGCTGGGGCGGGCGAAGGGGACGGCTGCGCTGCGCGGCTGCCAGCCGTCGGCTTGTGCTTGCCGACTCAGTAGTTCCGGGTGGAGGGGCAGATCGACCACATAGTCGGCCAGGAAACGGCGGTGATCGTCATCCGTGGTATCGGCCAGTCCCTGGTCATAGAGAACATGGAGCAACGCCAATGTGCCGAACGTCGGGATATCCGCTCCAGCGGCCAAGGCGCGCAGGACGGCATCGTCGCTCCAGAGAGGAGCGCCTGCCTCCAGGGAGAGTTGGACTGCCGCCAGCCACGCCCCTTCGCGCTGCGCGGTGAAGGTCGGGCTCTGTGCCACCAGGTTGGGGTCGAGACCGTCGGTCATGAGTTCCGTCACGAGGGTCAGATCCGCCACCGCAGCGATGTCCGTGAGCCCGGCCGCCTTCACCAGGTGTTGCATCCGGTAACTCAGATGGTCCTTCTCTGTCTGCGTGAGCTGGGATATACGCAGGCCGGAGCCGGGTTCGACGCCGATGTTCATCGACGACTTCCGCGCCTGATCGATGGCGATCGTGGCCATCATGAGGTCGTCGTAGCACGGGGATGGCAGGTGGACCGAGGCGAAGCGTGCACGGAGTTCGGCGAAGCCGGCGCTGGTAAGGGTGGCCAGGTACAGCGTGCTGGTGTCGATCACCACGACCTGGTCCAGCGCGGCCTGAACGGCCGCTACCTCGGCGTCGAAGCGTTCGGGGTCGGCCTCGCCTGCGGGAATGCAGCCTGCCGCACGCTGCAGCAGCGCCAGCGCGTAGGGGCGGTTGAGCTGGCTGGAGAGAAGCCCGAGTGGGATGACACCGGCCAAGACCTGGTTACGCAGGTGTTGAGCGAGACGGGCGCGCGGCTCCAGCATCCGGCTCAGCGTCTCTGGATCGGTGATGTCCTGCGGATCGATCGAGCGCAGCGGCCCATCGGGGTTCAGGCGCAGCTGTGTCTCGAGGGCGGCCTGGAGCCGGGCGCCCAGGGCGGGCGGCAGGACGAGTGCGGAGGCTGGGGAAGTGGGGGGTGCGTCGTCCTGTTGAGGAGACTCACCGGTGGCGAGCAGGATCGCGCTTAGTACCTGGCCCGTGAACCGTGTGTGCTCCGCGAAGCGTTCTACAAGGTCAAGCAGTTCCTGGACGGTATCGGACGACCATCCCGTCCGCGGCAGCACGGCCGCCTTGAGCTGCGCCTGCACCAGGGTGAGCACCGGCGGAAGGAGCGCCGTGTAAGCCCGGAGCGCAAGATCGGGCTGGCGTGCGAACCAGCGTGCGCCGATCAGGCTCCAGGCGTACCCCACCTGCTCGATCGTCAGCGGTCTGGTGCGTGTGCCCGCCTCCAGTACGGTCTCTCCTGGCGCGCCCGGGGTGTCGCTTTCGGTGAGAGCGGCGACAGCATGCTGCTCGACGGCCGTCCAGTCCTGGCGGTTGAAGGCATCATCCAGGAGTTCGCGGCGCAGCGGCCCCCGTACGGCCTGAGGCAGGCTGGAGCGGCTCAGCACCAGCAGGGCCCGGTATCTCCATTCGTCGTGCTGGCCTGTGCGCTGCAGGATCCGCAGCGCTCGCTGCAGGAATTCGACGTCGCCGAAGCGGGCGGCGGCGCGGTCGCACGCGTGCACGGCTTCGGTGTGGCGTTCCAGCTCGACCAGGGATTGCACCAGGGCGGCCGCGCCGGACAGGGATCGATCGGCGAGTTGCCGCAGGCGCATCAGGCCGGCTTGGTGGTGACCCTTGGCGATGTCGGCTCGTGCGTGCAGGGTCGAGGACTCCTCGTCGGTGACGACCTTGCGGGCCAGGAGGTCCTCGAGGCCGGGCAGTGGCCAGACGCCGAGTTCCGCCAGCGATCTGAAGGCGATCATGCGTTCTTCGAGGGCGTCGCCATCGGCCAACTCCACGACGTGGTTCCACAAGGCGATCATGTCGCTCGGGTCGGCGGCTTGCGTGTCGGCGCGGACGGCGTCGAGCACGGCGACGCCGACGGGACTGCTCACCTTGGCGACCAGGTCGTCGACCTGAGGGTGGCCGAGTTGGAAAGCGACCCGGGCGGCGGCCTGCGCCAGCTGCTCAGCGGCGGCCTCTCGGGCGTTGGCCTGCCCGTGCGGCTCCGGCAGCGCGACGGCGATCGCGGCGCCGAGATCGCCGGTGAGCAGGTGAGCATGGAACAGGACGTAGGCCGGGTGTTCACTTGGCCCGCCCCAGCGGCGCTGCTCGGCACGAGCGCTGTCGGCGAGTTTGCGCGCACGGGCGAGGTCGCCCTCGTACAGCGGGCTCATGCCTTTGCTGGCCCGCTGAGCCAGAGCCTTGGCCAGCGCGATGCGGCCGGAGTCGCTTCGGGGAAAGGCGGAGACGAGCATTTCGAACCAGGTGACGGCCGTGTCAAGATCCTGATTGGCCATGGCCTGATCGGCGAGAAAGCGCAGAGCCGTACCCTCCGCCCGGACACTGCCGTCTTGGACGGCCTCCACGAGGCTGGCGGGAAGGGCAAGCGGTCCTCTGCCGCCGACCTTTTCGCGCTCGAGCAGAGCAAGGCCGAGGTCGGCCAGGAGCCGGCCGTCCGGCGACGTGGCGGCCTCGGTCAAGATCGCTGTCGCCTGTGCTGGATCGGAGTGGATCAAAGACAGCCCAGCGAAGGCTCGCCACCGCGGCGCCGGCGTGGCTCCCGCGGTCACGGCACGGTTGAAGCATTCCGCCGCCTGAGGCTCCAGCAGATGCTCATTGGCGTAGTCGGCCACCGACGCCCATAGCTGCCATCCCCATTCGTCGGCTGGCCACCACGCGGGAACTTTCGCCAGAAGGGTGGAGACCGTCTCGGTTGGCAGGCCTGCCTGCAGCAGATCCGTCAGCCGTTCGATGGCACGCGCTGCCACGGTGTCGCCGTCTTGGAGGGCACGGCGCCGGGTGCGTTCGAGCCGGTCGCGCGCCTCGCCGGGCAGGCGGTCCAGCCATCGTGCGAACCGCTGCTCGGCCGGGTCGCCGTCCTCGCGTGCTGGGCGCGCCAGGCTGGTGAGCGCTGGCACGCTAGCCTGGTCGATCTGCTGGTCGGCCGGGACGGTCACCTTCCAGTCCTTGCCCGTGGACTCGGCTGTGTCGTGCGAGAGTGACTGCCAGTAGAGCGTTCCGGAGATGGGGTCGTGCAGGACGATCACGACGGGGATGTCGTAGTCGAACCAGTATTGGGCGTGCTCGTCGTTAAAACGGAAGGTCCAGCCATCGCGAGTCGGCTTGTTGAACCAGCTCGTGCCGGACTTGATCTGCGCACCGAGCAGCCGCCCGGCGGTGTGGCCGTTCTCGACGAGCTCGAGGATGGCATCGACCCCGAAGTCGTTGACCGGTTGTTCTCGGCACAGCCAGCCGAGACGTTCGTGGGCGGCCTTGGCCAACGCGGCCACGCCCGCACGCTCGACGTGTACAGAAGCATCGACCCGCACAGCCACTCCTTTGTGAGCCGGCTTGGATGAAGGGCTCCCACGAGCCAGGTCGAACAGCTTAGCGAACCGGCACAGACGCCACCCCGCAAGAGGGCGCCATGGTCCGGCAACGCGATTCCAACGCGAGGAATATTTTGATGCTGTAATCTGAGAGATAGAAGAGCGGTGGATGGCGAGATCAGGAGCGTGGCGTGACCCAAGAGACGGCGCATGCGAGCATGCTGACGCTGGCTCGTGAGTCGCGCGGGATGACCCAGACAGTGCTCGCCCACGCCATGTCGGACCTGGCGGGAGAGCCGATCAGCCAGGGCTACGTAAGCAAGGCCGAAGCGGGCCGCCTCGCCGTCGAGGGCGACCGCCTGAGCGTGTACGCCCGCGCTCTGGGCTACCCGCCGGCGCTGCTCCATCTGAACGCCGACCTGACCGGGATCGGCATCGGGCTGGTGCATCACCGCAAGAAGGCCGCACTGGGAGCCCACGCGCTACGCCGCATTCACGCGCAGCTCGCCCTGAGCCGCCTGCAAACTCGCCGTCTGCTCCGGGCCCTACCCGCCGACTCGACCCTGCACCGCTTTGAGCACATCGCCGTGAACGACCTTGACACGCCCACCGAGGCAGCACAAACCCTGCGCAAGCTGTGGGAGGTTCCCACCGGGCCGATCACCCAGCTGATCAGGATGATCGAAGGCGCCGGCGGACTGATTCTCATACGCGATCTCGAAAGCCGTGACCTGGACGCGGTCAGCCAGTGGAACGGAGCCGAGCGCCCGCTGTTCCTGCTAGGCGCGCACGCTCCGGCCGACCGCTTCCGGTTCAGCCTCGCCCACGAGCTCGGGCATGTGATCATGCACCCCGAGCCCGGCGCCACCCCACAGCAAGAACGGCAGGCCGACGAGTTCGCCAGCGAGTTTCTGATGCCCGCTGCGGACATCGGCGGCGAGTTGAGCTCAGGCTTGGATCTGTCTCGTCTGCAGATACTGAAGCGACGATGGGGAGTGTCGATGGCCGCCGTGGCCCGTAAGGCGCTCACCCTGGCCGCCATCAGCGAATGGCAGTACCGCAACCTGATGATCGAAATGTCCACGCTCGGTTACCGCACCCACGAACCCGGCGTAATCCCGCGCGAACTCCCGCACGCCGTGCCCGCCGCCGCGCAACGCCTCGTCGCAGAGCACGGACTCGACCGCGCCGCCGAGATCGCGGGACTGCTCCCTGAGGAGTTCGCCCGCTTGCTGTTGCCCCACCCCGGCTCGCCGGACCCCAACCCCGCCTGACACCGGTTACGTCTCACGAGGTGAGCACATGGACGACCGCACCAGCGCACCATCCCGTACCGTGGCGAGCTCCCTGCTCACCTCGCCGCCCGACCACGGTACGGCCGGGCGCGCCATCACACAGCGCGCCCTGACCTTGGAGCGCGCCAACCTTCTACTCGAAGCGCCCGGCTACCTCCACCCCGACCACGGCGGCCTGGTGGTGTGCGGCACCGGCTGCTCGGCGCGGCTGTACGCGCTGCGGCGAACCTTCGCCGGAGTATTGGCCGAAGACTGCGCCGCCTACGAGAAGGAAGTCGCCACCACCGACGCGCCGTTCCGCCTGCCGGAGGACGCCCTGTTCGGCGGTGACCTGGACAGCGCGCTTCAGGAGCAGCTCGACAACGGGGCCTCCTTCGCCGTCACCCCGACCCGCTACATCAAGGCCGGCGATCCCGCGGCCTTGAAGGCCGTGGTGAAGGCGGCCAAGGCACTGCAACGCGACGACGTCGTGGTGACGCTCCCCATCTCGATCGTGTGGCTTCGGCCGGAGACGCGCGCGACCCTGGTGGCCGCAATCCGCGCGATCAACCACCCGGTCGCGCTGATCCTCGGCGGGCAGTACGACCCGCTCCAGCAGTTCGCAGCAGCCCCCCAGCAGCTTCGGGAGCTTCTGGCCGACGTGCCAGGCACCGGGCTGTGGCGTACGGACCTGGCCGGATTCGACGCGCTGGCCCATGGCGCCGCCTTCGTCGGCCTCGGCGCGGGCGGCTCATTGCGGCACCTCGTCCCCGCCGGGGAACGCGCCGAGACCTCCGGCAGCGGACCGAGCTACCCCTCGGTTCTCATTCCCGAATTGCTGCGCTTCAGCAGCGCCAAATTCATCGCCGATCTCTACGCCAACGCCATCCCGCCCCGCTGCACCTGCAGCCAGTGCGAGGGCAGGCCGCTGGACGACTTCCTCGGGCTCACGAACCCCGTGAAGGCGGCCGCACACGCGCACAACAGCGCCACCTGGAACGCCTGGCTACCCGAGCTGCTGGAGCAGCCCACGCTGGCCGACCGGCAGATCTGGTGGCGCGCCCGCTGCAGGCAGGCCGTGAACGCGCACGCCCTGGAGAACACCCGCATCAAGCAGCCCAATCGACTCAAGCCGCCCAAGTCGCTGGAGAAGTGGGCCAGCCTGCCGCTCCGCACCGACAGCCAGGCGGTCACGCCTCCGCCAGCAGCGGAGTGATCTGCTGGTAGGCCTGCTCCAGGAGCAGCCAATTCGCGGCGGTGAATCGGCGACGTTCGAAGGGCGCCGGCGGGACGACCACGCACGGTTCGCCGTCGGTGTCGACGATCACGCCAATGCCATAGAAGTCGGCTTCCATCCGCAGCATGTGGAGATCACGCGGCAGTGTGGGGAGCAGCATCGCGCGGGAACAGAACGGCGCGAACCGGCCTGCCCGCTCCAGGCCGACGCGCCAAGATCGGGCCGACACGACCGCCAGGCGCGCCTCGATCGGCGCAACCGCCAGGCGGGTCACACAGCCCCGGTCCACACGAACCGCACCCTTGGGGAGCAGACTGAGAGAACCTGGTGCCGCCCGTTCGATGGCCGACAGCGGCAACGGCGCGTTCACCGGCAGATCCAGCAGCACGCGCAGCGCGTCCGGTGAACTGATGGCCACCAGCCCGCTGAGCCGCCGCCGCGCGATCTCGGCCTGGTTCGGCTCATAATGCAGCACGGCCGAAGTGCCCTGTAGCACCACGCACGACCCTGAGGCCCGGCCCAGGGCGAGGCCCGGCGCGTCGGCGACGGCCTGAGAGAAAGCCTCCGTGGCACCGGTCACGTCTCCACCTTCTTCTGCTCGCCCGTGTCATTCATATCGGTCCCCGTGATCAGGTCGTAGTGCCCCCGCAGGCCCACGACCAACCGTCCCAGGGTCTCCCAGAGGGCCTCGCCGCCTGCTCGGCGATACCAGCGCCGCCGGTCCCGTCCGACCTCCGTCACCCTGGTCACCAGCCGCAAGGCCAGTAGATCCCGCATCACCGGGTAATACACCGCTGCTTGCACGCCCTGCCGGACGGCCAGCCTTCCAAGGTTCACCTGACCATCCGGTGCGTCGGCGAACGCCTCCAGCACCTCCAACCGGTACCGATTGCCGAACATGCAGGCAGAGACAGCGCGTATGTCATTCAGGCCCGCTCCACGCATCCCTTCACCTTAGTGATTAATGAATCCGTAATCCATGGCGAACGCCATATCCTCTACTTCCTGCCCTCGCGAGCGGACCAGGCACGAACATCGGTGACGATGCACGAGCGTACGCCTGCACGGCCGGCCCCGAGTGGACTTTCTGTCACGAACCAACCGCGATGCGTACGCCGGCTGAAACCGTGAGGCCTCGCCGACGAGCCTTGGATGCTGGTAGCCCTTCTCGTGCGGCTCACGACCCAGCCTGGAGGCAGAAAACGGCGATTGCGAACCAAAGCGGGGCATTCTCCACGTACGACGGAAAGCATCCTGTTCTCAGGTCATGGGATATCCCGATCTCTGTGCGCATATCCTTGCGCTTGAGTCACGACTGTATGTCCTACGCTATTCGCGTATCACCAGAAACAAGATCATCGATGTGTCCTGGTTGAGAAGTGGATAGCCGAAGGTGTACATCTCCGAGATCGAAGTCGAGAATTTTCGCTCTTGTGTTTCCGTACGCGTCCCCCTGCGGAAGGACGTCACGGTCCTGAGCGGCGAAAACAATGCCGGAAAGACCGCGATCATGGATGCTTTCCGGTACTTGACCGAGCCTCTCGACGGGCATCGGCCGACTGGGCTGGACAGTCGCGACACGTTTCGCACGGCGGCCGAAGACGGACTTCGTCTGAAGGCGTGGCTGGACGAGATCGCGGTTAGCCAAGCAGGCACCTATATCCAGGGCCTCCTTGAGGGCGTTTCGGATGAGGGGGCACGAACCGCTTCATGGTCGCTGAAATACACGCCTGCGCCACTTGCCCGGCGACGTGGCAGAACGCTCTGGTTCGTGGGCGCGAACAGAGAGATCGGCGGTGAGCCGGAGTTTCGTCACGCCGTCCGGCATGTCCACATGCCCGCACTTCGTGATGCCGTCCGGGAACTCGGCGAAGGCGGTAGTACGAGATTACGCGTCATTCTGGAGGCGTTGCTCGATAGTAAAGACGCCGTGGCGGAGTTCGTGGAGCGGATCCGTGGACAGTTGGCGCAGGTCACAGAAGACGATGCGCTGATCGACCTGCGTGATCATGTTGTCCAGCCGTTGGGCGAGATCACCGCTGGCGCCCATAGGCAACGGACAGAGCTTCTCCCAAGCGATTCCAGTCTCTCCTCGATCACCCGGTCGCTTCGCATGATGCTCGGAGACGCGGCGGCCACCGAACTCGATCCCGTGCGCTCCTCCGGGCTCGGGTACGCGAACATCCTGTACATCGCGACCGTACTGGCGGAGCTGGAGACGGCCCGTGAGTCCGACCTCACCTTGCTGCTCGTGGAGGAGCCCGAGGCACACCTTCATCCGCAGCTCCAGACCCTGCTCCTGCGGTACCTGAAGCGCCGGGCCCAGGAATCGAGGAAGCACGAACTCGCCGATCCCACGGCCCCGGCGGGCCATATCCAGGTGATCATCAGTACGCACTCGCCCGTGCTCTCTGCGGCGGTGAGCGTCGAGGACATCGTGGTCATGACACGGCACAAGCGGCAGGGAGGCCAGGAGTGGGAGAGCCGGGCCGTGCCTATCGCCCGGCTCGGCCTGAAGGCGAAACAGGTCCGCGAGCTGGACCGCTACCTCGACATCACGAAGAACACCCTGCTATATGGGCCGCGGGCATTGCTGGTCGAAGGGATGTCCGAAGCGCTGCTGCTTCCAGCGATCGCCGAGCTGGTGCTCGATCCCACGCAGTACGAGAAGCCTGAAGAAAGGGAACGTGCCAAAGAGGCCATCGAGCGCTTCCACGGCACCACGCTGGCACTTGTCGACGGAGTCAACTTCAACCCCTACCTCCAGGTACTGATCACGCCCATCAGCGGTGCGCGCGTGGCACGCAGGGTGGCCGTCATCACCGATACGGACCTACCGCCGGGCGGTGGCGAGCCGAAGCGGATCAAAGAGGCGAGGGATCTGGCGGCCAAGCATGGCATGACCGACTTCGCCGTCTTCGCCGGCGCGCCGACTCTGGAGCCGGAGCTGATGCGAACGGGAAATGAGGAACTGCTTCGCATGGCATTCCTCGAGTGTGCGTCGAGGTCCCAGCATCGCTGGGACGGGGTGATGGCAGACGAAAATCGACCAGCGGCCTTCACGGCCTTGTTCGAGCGCGACACAGAAGGGACGAAGATTTCCAAGCCCGAGTTCGCGCATGCGCTCGCGGATCTCCTCGTCCCTGGATGCGGGTTCATCGTCCCGCCCTACCTTGCCGCTGCGGTGAAGTTCATCTCGGCGCCCGACGCGATGGAGGCCGGCGCCAGATGAGCCCGGAGGACAGAGAGGGAGCGGAAGCTCAGCAGCAGTCGGCCGTCACCGCTCTCACGCCGCTGTACGTCCCAGCATGTCCAGGCTCGGGCAAGACGCACGTGATCGTCGCCCGCCACCTTACCCACCCCGCCGGCCACTTCCGCCAGGCACGGGCCCTGATCTCGTTCACGAGGACCGCCCAGAACCAGATGGGAGAACGGTGTCGTGCTGAGGGCCGGGCCGAGCTGGCGGCCTTTCCGAACTTCATCGGGACCATGGACTCCTTCCTGTGGGAGTTCCTCGTGCGCCCGTACCTCGCGGCTGACCGTCAGTGGCAACTGGTTGACACGTGGGCGGCGCTTGGCGCCGAGGTCAAGCTCGACCGAACTGTGGCTTTGGCTGAGTTCCCTTTCGTTGTCGATCCTGACAACGGTCGGGAGCGCATCTCGCAAGAGCGTCTCAGGGAGAACAACCCTGGCCTGATCAACAGCAGCAAATACCCGTGGGGAACGTGGGCGGGCGCTGCCTGGAAGGTCCGTGACCGACTTGTTGATCAGGGATACCTCAGCTGCCATGAAAACCGGCTGTACGCGTTCAGACATCTCACCACTCGCCCGTCCGAGGTACTGGGGCCGCTGAGATCACGCTTCAGCGAGATCATGGTGGACGAGGTCCAGGACTGTTCCGCCGCTGAGATCGCCATTCTGGGGATGCTTCACGACGCCGGATTGAAGCTCACCCTGGTCGGCGATCCCGACCAGATGATCTACGAATGGCGTGATGCTGACCGTCAGCGCCTGGATGAGTTCACGGCGAAGTTCGACAACAAGATCGAGCTCACGGGCAACAGGCGTAGTACCCCGACCATCTGTGCGCTGGCGGCGACCTTGCGTTCGGGCAGCCGTCCGCCTGACATCTCGGTGGCCGGGCATGAAGATGATCTGCCTGTTCTCCTCATTCCCGCCGTCTTCAAGAAGAAGGCCGTTGCCGAGTGCGCAGGTTCGGGAAGCGACGTGCTCGAGGTCTTCTGCGAGCAGGCGACGACCCGTGCTGGCATTCCCCCCGAGAAGTGTCTCATCACGGCACGGAACAGGGACACGCTGCCGATCATGCCGTCACAGCGCGGCGCGAACCAGATCACCCGCCTTGCGAGGGCCTGGGAGCTGGTGAACTCCGGCAGAGGCGCCGCGGCCGACGTTGTGCAGGCGTGCCGTGCCGCTGCCTCGACGCTTCTTAAGTATTGGTATCCCGACATCTCCGGCAGCGTGGAGGCCATGGCCAGAAAGCAGCATCTCCAGGTCCAAGACCTCCTCCGACAGGGCTATGTCTTCCTCGCAGCTCTCACGCAACCGCATGCGCACTGGAACAACGACATCAACGCGCTGATCAAAAGCTGGCCGCGACCCGCGACCGCTAGGCCACGAGCCACCAAGGGGCTCTTCAGAGGGGGCCCCGCCAACGTGGTGAGCACGGTCGCGGTCGATCCCCGCCCGAGAATCGACATCGTTCACCAGGTCAAGGGAGACGCCGCCGATGCCGTTCTGCTCCTGTTGCCCACCTCCGGAGTGGGAGCCCGATGGCGAGACGGCGACCCCGCCTATGACGAAGAACTGCGCATTCTGTATGTGGCGGTGACCCGTGCCCGCCGACTTGTCGGCCTGGCCATGCCTGAGGGAGAACTGAACATCGTCCGTACCGTTCTGACGGCTGCTCGTGTTCCTCACCACGTGATCGGCCCGGCCGAGTCGCTGAAGCTGGTGAGCGGCACATGAGGATTCAGGTCCGGATAGCCGGTCGGATCAGGGCGCTGTGAAAGGGTGCTTGGCGAGCAGGGTTTTGAAGAAATCCTGAAGCATCGCGGTGACCGCAGCCTCGTTCCTGGTCAGCTCGTGGCCGCCGAACCGGTACACCTCATACCCCTTGAGCCGCAGCGCTCGGTCTTCGGCGGCCATCTTGGAGTAGAGGCGGGGTGAGGCGGTCGCGCCTGCCTGCATGCCGTCGGCGTAATGCTGCTGGCCATCGACCTCCAAGACGACACGGGCTGGCCTGGGCATCCACCGCTGGGTCGTAGAACGCACGATCGCGCTCCTGCACTGGTTTCGCCGCCTGCGCATCCGATGGGAGATCCGCGACGACATCCACGAAGCCTTCATGACCCTCGCTGCCGCCATCATCTGCTGGCGCCGCCTCGTCCGCTGATCTTTCTGTTAGGACCTCTAAGAGGGCGGATCGCGAGGCGATGACCCTTTGACAGAGCCTTCTGCTCGCCTGGCCGTCTTCACGCTGGATGTCCCGGCCAGCCTCATTTTGGGTGACCGTTAACACCGTGCTGACGCAATCGAGGACGGCGCGTTGGTAGAGGTCCCCCGCGCACTGGCGCGCGAAGCAGGGTTCCTTGCGCCCATGGCGCTCACCCGCGCGGCCTGGGAGGACTGCATGGCCTAGGACGAGGCAGACAATAGCCGCAAGGGCATCGCCAACGATTCGACAGGCCGCCTGTGGGATGTGCTCCACATGGCCCGCTGGGCCGCCACGAGAGGGTCGGGCGGCTGGTTTCGTTTGCCCTCCTCCGAGTTCGAGCAGCCGGTGCGGATGTGCTGGCGGACTGCTGCAGGTACCGGGACATGGCCATGCGAGGGTGGAGCGAGCTGCAGCCGTGCGAGGGCGCGGCGGAGGTGACCCGAACCCTGTCCGCAAGTGGCCGCAACCAAAGGGTGATTTCTCGCACGTAATCGTCTCTTATGGAGACGAGACGGCACACCGCTATCCCTCCCGCCCCAGTTCGAGAGGACCCCCATGACCATCCCCGCCCGCGCCACCCTGATCAACAAGAAGTCCGGCCTCGCCCTCGACGTCATCTACAACGCCATGAACGATGGCGCCTGGGTGATCCAGTGGACCCCCACCGGCAGGACCAACCAGATCTTCCGCCTCGAACCCGCCGACGGCGGATACAAGTTCATCGCCGAACACTCCGGCCAGGCCCTGGACATCGAATTTGCCTCCCAGAACTCTAACTTCGCGATGCAGTGGCCCATCAACGGCAGCCCCAGCCAGATCTGGTATCTCAAGGAGCACGTGGCCGGCGTCTACCGACTCATCGCCAAGCACTCCGGCAAGGTACTGGCGGTCGCCAACGCCTCCATGGAACCGGGTGAGCGCGTGGTCCAGGCCAACCCCGGCTCCGAGGAGAACGAACTGTGGCTGCTCAAGGCCGCCCCGTAGCACCCGAAGGCGGCGCGGACGCCTGCTGAATCAGCGTGGCGCGGCCAAGCCAAGCGGCCAGGCCGAGCGGTTCCACGCGGCTGGCCGCTCCCTCAACGCTGTGAGAGGGCGGATCGCGAGGCGATGACGCTTTGATCACTTGCCCTGCGCGAGGAGCGCCGGTCGTAGGCCTCGGGGCCAAGCTAGTGCTGTGACCGCATTGGTTCGCCGTGTTGGTCAGGCTGCGGTCTTGAGAGGGCGTCCGCCCCAGCGGATGCCCTTCTCGCTGCGGATGCGGGCGCGCTCGCGGCGTTGGGTTGCCAGGACGTCGGGGTGACGGGCGTTGGCGTTGCGCCAGCGCAGGTAGGCGTGCAGTGCGCGGGTCTGCACGGTGTGGTTGCGGTAGTTGGAGTTGGCGACGGTGAACTGCCGTAGCGGCCCGAAGTGAGCCTCGATCGGGTTGGCCCAGGAGGCGTAGGTCGGGGTGAAGCACAGCTCGACCCGGTTCTTCTTCGCCCAGCGCCGGATCTTTTCGCTCTTGTGGGCGGACAAGTTGTCCAGGATGACGTAGATCGGGGCGCCGTCCGGTCGGGCCGCCCGGATCGACCTCAGCCCGGCCAGGGTGTTCGCGGCCCCCTTCTTGCGGCGGTTGACGCCCCACAGAGTGTCGTCGCCGACCGAGTAGCAGCCGTGGAAGTACCGGACTCCGTGGGTGCGGTGATAGGTGGCGGGATGCCGATCGGGTCGGCCCTGCTCAGCCCAGCACGACCCGCTGGTGGGCCGGATGCCGAGTGGTCCGAACTCGTCGAACGCGAAGACCCGGTCCGGGAAACGCTCCAGGACCTCCTCGATCCGGTCCAGCTTGGCGTCGCGGTCTGGGTCTGGGGACTCCTTCCATGTCTTGGTGCGCTGGAAGGTGACACCGCGCCGGGCGAGAAGGCGGCGTAAGGCCTCGCGACCGATGCGGATGACCCGCCCGTGCACTTTGCGCAGGTAGGCGGCGAGCTTGCGGAGGGACCAGCGGGTGAAGGGCTGGCCGAGCTTGGTAGGTCGGGTGGTGGCCGTCTGGACGACGAAGTCCTCATCGTCATGACTGAGCAGGCGGGGACGGCCTCCCGCCCACCGAGGGTCCAGGCAGGCCAGGCCGATCTCGTTGAACCGGTGGATCACATCCCGGACGGTGTCCTCGTCGGCCTGCACCAGCTTCGCGATCACCGGCACCCGGTTCCCGCCGGCCGAGGCCAGCAGCATCATCGCGCGCCGGAAGCGCACCGAACTGGTGCTGCCCCGGCGCACGATCTGCTGCAGCTTCTGACCCTCTTGGTCGGTCAACCTGCGCACACGGACAGGCTCAGCCACCGCACCTCCATCGGTCGGAACGGACGTCGCCGCCCATCCAATCGCCCCGACCATCAGCCTGCCGAACCTTCCCAGTGAAAGGTCTACTTGTCGCGCAAGGTCTCAACTTCGGCGGTCAGCACGGCCATGTCTCGCACGTGCTTGTAGTACCTGGCCGCGTACACGTCGTCGATCGCCGGGAGAACCTTCTCGAACACCGCTGTAAGCCTCATCAACCCCGCTCGGCGCTGTCCGTCGAGTGGACCTTTGAGGACGCCAGAGGCGTAGCCGTAGGCGTCCGCGTCAAGCAGCACCATGTCCTGACCCGCGATGTCCAGGCCGCGGAAGCTCGGCGGGAACGGCATGGCCATGTGCTCGGCCGTGATCTGCGACAGCGCGTCGAGCTTCTCTTCGAACATGCGGAAGATCCTGCCAGGGGCATGGGGCGACGGGCGCGGTTCGACCTCAACCCGGTGAACCTATGCGGTCACAGCACTGAGCCTTTTCCATCCCTGGTGGCGGATGGCTGGTCACAACATGATCGCGGGTCCGGCTTTCCCCTCATGACGTAGCAGAGCTCCTGGTAGAC
>NZ_JBEYZF010000043.1:0-50678 GCF_040645915.1 Nonomuraea sp. NPDC046570 | reverse complement strand
CGACCGCCGCTACGAGGCCTTCGTGCACCACAGCGGCGCCTCCGAGGCCACCGTCGCCAAACGCCTGGCCGAACTGGTCGCCGTGGGCGTGCTCCACAAAGTGCCCTACCAAGACCCCGGCTCGCGGCCGCGGCACGAATACGAGCTGACCGAAGCCGGCGAGGAACTCCTGCCCGTCGTGCTGGGGCTGTTCTCCTGGGGCAGCAAGCATCTCAACGCGGCCCAGCAGGACATCGAAGCCGTCGGGCCGGACGGCGAGCCCGTCCGCGTCGTCGTCCGCTCCGGGGAGAACGACGAACTCACGGCCGCGCAGATCCGCCTTCTCCCCAGATCGTCCTGAACTTCAATCCAGACGCTCGGCTGTTCGCACCTCTTCGTCCAGGCGAAAGCGAGCAGCATGGACCCCTCGGCCAGCTCTACCCCTGGCCCCCTTTGACGAAGGTCTCGATTCGCTTACGGTGCGGACCATGAGCGACGACGACCCTCAATTCGATCGATCCCGAGGTCAGCCTGGCGGCGGTACTCGCGCTGCGCCAGCTGGTCGAGGTGCTGGAAACGCTGCAGGTGGACAACGCGCGCGCTCAGGGCTGGTCCTGGCGCGACATCTCCCGCCGACTCGGGCTGACCAAGCAGGCCGTGCATTACAAGCATGGGCTGCGATTCCGCCGCGAGGAGTGGTGATGTGGGACCGGCTGACCGCCGAGGGCCGCCAGGTGATCCGCTACGCCCACGCCGAAGCCGCCGCCTTCGGCCATCAGCTCGGCCGTTACCCGTGGACCTATTCCTACATCGGTGATGAGCATGTGCTGCTGGGCATCCTGCGGCACGGCGACAGCGCGGCCGCCCGGCTGTTGCGCGAGCACGGCCTGGAGCTGGCCGAGGCCCGGGAGCGGCTGCGCCGGATCGGCCCGGTGCTGCGGCCGCACGTCGACGGCGGCGAGGCGCAGCGTGCATTCGGGGTGGACCCCGAGGCGTTGCGCCGGCGGCTGCAGGAGTCGTTCGGCGGCGAGGCGGTGGCGGCCGCGGAACGGCGCGTGCGGCACCGCCCGTGGTGGCGGGACGGGCTGGGCCCGCCCGTGCACCTTCCTGCTGGCCAAACGTGCCTTCGACATGGCCGCAGGCCTCGCCAAGCGCCAGGGCGAGGCTGGCGTCGGGCCCGAGCACCTGCTGTACGGGGTGCTGGGCGACGCGCTTGACCCGGTGGGCACCCAGGTGAGCAGGAAGGGCCACGGCACGCTGAGCTGGCTGCGCGCCCAGCCGTGGTTCGGCGACCAGCTGGCCACGTGGGGCGCCAGCTACCTCGGCTACGTCCAATGGGAGCTGGCCGCCCGCGACATCCCCGAATGGAAGATCGCCCTCATCCAGGACGCGCCATCCAGCTTCGCCGAGATCTTCATGTACCCCGGCGGAGCGTTCGCGACGGATAACGCGCTGGGCTGGGTGCAGTTGGTGGAGCGGATGTTCACCGGCGGCTACGGCATCACCCGCCAAATGGTCGGCATGATCGGCGCCGCGCGCCAGCTGTCGCGTGCCGCCCTCGCCCTTCCCCTGCAGGAGGCCGATCAGGCACTGACCGGCCATCCCGTGCCCTGGTTCCGGGACTGAGCCGGTCATGGTCCCGGCGAGCCGTACTGGGCGAGCACCGATCACCGCGCCAACGTCGCCCGCATGCCGCCGGTGGTGCGCCTGCAGGGCGGCTGGCACGACTTCTTCCTGCCGGGCATGCTGGCCGACTACGCCGCCCTGCTCGCCAACGAGAAGCCTCAGTGCGAAAGTCCCGAGTTTGCGCAACCTGGGTTGCCTCAGGAGCCTGCGCCCGCGACTGCCCCAGCCGGCCAGTGCGCCGAAACCCACTTGGCCCGGCCCCGGACGACCACCCGGCTCCAAGAACCGGGCTCCCGCCCAGCAACCGTGGAGGTTAAACGTCAAGCTCAGTGCCTGTGTCGCAACCCGACCGGGCGCGTCGCCCGGCAACCGCCCGAACGGCTCACTCCTGCTCGGGTCCGTTGGGGGTTTCGGCATGATCCAGCCGTCAGAACCAGAGGCCGCAGTGGTGGGCGCTCTTCATGTTGATCGGTCGTAGCGCTTCCGGAGCGAGCTTGAGCGCTTGGTCGGCGGCACCCAGACGGGGCCATCTCGTACTGCCCGCCCCGTTGGGGTCGCCGGTTCGCGCGAACCTGGTCCAGTATCCGACGAGCCGGTCGGCCAGGCGCTGCTGCTCCGCGCTGAGCTGTGGGGAATCGGGGAAGTCGAACAGGTAGAAGGTCTCGGCTCCGTGCGCGGTTGCGGGGCGGACGTGCGCGGGCAGGGGTTCTCCGCTGGGCGTGGGTGCCGATGGGTCGGCGAAGACGTAGGCGTAGGTGGACGCCTTTCTCGCGTGCTCGCGGCCCGACTTCCAGGAGGGGCAGATCCAGCCGCTGTCGCTGAACACGCGGCTGGCCGCCGCGGTGGGAGAGGAGTAGCGTCGCGCCGGGTAGCGTCGTGCGACCTGTGGCGCGGCCGAAGCGAAGGCGGTCTTGAGCAGGGCCGGGTATTCGCGGGCGGTGATGCCGTGCGGGGAGAGGGCCAGGGTGAACTCGACGTGCTCGTCGCGGGCGTTGCCCTGCAGCAGTGGTATGGCCATCTGCTTGCCCGTGGCGAAGACCTTGGCCGGCTCTTGCGGGACGAGGCTGGTGCCGTAGGCGAGCAGCGGGAACTGGGCGGTGTACGGCAGCAGCTCGCCGGCGCTCTTGCGGCGCAGGCAGGCCACGTCGGAGCAGGACAGCTGCCCGGCCAGGGCCCGGCCGGCGCCTTGGATCGTGCTGATCGAGTGCCAGGAGGAGATCGCGGGCATGCCCTTGCCCATCGCGCCGGCCGGGTGGCTGGTGCGGCACGAACCGCTTTGGACGATCGCCTGGTGGAACAGGTCCCGGGCGGGCGGCGAGGTCATGAGGGTGCAGGTGCTCATCGCCCCGGCCGAGGCTCCGGCGAGGGTGACCTTGCCGGGATCGCCGCCGAACGCGGCGATGTTGGCGCGCACCCAGCGCAGCGCCGCGACCTGGTCATGCAGGCCGAAATTGCTGGTCTCGCCGAGTTCGGGGTGGGCGAAGAAGCCGAACACGCCGAGCCGGTAATTGACCGTGACGACCACGATGTCTCCGGCCTTGGCAAGCCGGGTCGGGTCGTAGATCGAGCCGGCGCCGGTGATGAAACCGCCGCCGGGCACCCAGACCATGACCGGCCGTCCCCTGTCGGGCTGGGCGGGCGTGGTCACCTCCACGGTCAGGCAGTCTTCGCTCTGCGGGGTGCCCTTGGGCATGTCAGGGGCCTCTGGCTGCAGGCACGCCGGTCCTGCCTTCGTCGCGTCGAGGGTGCCGGTCCAGGAGCTTGCCGGCTGAGGCGGCTGCCAGCGCCGCTCCCCGACGGGCGGGGCGGCGTACGGAATGCCGCGAAAGCGGCGGACCCCATCCTGATCCGTGCCCCGTACCTTGCCCGACGCCGTCACGACCACGGGAGCGGAGCTCTCGCTGCCGTGAGCAGGCGGAGCGCTCGCCGCGAGCATCGCTACGCCGGCCAGCGTGGTGAGGACAGCGGCTGCTCGGGTGCGGCCGGTCATCGCCCGCGCCCGCTCTGCTTGGCCTTCTTGCTGCCCCAGCCGGCCAGCAACACTCCGACGACGGCAGCCACCGAATAGCACGCGAGCCACACCGCGAATCCGCCAGGCAACCATGCGAGCAGCCCGGCGTTGTCGTGGTCGGCCAGCAGTCGGATGGCGCCCTGTGCTCCCAGGACCAGTAGCAGCATGCCAATGATCAGCACGGTGACGTGCTTCATGTGCGCTTCGTCTCCCATCGCCCCGAAGGGGCCGTGGCGGCAGGCGTGAACACGCCCTCCACAGTTTTTGTGGTTCGATCGAACCATAACACCTGATTTGGTACGATCGCACCACAACGAGTCGCAAGGGACAGATGGCATGCCGAGACAGGTGGACCATGATCAGCGCCGCCGCCAGATCGCAGAGGCCGTATGGCGTCTGGCCACCCGCGGTGGTCTGGAAGACGTCACCTTGAGACAGGTCGCCGCCGAGGCTGAGGTCTCCGCCCGGCTGCTGCAGTACTACTTCGGCACCCGCGACCAGCTGCTGCTCGGTGCACTGGAGATCCTCAACGACGACGCCGAACGGCAGGCCCGCGAACGCCTCGGGATGCTCGGCGACGCGCCCGGCATGCACAAGATCGTGCGGGGAGTGCTGCTCGAGCTGCTCCCCCTAGACGGGGAACGACGCAACCGGCACGTGGTGTACGCCGCCTACTTCGTCCGCTTCCTGACCGACCCTTCCCTGGCCAAGGTCGCCCGTGACGCGCCGCACGCGCTTGAGAACCTCGTCGCAGGCCTGATCGTTCAAGGCCAGGAGTCCGGCCAGGTGCCCCTGGAGGTCAACGCCACGGCCGAGGCCACGTTCCTGGTGGCAGGCGCTGAGGGGATTCAGTCGAGCGTTCTGCTGGGGCAGCGGTCTGCTGAAGACGCCGTGGCCATGATCGACTACCAGCTTGCCCGTATCTTCACCACGCCGAACGGTGAGTAGCCCACATCCTCAGCGAGGTTAATCACGCTCCGGGAGCCTTGGCTAGCCGAGGAGGGCCGGATCCGCGCCGCCGGCGTCTCCAACTTCCAGTCCGCCCACCTCAAGCGCCTGCTGGACGCCAGCGCGCTCACCCCGGCGGTCAACCAGGTCGAGCTGCACCCCGGCCTGCAGCAGGCCGAGCTGCGCGCCTTCCACGCCGAGCACAAGATCGCCACCGAGGCGTGGAGCCCGCTCGCCCAGGGCGCGGTCCTGGACGACCCGGCCATCACCGCGATCGCGGCCAGAACCGGCAGGTCCCCGGCCCAGGTGGTGCTGCGCTGGCACCTGCAGCTGGGCAACATCGTCATCCCCAAGTCGGTCACCCCGGCCCGTATCCGCCAGAACCTCGACGTGTTCGGCTTCCGGCTCACTGAGGAGGACATGGCGTCGATCGCCGCCGCCGACCGCGGACTGCGCACCGGCCCGCACCCGGACGAGCTCAACTGAGCCTGCCCCTGAGCACGATGGCCCCCCGCCGTACGCGGGACCCTCATCCCTGTACCGTGTCCACAGCGTGTGGCGCGGGGACGCTCCGGGCGTCAGCCTCAGCTCGGCCCATGAGGAACAGCGGAACGAGAACGTGCCGACGAGCAGGCGGCGGCCTACGGCCCGGTTCACCCGCGCGCCCACTGGCGGGGAGCTGGAGCGTTTCTTCTTCCTCGACGATGCTGACCGGAAGTTGATCGCCAAGCGGCGCGGGGAGCACAACCGGCTGGGGCGCGCCGGTCGGCCAGGAACACCGGCCCGCTCGTGCGGCCGGCCAGCAGCCGAGCCGTGGGGGTGGCCCAGTGCACGTACTCGATCGCGCCCCCTTGGAGGTGACGCGGGCACGGCGGAACTCGGGGTCGAGGTCTTCGACCTTCAGGATGAGGATCTCCTCGGCGCGGGTGGCCGTCTCATACAGCAGCCGCCAGAGCACGCGTTCTCGCAGGGCGTGCCGATCGTCGGTGAACAGCGTCTCCAGCCGGGTGCGCGGGATGGAGCGGTCGCCACGGCGGGCGCTCTTGCGGCGCTCCAGCCGCCGGGCCGGGTTGGTGGCAAGGATCTCGGGGTTGAGGAACCTGCGGACAGCCGTTGGCGGTACCCGTGAGTAACTTAGCTGGCTGCTTCGACGGGGTCGCCCTGCCCTGTGAGTCCACCCTCGGTCAGGACGGGAGTGGGCGGACTCGGCCGATCGGGAAGTAGTCCGGCAAGCGCGGTACGAGGCCGCGATGGCCGGGTTCAAGGTCAAGTACACCGGCCGCCAAGCTGGTCGACGAGCTGGTCGAGGCCGCCGACGAGAAGGTGCTGACCAAGACCATCGCCCGCTACGGCCGCGTCGACCTTTTATGCATCGATGAGCTTGGCTATATGGAGCTTGATCGACATGGGGCCGAACTGTTGTTCCAGGTTCTGACCGAAAGAGAGGAGACCAACAGTGTCGCGATAGCTTCAAATGAGTCGTTTTCGGGATGGACCAAGACATTCACCGAGCCCCGGCTCTGCGCGGCCATCGTTGACCGGCTCACCTACGGCGGCAACATCATCGAGACCGGTACCGAGTCCTACCGGCTCGCCCAAACCCGCGCCCAGGCTGACGCCGCTGCCGTCGCGAACAGGGCCGCCGGCTGACCCTTTCTGCCCTTCCTCGGCAACGCCTGCTCCCGCCGTTGGGAGGAGCGGGTCAAGATGCGGCGCCCGCAGGCGAAGCCGAGGACGAACGATCTTGATGTGGGACGAGCAGCGGCGATCGTCGTAGCGTCGAGGAAGAGCACCAGGCATCCGGCTGCTTCGCTCGGGTCTCTGCAGTTAGCCGCGAAGTGGCGGTATTACCGCAGGCAAATCCCCTCCAATCCCCGAGCTGAAAAGCAGTTGAGGCGACAGCCGGGGTTAGCCATGATCCCATCATGCCGGACACGACGCCCTCCAGTTCCCGACCCGTCGCTCTCGTCACCGGTGCGGGCGGACGCACCGTCAACATCGGCGCCGCCGTGGCCCGAAGCCTCGCCAAGACCGGCTGGGACATCGCGTTCACTTACTGGCGCCCCTACGACGACGAGAAGCCCTGGGAGCCCGAGCCCGGTGCGCCCACCTCGCTCGGTCACGACTTGGGCGGCCTGGGCGCCCGGCACACCGCTGTGGAAGCAGACCTCGCAGACCCGAGCGCCCCAGCGGCCATCTTCGACTCCGTTGAGAGGGACCTCGGACCCGTCAGGGCTCTAGTGATGTGCCACTGCGAACAGCGCGACCTGAACCTCCTGACCACGACCGTGGATAGCTTCGACCGACACTTCGCCGTCAACGCCCGGGCCTCGTGGCTGCTCATCCGCGAGTTCGGGCGGCGCTTTCAAGGGACGACCAACGATGCCGACCCCGGGCGCATCATCGCCTTCACCAGCGACCACGTCGTCGACAACCTCCCCTACGGCGCCAGCAAAGGCGCCCTGGACCGCATCACCCTCGCCGCCGCCCACGAGTTCGCCCATCTTGGCGTCCGCGCCAACATCATCAATCCCGGCCCCATCGACACCGGGTGGATGACGGACGAAATCCGTATTGCCGGGAGCAAGCAGACCCCTGCGGGGCGCCTCGCCGGCCCCGACGAGCCGGCCAAGCTCGTCGCCTTCCTCTGCTCCCCGCAGGGCCAGTGGATCAACGGCCAGCACCTCTTCAGTGACGGCGGCTTCCACACCGCTCTCTGAAAGGGAGCCGAGGCGGTGAGTGAAGCCGCACGTTCAACAAACATGATCTTGAGGCCGAGAGGCACCTCCTCAGTAATCGCCTGATCGCTATAGGTGACTGGTCTCTGAGTGCTGCTACTTCTCACCGACATTCGGGGCTGACTCAGTCCCCGAGCGCTGTCGAAACTGACGAGCAAACGCTGCTGCTAGTCACGAGCAAAACCAGCAGAAGGAAGCCCGCGCAGGTGAGGGGCCGGTTTGGGTCGGAGGCGTGACAGCCGAAGGGGGCAACGGCCAGGTCGTAGGTGGTGGCGGCTGAGTCACGAAACACCTGGGCAGGGAAAACCCCGACGGGGGTGTCGACGCGCCACGGGCAGCGCGCGCACGGCGCCCGCTGGTGATCCGGCTCCCCCTCCAAGCGGTCAGCGCGGCAGGTGACAACGGTGGTGCCCCCCAGCCGTCTTCCGCCTCGCGCACGCGCCCGATCCCGGCGGGCAGCGTCGCCAGTTCAGCGAGCTCGGTCAAGACCTCCTCCTTGGCGCAGGTAGCAGGTCGCGGCCAACGCCTCGCACCGGTTCGGCGTGGCGATCGAGGGGCACGCTGTCCCCCACGTTCGCTACCGCGCGGTCAGTGCTCGCGCGCGACGGCGGTAGATCACGGATCGACGCGGCGAGATCTCCTGCCCCTGGCGCCTCGGCCCGCGGCGAGCCGGGAAGCGTGGACGGCCGACTCACGAGGGGCAGGACGACCTCATACTTGGGGGTTCGGCCGCACGATCGCGTCCGGAACACGCTCTTGGGCGAGCTTGGCGTGAATCGGGCAGGCGAGCTCGACGTATCCCGTCCCTGGCAGCTCGACGAGCATCTGGTGCAGGTTGCCCTGATCGCAGGGCTGGCCGTCCTCGATCTCGTCGGCCCATTGCTCGGCGGCCTCTACGCGGAGCAGCTCGCACACCGAGCCAAAGCGGCTGGCGTGGTTGGCGGCTGCCTGCGCCGCCTGCAGCGCGTTGCGCATGCTCGCCAGATGCCGGCGCGCGGCGGGGTGCAGCAGGCGGTCCTTGTCATCGGCGAGTCCGGCCACCTCGTTCTGAAGGTCGGTCACGGCCTCCAACAGCTCCATCAGGTACAGACCCGCCTCGCCCTCACGCTCGATCGCCTCGTAGGCGTCAACGCGCCGCTGGCAAGGGTCGGCCGCGCGGGCCAGCGGCCCGATGCGGCCGGGAGTGGCCAGCTTGCGCGACTGCAGCGTCAGCACCTCGCCGAACAGCAGCGGCCGCTCGCCCTTGTCATTCGCCTCGCCGGTGGCGATGCGCTCACCAGGTCCTGCCAGCTGCCCCGCCTCGTTCAGCGGCACGTGCTCCACGCGGACCACAACCGCCCAGCCGCGAACGTCGGCAGGGTCGTGACCGGGCTCGATCTCCTCGACGTCGATCGCGACCGGGGTGCCGTCGGCGAAGCCGGCCGCGAGGGCGGCCAGCTCCGCAGTGGTGGCCACGATATGGCCGTGCCCGTCTTCCACGCTTAGGCACTCCTTTCCACGCTCACGACGACAGCCACCTCGAGACACCTGCTTGCGCAGACCGGGCCGTGGATCCCCGGAGTCTGAGAAGTACGGGCCGAAAGTTTCGAGGCGACGCCCTGCTCAGCGGCGCGCTGCATCCGTCCACGCTACGCCCACACCGCTCATCGTCGGGCATGAGCGGCCGTCGAGGCAGACGAAGCCAAGAACAAGCAGACAGCAGCCATCCGCGGTACGGTCAGTAGAAGACCCCCTAACCGAGGGTCCCTCGCCCCATTGTTCTCAATGGCGAACTCGACTCCGGCGGGGCTAATCTCTTTTGGCGTCGCACAGGTCGATGAGCAGGTCGTTCATACCCTCGCAGCGTGCCAGCCTCCACATCTTCTCGGCTATGCCGTATCGGCGGGCTGCGCACCTGCCGTGGCCTCACCCCGGAGGGACGGCAGCAGCTCGCCAAACTCTCCCAACGGCTCGCCGATCGGTTCGCCAGCCCATCGACGTCATCTACACCACGCCGCTGCCGCGCGCAGCCGAGATCGCCTGGATCGTCTCCGACGCCCTCCGCCTGGGCGCCCGTCGTCTACCCGGACCTGCGCGAACCCGACTGCGGCTCCGCGGACGGGCTGCCGTGGGAGAAAGCCGTCGCAGACTTCGGCGACGCCCCGACGCGGGTGGCCTCGAACGTCATGTGGATGATGTGGGAGCCGCCGCTGGGCAGGGCAGCCGCCTTGGTTTGCTCCACCGCCGGGTCGCCCCAGCCGAGTACGTCGGCCGCATCCCGCAGCGGCACCATCAGCTCATAGCATGTGTGGCTGGCTCCAGGTGGCCCTCCCACTCACGCATGAGGGCATCCTCGATGTCGTCTGGAGTGTCGCTGTACGGGCCGGGGTCGGCGTAGACGCGACGCCGACCGGGATTATGCTCACCGTCGGTGGCGACCCTGGTCCACAGCGGACCACGCCAGTCGCACTCGCAGACCGCTCGCCAGCCGACCGCATCCCGGCCATCCAGTAGGCCCGCCGGTTCCTGATCCTCAAGGCCCCAGCGCACCACCACGGTGCCGCCGGCCTCCGAACCCACCGAGATCCGTCCATCAGGGAATTCAGTGGCGGCCCATCCCACGTGTGCACAGTCGACGGTCTCCCAGCCCATGCCACACCCTTCGATCAGAAGTCAGGTGATCCCGACAATTGCCTTCATGATGTCAGGAGTGCCTGAGCGCGCCCGCCTCATCACAACACCGCCGCTGGTGTCGGTTTCACAGGCGCCGGCCCCGGGCCATCCTGCCTGGCATCGGCGGCCTGTGCCCAGCTCCTCGTCCAGGGCGGTCGGAATAGCACGATCGCTCCGGGTCGCGTACCGGCCGCTCAGTCCGGACTCCCATCGCCCATGGCTGGGTCTCCATGGTTGCCGCTGAGACCAACCTGACACGCCCGAGTGCGCTTCAAGCGCCAGGAGCCGCTGATGTGTTTCCTTCGCCGCCGAGGCGAGGACCTGGTTGAGCTTGGCGCGGTTGCGGCCGTGGGTGACCAGGCCATGGCAGTTGCCGCACGGCGGCAGGGTAGTCGCGCGCTCCGCGGGCATGCGCGGCGTTCCAAATCTCTCTGCCCCCCGGGGCCGTCCAGTACTACACCGCCCGCTTCCGCCTCGTGCCCGCGCTCGCCAAGGCGCTCACCGTGGCCACCCCGACCTTCCGCAAGCTGAGCACGGCCTGGATCGAGCTGCCCCGCCCAGCCATGGTCGGCACCGAACCGGTGGGGCACGTGCGGATCGGCTACGCCCGCGCCTCCACCGTCCGCCAGTCCCTGGGCACCCAGCTCGACGCGCTCCAGGCCGCCGGCGTCACCCACATCTTCTCCGAGAAGATCTCCACCCGCCCAGAACTCGACAAGGCCATCGCTCTGGCCCGCGAGCTCCGCTCGGCGAACATCGCGGTCACGCTCGTGGTGCACGAGCACAAGCGGCTCGGCCGCGGCCTCGACATGGCCGCCCTGGCCGAACAACTGCGCGCCGCGGGCATCGGCTTGGAGTTCCTCACCGGCGACCTGCAGGGCAGCCACGACCCCGCAGGGGGCGTGTTCACCGTGCTCGCGGCGCTGTCGGGGATGGAACGTGAGTACATCCGCGACCGAACGCTGGAAGGTCACGAATCCGCCCGCAACCGCCGCAAACACATCGGCGGCGCCGCCGTCACCGACGAGGCCATGCTGTCCATGGCCCTGCACCTGCGCGAGCAGAACCCAGCCTGCGCGACATCGCCGCCCGGCTCGTCATCACCAAAGCAAGAAGAAAGACCAGCATCCATCTCCGGCCACCGTGCTGCGCATGCTCCGCGAACACGACGAAGCCGCCGCCGCAACAGCGGCGGCCGCCACGGGCTGACCGGGAGCTACCCAGAAGCTCGGCGGGCTGTCATGCCCTCCCGCCGCACCTACGACCGCCGTTTCTGCTGGTCAGGCACATGTGTTGGATCTTCGACGAAGACTCCGGCGACCCCTGCAGGGGGCAGCAGGGAGGAATGTTGCACCTCTCGTTAACGGTCAGGCGTAGCGCCAAATCCGGACCGATCCTCCCCGAAGGCCTCTCTGCAAGTCGATGACGAGGCGGCTGTACGGCTTGTCGATGATGAAGCGCGGGTCGGCGGCCTTGAGCAGGTCGCTTGGGCGGCGGTGGCCATCCGGAATCCGGGGGCGGGCGCGTCGTTGCCGTAGTCGCGCTCCCACTCGCCGATCGCGGCGGCGACCTGGTCGGCGACCGCGGCGCGGCCACGGCCGCGAGGACGGCGGCCGGAAGGAGCAGCGACCAGCGGAATGCGGCCTGATATCCGCCGGTGAGCTCGGTCAGGTCCGGGTTCGGCCCGGCCACCGACGCCGCGACGGCGGTGAACACCGCCAAGCCGAGCGCGCCACCGAGCTGCAGCGAGGTGTTGACCAGGCCGGAGGCCAGCCCCTGCTCGCTTCGCGAGACGCCCGTGGTGGCCACGATCATCGCAGGAGCGTAGCTGAGGCCGCCCCCGAGGCCGCTGATCAGCAGTCCGGGAAGCACATGAGTCCAGTAGTCGCCGCCGACGGCGACCGTGACCGTCGCGATTCTGATCGTGGCGAGCGAGGCGACCAGCAGGCGCAGTACTGAACGCCGGCGCCGCCATGGTGGCCTGGATGTTCAGCATGTGTACTTGCAGGGCGTGCCCTCGAAGGGGGGCGGGATGAGTCGGTTTCCTGACAGGGTGCTTTCCTGGCCCAAAGAAACGGACATCGGTGGATGAAACATCCGACAGCGAGCAGCGCCGAGCGCGCGCAGCGGCAAGCAGGCTGTCGACGGTCAGGGGCCCGATGTTCTCCTTCGGCCCACCCATCGAAGAACTCCGCCAGCACCGGTCGACGGGTGTTACTTCTCGGCCGTGCCGGGTTTCCCGCTGATGGACTCCTGATAGATGTCCGCGTAGGTGCGCGAGTCCTTGATCAGGTCGTCGCAGAAGGCAGCGACATCGTTGCCGATGAGTTCCAGGACTCCCCTGTCGGCCGCGACGCCCTCCTCGAAGAATTCGAGGATCCCTGAGAGCAGGGGCCCGTCAAGCAAGTCGATCGGTCCGACCTTGAAGATGTACCTCTGAATCTCCTTGTAGACGATCTGATAGTCCGGCGGGAGCGCCTTGACCCGCGCCATGTGCGCCCGCCACTGCTTCTTGCCCTCGATGATGTCTTGGATGCCCACGTCAGCCTCCTAGCCGGCCCAATTTCTTTGCGACGTTCCTGTTCAGTTGCTCGCGCCACCGGTCGCGATAGCTCCGAGCCCCTTCTCCGCCGGCCAGCGCCGCGCAGAAGCCCTCGATGTCGTCACCCAGCACCTCGTGAATGCTCTGCCCATCGGACGCTGTCTCTTCGAGCAGCCCCAGAGCATTGTCGAGAATCGGCATCAGGTTTCGACCTGTGAAGTCCGCGTAGGGAGAAAGGTGACCCTTGATCTCTTCCCACGCCGCCCGGTAGTCGGCCGGCAATGCCTCGGCCCGGGCTTCGAACGCCTTCCATTCCCTGGTGAGATCGCTGCCTGTCATGGTCTCCCAGAAGTTCATCTCCCGCCCTCCTTGAGCTTGTCGATCCGTGATGTGATGTACTCCCATTTAGCCCAGAACGTTGCGAGTTCTTCGCGCCCCGCGTCGTTGAGCGCATAGAACTTGCGCGGCGGGCCCAGCCCGGACGGTCGTTTCGTCGCCTGGACGAGCCCGTTCTTCTCCAGCCGCAGCAGGATGGTGTAAACCGTCCCCTCGACGACGTCGGCGAAGCCGAGTTCGTTCAGCCGACGCGTGATGGCGTACCCGTAGGTCTCCTCGCTGCCGATGATTTCAAGCACGCAGCCCTCAAGCGTGCCCTTCAGCATCTCCGTCAGGTCGTCCATCGTGGGTCCTCTTCGGTCTCCTGGTACTTTGTAGTACCGAGTACCACTATACGGTACCACAGAGTAGTAAACCATGCCCAGCGGGCGGCGAGCGCAGACCACCGAAGCGATTCGATGATGGTCCCCTTTCGCGCCGCCCGGGACCTGCTGATGAGCATCCCGGGACTCGGGCCGATGGCCGCCGCCCAGGTGATCGGGGAGATCGGCACCACCCCGCAGGAGTTCTTCGCCACCGCCGCCAACCTCGCCTCCTGGGCGGGCACGTGCCCAGGCAACCACGAGTCCGCCGGCAAGCGCCGCTCCGGGAGGCGCCGCCACGGCAACCAGCACCTGCAACCGGTCTTGGTGGAGGCGGCCTGGTCAGCGGTGCGACATCCCGGCTACCTGCGCTCCCTCTACCACCGGCACGTGATGCAGAACGGCGGCTACCGCAGTCCGGTGGCCAAGAAGAAGGCGATCGTCACCGTCGCCCACGCCATGATCGTCATCATTTGGCACGTCCTGGCCACCGGCAAGCCCTACCACGAGCTCGGCGAGGACTACTTCACCACCCGCAAAGACCCCGAGAAGGAGGCGCAGCGGCTCATCGCCAAGCTCGAGGCCCTCGGCCACAAGGTCACCGTGGAACTCGCGCCAGCCTGACCAGCCTCCATCGAGACCCTGACCGACGATCACCAGCCAGGGTTCGCTGCCGCCTACTTCACTGAGGTCGACGCACGTGTCAGTCATGCGCTGCCGGTGTCAGGGAGACATTCCAGAAGTCGGCGTAGCGGCCGCCGCGGCGGAGCAGCTCGTCGTGGCTGCCTTCTTCCACGATCCGGCCGCCGTCGAGAAAGGCGATGCGATCGGCGCGTTGGACGGTCCGCATCCGATGCGCGACCATCACGACCGTCCGGCCGGCCATCAGGCGTTCGATGCCGTCGTGGACGGCTGCCTCGTTCACCGGGTCCAGCGCGGAGGTCACCTCATCCAGCAACACGATGGGCGCGTTCTTCAGCAGCGCCCGCGCGATCGAGACGCGCTGACGCTCACCGCCGGACAGCAGCGCACCGCCTTCACCAACATGTGCCGCCCAGCCCCCGGGCAGCCGCTCGATCACCTCATCCAGCCGCGCCGCGGTCGCCGCCGCTCGCACCTCGGCTTGGGAAGCGTCGGGACGGCCAAGCCGTATGTTCTCCTCGATCGTGCCGTCGAAGAGGTAGACGTCCTGGAAGACGATGGCGATCTGCGCCATCAACACCTCGGTGTCGATGGCGCGCACGTCCACGTCTCCTACGCGCGCCGCGCCCGCGTCCACGTCGTGGAACCGGGCGAGCAACTGCAGCAGTGTGCTTTTGCCCGCGCCTGAGGGGCCGACCACGGCAAGCCGCTGTCCCTCGGGCACGGACAACGACAGGTCGTCGAACACCTGGCGGTCGTCATGCCGGAAGGCGACGGACTCCAGCTCCAAGCCATGGCCCACCGGCTGGATCGGTTCCGGTGCTTCCGGCAGCGGCTCGGTGCGCAGGACCGCGTCGAGTCTGGCCAGTTCGGAGCGCGCGGCGCGGAGTTTGCCGCCGATGTCGGCCAGCGACAGGACCGGATCGGCGCAGCGGGCGGCCAGCACCAGGACCGTCAGCACCTCCGCAACACCGATGCTCCCGCCGAGCGCGAGGTAGGCGCCCAGAACCAGCAACACGGTGAACATCGCCTGCACCACGAGCGTCAAGCCGATCATGCCGGGCAACGCCGACAACACGGTACGGCGGGACGCGCGCTGGAGTTCCTGCAGCGAGTCGTCGAGCAACGTGAAGCGTTGGACGCTCCGGCCGCCGGCGCGCAGCACCGGCTGGGCTTGGAGGTATTCGATGACCCGTCCGGTGGCCTCGATGTCACGTTCGTGGCGATCGGCATCGCCTGCGGCCATCGAGCGGCCGGTCCAGATCTGGGTCGCCGCCACGAGCGGTACGGCGATCAGCGCGGCCAGCCCGAGCTGCCAATTGAAGGCGAGCATCACGACAACGATCGTCAACGGGGTGACGAAGGCGGAGATGTAGGGCGCCAGCAGATGCGCGATCACGCCCATCGTCTCCAGCACGCCCTGGCTGGCCAGGACGGATACCTCCCCGACTCGGCCGGTGCTGTACCAGCCGAGGGGCAGCCGGGCCAGATGATCGCCGAGGCGGTGATACATGCCCCGCAACAGCGTGGTTCCGGCGCGGAAGCCGAACAGATCGCTGACATAGCGCAGCACCGCGTAGATCGCGACCGCGCCGCCGAACGCGATCAGCCAGGGCAGAGCGTCTGCGGGGTTGCTGCCGAACAGGGTCCGCAGCACGGGAACCAGCAGGGCGTAGGACAAACCCTCGACGATCGCGGTCATCGTCATCAAGGCGACGGTGCGACGCACTGGCCGGGCGTAATCTTGGCCCAGGACGCGCAGCAGCATGCGAATCATCGGTACTCCTTGGATTGCCAGAAGGCGGCGAACTTTCCGTTCTCTGCCAGGAGGTCGGCGGGTCTGCCCTGCTCGACGATCGACCCGTTGTCCAGCATCACGACGGTGTCGGCGTCGGCGACCGTCTCCAGGCGGTGAGCGATGACCAGGATCGTGCGATCACCCTGCAGTGCCGCCAATGCCTGCCGTACCGCCTGCTCGGTCTGCGGGTCAGTGAAGGCGGTCGCCTCATCCAGCACCAGCACGGGCGTGGCTGCGAGCAGAGCGCGGGCGAGTGAGATCCGCTGCGCCTCGCCACCCGACAGCCCGGCCTCCTGTCCGAGCACCGTGTCGTAGCCGCGCGGCAGTTCAAGAATCCGCTCATGGATGTTCGCCATCCGGGCCGCGCTGACCACATCGTCAAGATCGGCATCCGGTACGGCGAGCGCGATGTTGTCCGCGACTGATGCGCGCAGCAGACGCACGTCCTGGAAGACGAAGGAGACCAGCTGGTGAAGCTTGTGGCTGCCGATCTCGCGCAGGTCGACGCCGCCCACGGTGATCGAACCGTGGGTCGGGTCGAAGAAGCGTGGCAGCAGCTGGACCAGCGTGGACTTGCCGCTGCCAGACGGGCCGACGATCGCGGTGACCGTACCCGGTTCGAGAGTCAGGTCGATCCCGCGCAGCACCTCGTGATCGGCTTCGTAGCCGAAGCGAACCTCGCGCAGCTCCACCCGGTGATCGCATGGTGTGACGGGGTGCGTGGGCTCAGGCAGCGGCTGCACGTCGAGCACGTCCTTGATCCGGCCGACCGCGCGCCGGGCCGCCTGCAGGTCGTCGAAGCTGTGGGAGATGAGGGCCGCCACCGGAGCGGTCAGGCCCAGCCCGAGCAGCAGGAAGGGCAGCAGGTCGGCCGGGGCCAGAGCGCCGCTCGTGATCAGGACCGCACCGCCGATCAGCACGACCAGCAGCACGAACGGCGGCGACAGCACCAGCTGCATTCCGGCGGCGATCACGGACAGGCCGCGCACGAAGCGGGAGTAGATGCCGACGAAATCGTCGGTGGCCGTGCGGAACCCGCGATGGGCGCGCCCGGAACCGCCGAACGCCTTGACGACCGAGATGCCCTGGACGAACTCGACGACGGAACTGGCGATCTGCCCCATGGCCGCCTCGAACTGCTTCTCCTCGCGCAGCCGGGTCGGAGTCATCATCAGCGGGAGGTGTGCCAGGGCCAGCGCCACCGGGATCAGCGTGATCAATGTGAGGCGCCAGTCGATGGTGAACAGATAGATCAGCGAGACGAGTGGCACCACGAACGCGGCGATGAGCTCGCCGGGGGCATGGGCGATGAACGGATGTACGGCACTGACGTCCTCGCCCACCACCTTCGTCAGCTCCCCGGTCCGGCGCCGGGACAACCAGCCGATCGGTACGCCGCCCAGCCGCGCGGCCAGGTGCCGGCGAAGGGCCAGTTGCACCCGGCCGTCGAGAAGGTGCCCGATTCCGGATGATGCGGCCGTGAACAGCAGTCGGACGAGCAAGCCGACCGCACCGGCTATCACGACGAACCAGACATGATCGTGATCGATCGGGCCTGGCGCCAGCAGGCTGCGCCCCAGTTCGATGACCGCCAGCAGCGGCGCGAGACCCGCGAGGGCGCCGATAACCTGCAAGAAGACAACGGCGGCGAAGCTCCATCGGTAAGGGCGCAGCAACCCTGCCACGGACTGTCCCTGCTCCCTCGCCGGCGCAAAGTCGGTTGTGGTCATCGCTGCATCGCCACGCGATAGAGGGCCGCGAGCGCGTCGTCGATGGGATGGGGCTGTGGCCTGCCCGTGGAGTCGAGCCTGTTCCACCTCTGCAGGTTCACCGCGACGGACATCTGCCGCTCGCCGTCGGCGCTGGTCATGGAGAGCGCTCCACCGCCCCAGACCGTGCCGCCATGGCCCCAGAAGGTCTCGCCGCCGGGGTCCTCCATCGGGTACAGGCCGAGGCCGTACTCGATCAGCTTGCCCTCTTGGGAGATGACAGGGACGGTGCGTCGCATCTGCGTCAGTGACGACTGGTTGACGATCTCGCCGGCGAGCAGCAGGCCGTAGAAGCGGTTGAGGTCCGCGACGGTCGATATCAGCGAGGCCGACGGCCCCACCCATGACATGTCGTAGACGCTGTAGTCGCGCGGCGGGTCGATCATGCCGAACCACGCCTCGTAGAGCTGCGAGTGGGGCCCGTTGACATGCGTTCCGGTGGGGAATTCCGTGTACCGGAGCCCGGCGCGCTCGATGACGTTCTGGGTGATGTACTTCTCAGCCGTGGTACCGGTCACCCGTTCCAGGAGTTTGACGAGGAGCAGGTAGTTGGTGTTGGAGTACAGCCCCGGAGTACCGCCCGGGGTGCCGATGGCAGGTGCGGTAACCCCCATCTGAATCAGTTCAGTGGGATCGAACCGTGTTAGCCGGTGGTCGTCCAGGCTTTGGGGCCCGGTGTCCGCGAGGGCGGGAAACGCCTTGAGGGAGGGGTAGGCGTAGGGGAGGTATTCGGCGAGGCCGCTGGTGTGGTTGATCAACATCCGGACCGTGATCGCGTCACCGCGTTCTCCGGGAACCAGCTTCGGCAGGTAGCGGCCGATCGGCGCGTCGAGACCGATCTGACCGCTCTCGACCTGCTGCAACACAGCGGCGGCGGTGAAGGTCTTGCTGATGCTGCCGACGCGGTGTCGCATGTCGGCAGTGACGGGACGGCCGGTGGTGACATCGGCGACCCCGGCCGCGCCGTGCCAGACCTGGTCGCTGTCACGAACCTCGGCGAACAGGCCCGGTATCCCGGCGCGGCGGACGTTCTCTATGGCGGTGTGCAGCTCCGCGGAATCCATGGCATGCGTCCTTTCGTATTTCCCGGGGTGAGCTGTACGGGCGGCGGGGCACGAGTGCCGGGCCGCCCGGCGCGCTCACGTTGGCACATTATGCACGCAGTGCGTGCAACGGCAAGTGCATGGGTTAGGCTGAGTCCGGCGAGAGGGTGAGATGACAGGTAGAAGACGCTGGTCGACCGAGGAGATCCTGGAGGCGGCGGCGGAGTTGCTGTGCACGGGCGACGCTGAGTCGTTCAGCGTGCGCAAGCTCGCCGCGGCGCTCGGGACCGATTCCTCCAGCCTCTACCGGCACTTCCGCAGCAAGACCGAACTGTTGCGCGCGGTCGCCGACCGGATCCTCGTGGCCGCCATGGACGGCTACCACCCCGAGGGCGACTGGAAGCAGCGCATCACGGCCCTGGCCTTGCGCGTGCGAGAGGCATCCGGACAGCAGCCCCAGCTCGCCGCGGTCTGGGGACGTTACGCCTCAGGCGGCGCCGGCTCCCGGCTGGTCATGGAAGAGATGCTGCAGGCTCTGCGCGCGTCGGGGCTGCCCGACGCGGAGATCCCGGCGCACTACCACCGGATCGCGGTCCTGGTCGCGGCGTTGATCGCCTCCGAGGCAGGGGTTAGCGCCCTCACCCCCGAAGAGTATGAACAGGGCATGGAGCTGTTCCGCGTCGCGGTGCTCGGCGCCGATCCCGAACGCTTCCCGGCCTTGGCCCACTTTGCCCGTGACGTCCTCCCTCTCGGGGCTGACCGCCGCGCCGCGTTCGAAGAGATTCTCGCCGCGCACCTTGCCCACATCGAGGCCGCAATCCGCCCGAGCTAGCCGACCGGCCCGTCGCTGGCAGCCGCCGTTCTCCTACATGGCCGGTTCGACGACCACGACGAAGGCCAGGTCGCCCTTGAAGCCCATGAACCATGGCGTGGGGGTCGAGTTTGGGGCCGGTGCCGTACTCGGCGGTGCCGGTCTTGCCTCGGGTGCCCGACGGGAGCCAGGCGGCCTTGGCGGTGCCCTTGGTGACCACGGCGGCCATCAGGGCGTGGCAGCGGAGTCTTGACGCCCTCGGGCAGCGCCCGCTCCTGCTCAGCAGACCGGCTCAAGACCGCCGGCCTCGAACAACTCCGCGATCATCACGACCGCACCGGCATCGGCAGCATCGCGCCGACCGCGAGCGGCTCGACGGCGAAGTTCACCGTCAGCACGGCAGCCAGAAGCCGTCCCTGGCCAAGGGCGCGCAGCAGGCTGGCGGCCGGGACTTGCAGGAAGGTCACATACAGCAGCGCGCCCAGCACCGGGTTGATCGCGATGGCCAGGCCCGCCCCCTGCGCGGGTAGCGCCCAGCCCAGCAGTGTCCCGGCGCCGATCGCGGCCAAGTAAATGGCGATCTGGTGATCTTCTGTGCGGGCGGGCAGGGTGACGGTCTGGCTCATTGCAGGCGTGGGTCCTGTTCGGGTGGTGCTTGTTGGTGGTGCGCTCGAACGACAGGTGCCGTCGGGGGGCGGGTTCAGCGTGCCACGGCCCCTGCCCGCACCACCTGGGCAGGGGCGGATCGGCGGTGACGGGCGGGCTACTCGCTGGGCGGGACGGCAGGGGGCCCGGCTGGCGTCGCCTGGCCACCGCGCCCGCCGCGGCCCCGGCCGCCAAGGCCAGCCCGGCCAGGGCGATAGGCCAGGGGCCGAGCTGGTCGACCCATCCGGCGAGGGTGTTCTGCAGAGCGGCGGCCGCGTCGATGACCGGGCCACCGGCCGCGTGTCCGGATGCCAGGCGTAGCTCGTACAGGCCATACCAGGCGACTTAGCCGCCGCTGATCAGCAGCAGGACGCCGCTGAGGGCGGCGACCTTGCTCCGCCGCGGCGGACCGTCACCGACGGTAAGCCTGTACCTCGGTACCGGATGCAAGCCCCATTCGGGTTCGCCTTGGGCCCGAAGCGAACCGGGGGCTTCCCTCAACCATAACAATCTACTATCGTCGATGTTCGATGAACGAGTATGGAGTGGGCCCGCTGGATCGGGCCGAGGCCGAGGAGTACGCGAGCTGGTTCAAGGCGCTGGCCGACGCCACCCGGATCCAGATCGTGTCGTTGTTGGCCCGGCGGCGGGAGCCGATGACGGTCGGCGAGATCGTGCAGGTGTCCGGGGTGGGGCAGTCGACGGTCTCGCACCACTTGAAGCTCCTGGCCGAGGTGCGGTTCGTGCTGGTCGAGCGGCGCGGCACCTCCAGTCTGTACCGGATCAACGAGGCCTGTGTGAGCTGCTTTCCGACCGCGGCTGATGTGGTCATGGGCAAGCCCGTCCCCGAACCCCCGGTGTGTGAGTGAAGGAGCCGTGTGATGGCTGACGAGGAGATCATCCAGCGCTACTCCGGCCTGGCCCGCCAGGCGCTGGAGGGCGAGCGCGTCACGGATTGCGGCCCGCAGGCCTTCGCCGACGGCGGTTTCGGCACGGCGGGCTACGACGACCTGGCCGGCCTGCCGGACGGCGCACTGCTGGCGAGCCTGGGCTGCGGCAATCCGGTCGCGGTCGCTGAGCTGCGGGCCGGGGAGACGGTGCTGGATCTGGGCTCGGGCGGCGGCATCGACGTGTTGCTGTCGGCGCGCCGGGTCGGCCCGTACGGCAAGGCCTACGGGCTGGACGCCAGCGCGGAGATGGTGGAGCTGGCCCGCCGCAACACCGCCCAGGCCGGCGTGATGAACGTAGAGTTCCTGCACGGCACCATCGAGCAGGTTCCGCTGCCCGGCCAGAGCGTGGACGTGGTCATCTCCAACTGCGTGATCAACCTGTCCGACGACAAGGCCGCGGTGCTGGCCGAGGCGTTCCGGGTGCTGCGCCCCGGCGGCCGGCTGGGCATCAGCGACGTCGTCACCGACGGCCAGGCCGACCCGGTACGGCAGGCGGCCGCCGAGCAGCGGATCGGCTGCGCGGCCGGGGCGCTCAGCATGGACGCCTATCGTGCCCTGCTCGCGGCGGCCGGGTTCATGCAGGTGGCGATCACGCTGACCGCCGGCCACGGCGACGGCGTGCACTCGGCCATCGTCCAGGCGGCCAAGCCCGCCATCGGGCCGGGCCTGGAGATCCGGCCGATGCGCGCGGCCGACGCCGCCCAGGTGCTGGCCATCTACCAGGCCGGGCTGGACACCGGCCAGGCCAGCTTCGAGACGGTCGCGCCGTCGTGGGAGGGTTTTGACGCCGGCAAGCTGCCGCATCTGCGCTACGTCGCCGTCGACACCGAGACCGGCGAGGTCGTCGGCTGGGTCGCCGCCTCGCCGGTCTCGAGCAGGCCGGTGTATGCGGGGGTGGTCGAGCACAGCGTCTACGTGCATCCGGGCTGCCAGGCCCACGGCATCGGCCGCTCACTGCTGACCGCGTTCATCGCGGCGGCCGAGGACGCCGGCGTGTGGACCATCCAATCCGGGATCTTCCCCGGCAACGCCGCCAGCCTGTCGCTGCACCAGGCGCTGGGCTTTCGCGTGGTCGGCATCCGCGAGCGCATCGGCCGCCACCACGGCATCTGGCGCGACGTCATCCTCGTGGAGCGCCGCAGCGACTCAGCCGGGCGCTGAGCAGGCGGTCGGGCAGCACGGCGGACAGCGAGGGATCGGCACCGACTGTTCACTCGCTGCTCGCCTCCTGCGCATCGATGGATGTCAATATCGAGGCTCATCTATGTAACCGCGGGAGCCCCGAGATGCCGGACACCTACAAGCGCCACGACCTGACCATCGACCAGCAGCTCGCCCTGACCGCCGCCGCACGTCCACCCCGGTAAGCGCTACCTGGACTGGGAGCTCGACGATCCCGCGGGCCTGACCGTCGAGGACGTGCGCTCGATCCGGGACGAGATCGAGCACCGGGTCCGCGCCCTGCTGGCCGACCTCGACGTCCCCGTCACCGAGCATGCATAGACGTATGTCAATATAGACGTGAGCTGACTTCGATGGTCATCTATAAGGGAGGGTGTATGGAGCTGCTGCAGATCCTGGAGTGCAGCCCACCGCTGACGCGCGAACCGCTGGACGCCGAGCAGGCCGCCGGCGTGGCGCGGGTGTTCAAGGCGCTGGGTGATCCGGTGCGGCTGCGCATCCTGTCGATCGTGGCCAGCCGGGAAGGCGGCGAGGTGTGCGTGTGCGACATCACCGGCGCCTTCGAGTTGTCCCAGCCGACCATCAGCCACCACCTCAAGGTCCTCAAGGAGGTCGACCTGCTGACTTCGGAGCGGCGGGCCTCGTGGGTGTACTACCGGCTGGTGCCCGAGACGCTGGGTGAGCTGTCGGCGCTGCTCGGCGTCCCGGCGACGGTGTAGACCTGTGGCCACTCGCGCTTCCGCCCCGACGCCTCCGCCGAGCCCGGGCGTGATCGCCGGGCTGTCCACGCTGGACCGCTTCCTGCCGGTGTGGATCGGCACCGCGATGGCCGCCGGGCTCCTACTCGGCCGCCTGCTGCCCAGCCTGAACACCGCCCTGGAAGCGGTGAAGATCGGGCAGATCTCGCTGCCGATCGCGCTGGGCCTGCTGCTGATGATGTACCCGGTGCTGGCCAAGGTCCGCTACGACCGCCTCGACACCGTCACCGGCGACCGCCGCCTGCTCATCTCCTCCCTGGTGCTCAACTGGATCGTCGGGCCCGCGTTGATGTTCGCCCTGGCCTGGGCGCTGCTGCCGGACCTGCCGGAGTACCGCACGGGTCTGATCATCGTCGGCCTGGCCCGCTGCATCGCCATGGTCCTCATCTGGAACGACCTGGCCTGCGGCGACCGCGAGGCCGCCGCCGTCCTCGTGGCCTTGAACTCCGTCTTCCAGGTGGTCGCGTTCGGGCTGCTCGGCTGGTTCTACCTGGAACTGCTGCCCGGCTGGCTCGGCCTGTCCAAGGCGGCCCTGGAGGTGTACGCGTGGGACATCGCCAAGTACGTGCTCATCTTCCTCGGTATCCCGCTGGCCGCCGGATACGCCTCACGCAAGCTCGGCGAGCGCACCCGCGGCCGCGAATGGTACGAGCAACGCTACCTGCCGAAGATCGGGCCGATCGCCCTGTACGGGCTGCTGTTCACCATCGTCATCCTGTTCGCACTGCAAGGCCACACCATCAGCGAACGCCCCCTCGATGTGGCCCGGATCGCGCTGCCGCTGCTGGCCTACTTCGCCCTGATGTGGGGCGGCTCGTTCCTGGCCGGGCGGGCGGTCGGCCTGCCCTACGACCGCACCACCACGCTCGCCTTCACCGCCGCCGGCAACAACTTCGAGCTCGCCATCGCCGTCGCGGTCGGCGTCTTCGGCGTCACCTCAGGCCAGGCCCTGGCCGGAGTGGTCGGCCCGCTCATCGAGGTCCCCGTCCTGGTCGCCCTGGTCTACGTCAGCCTGTGGGGCCGACGCCTGTTCAAGGAGCCCGCGAATGTCCGATAAGCCCAGCAGGCCCAGCGTGCTGCTCGTCTGCGTGCACAACCCCGGCCGCTCCCAAATGGCCGCCGGATGGCTCACCCATCTGTCCGGTGGCCGCATCGAGGTGCGCTCGGCCGGGTCCGCGCCCGCCGACCAGGTCAACCCGGTCGCCGTCGAGGCCATGAACGAAGTGGGCATCGACATCACCGGCGCCCAGCCCAAGGTGCTCACACCCGACGCTGTCGAGGCCTCCGACGTCGTGATCACCATGGACTGCGGCGACGCCTGCCCGATCTTCCCCGGCAAACGCTACGAGGACTGGAAACTTGACGACCCCGCCGGCCAGGGCATCGAGGCCGTACGCGAGATCCGGGACGAGATCAAGAACCGCGTCGAGAAGCTGCTCATCGACCTGCCGCGGACCTGACATCAGCATCTGCCGGGCGAGGAGGCCGCCAAGACGCTGAAGGCAGCGCCCACCTACTCCGCCATCGTCCGCGAAGCCGGGGAGCTCACCCCTAGGCTCGGTGGCGTTGTCGCTCTGGCGGTGTGGAGTGGCTGCAGCGCTTTGGCCCACGGCGACAGCTACGGCACGATGTCCAAGCTGGACAAGGAGATCGTCGCCCGCAATGACGACATCGCGCTCGTGCGCATTACCGGCTCGATCAGTGGGCTGTTCTGGTCCACCGTGGCCGAGCAGGCGCACCAGGCGGACGACGGCGTCGAGGAGTTCGGCCGAAGCGGTGCTGACGGCCAGGCCCGGCGGAGCGTCGTCACCGAGCTCCGGGAGGTCGCCGGGAGCCGCCTGCAGCAGTACCTCGGCGACACTGGCCGGATGCAGGGTCAGCCCGACCCCGAGCCCTGGCAGCTCCGGGCTGGCCTTGGCGAAGTGGGCGGTCACCGGCAGGTCGACCGAGGCGACGAGGTACTGCCCCTCCCGGTACTCGTAGACCGTGTCGCCCAACGCGAACCGTTTCACTCCTTGCGCGACCACAGCCAGCACGTTGCCGTAGGTCGCCGGCGTCGGCGGCGTGGGCTGTTCGGCCTTGAAGATCAGCACGTCCTCGATGGAAGTCCTCAGATCAGGCCGAGCATGGCGATTGAGAAGATCGCGTAATTCGTCGAGGACCATGATCCCGATTCAAGCAGCACCCGCGGACCGCGACAATCATTCGCGATGAGCACGGACATCGCGCAGGGGTGGGTGCCGACCGGCTTATGCGCAGACCAGCTGCCGTGATGGCTGGCGCCCTTAGATCGGCACTGCTTCGCGGCGTCCGAAGAACTCATGTGCGTCTGCCAAGGACTTCGGCCAGCAGGTTGAGCGCGTCGATCACGCGTTCGCGGTCCTCGCCCAGCCCTTCGAGCAGTTCTGCCTCCCTGGCCAGTTGCCGGGGGAAGATCGCGTCGACGGCCGCCTCGCCTGCGGGTGTCAGCCGTACCAGTGCGGCGCGCCGGTCGAACGGGCTGGGTTCTCGCACAGCACTCCAACGCCGACTACCGCATCGGCGCCCTGAAGTACGTGCTCGCCCTCAACGAAGGCCACCGCTTCCACCACCTCAAATGGGCCGGCATCGGCGACGTCAACTTCGGCCTGTTCACCCTCATCTGGGACCACCTGCTCGGCACCTTCTCCTACGACCCCACCCGCCCCTTTCCCTCCGACCAGCTCGGCATGGCCGCCAAACCCGACTACCCCACCGGCTACCTGGCCCAGCTGGCCGAGCCCTTCCGCGCCTCAGGCGCGTGCAGCAGCAGCGCGCCCGCCGGTGAGCACGGCGACAGCGTCACTGTCTGATCAGTCACCGTCTGACCCAGGCAGCTGGAGACGGTCTCGGGCGGTCTCAGGTGGCGGTGGCCGCCTGGGGGGCGCTGTCCGGTAGCCGGTCACGCCGATCCAGCCGTGCGACGGCCGCCGCGGAGACCAGCCCGGCGGCGGCCAGTAGCAGCCACGGCAGGCCGGCCAGCCCGCGGGCGCGGGCCACATCGAGCAGGGCCCCGGCCAGCAGGTTGCCGGCCAGGATGCCGACGCCTGAGGCCAGGTTGTACAGCCCGTAGTAGGTGCCGACCAGACGGTCTCCTGCCATGTCGGCGATCGTGGCCATCTCGAATGGGAAGGCGATCAGTGTGCCTGTGGTGAGCAGCACGACGCACGCCGCCAGTGCCGCCAGTGTCCCCGCCCGCGCCACGGCCGGGGACGCCGCCCCGGGCAGGGCCGCCGTGGCGGCCAGGGGCAGGAAGGCGACGCCCATAAGCGCCAGGCCGCGGCTGATCGCCTGGCCGCGCCGCCACCGCGCGGCGCACCAGGCGGTCAGGCGTACTTGGGCCGCGATGCCCAGCAGCGCCGAGATCGCATACAGCACCGTCACCCCGGCCGAGCCGCCGCCGAGCCGTTCCATCTCCAGCGGCAGCGCCAGGTACATCTGATACGACAGCGCGTAGGAGGCGATCATCGCAGTGGCGAAGGCGACGAACGCCCGGTCGGTGAAGGCGCGCCGCCACTCACGCAGCACCGGCTCGCGCTCGCCCGCCTGTGGGCGGCGGGCGGGCAGGCAGCAGCCCTGCAGGATGGTCAGCACCGCGAAGATCGCCGCCGCGGTCAGGCACACGATGGGGAAACCGGCGTTCAGCAGCGCGATGCCAGCCAGCGGGCCGGCCAGGATGCCGCCCTGGTAGAAGACGTTGAACACGGCGAACGCCTCCTCCTTGCGTGATCCCGCCTCGCAGGCGAGGTAGGCGCGGGCGGCGGGGTTGAACAGTGCCCCGGCCACGCCGGTCAGCACGGCGGCGGCGATCAGCCACGGCAGCGCGGTGGTGAGCCCGAACAGGGCGAACCCGGCGGTGCGCAGCGCGCACCCGGCCATGATCATCGGTTTGTAGCCGAGCCGGTCGGCCAGGGTGCCGCCGATCAGGAACAGGCCCTGCTGGCTCAGGTTCCGCACGCCGAGGATGAGCCCGATCGTCCAGGCGGCCAGGCCCGCGCCGGCGGCCAGGTGCTGGGCCAGGTAGGGCATGAGCATGTAGAAGCCGAGGTTGATGCCCGCCTGGTTGATCTGCAGCAGTTGGATCGGGCGGTCGAAGGAGCGGAACTGCTCCAGGGTGCCCCTCATCGCGGGTCGCCCATCACGCGGCCCGCGACGAGCGCTTCCGTCCCGGGCCCTCGGGCGGGGCCGTGGGCAGGTCCTTCGGCGGGTTCTCCCGTGTGGGGCATCAGGGGATCGCTGATGCGGGTGCAGCGGCTCCAGTGGTGCACCTCCCGCTCGGCGGGGGTGGCCAGCGGGTCGGGCTCGTCGGCCGGGACGGTGCCGAGCAGGTCGTGGGCGTTGCAGAATTCGTCGTCGTAGATGGTGTTCCAGTACCGCCACGGTCCGTCGGGGAAGACAGCGACGATGGTCTGGCCGGGTTGGGTACGGGCCAGCCAGCGGGCCACCAGGGCGACCGCGCCGGTGCTCCAGCCGCCGCAGACGTAGTGGCGGGTGGCCAGGGTGCGGCAGGCCCACACCGCTTCTGCCGGGGCGACCCAGTGGACCTCGCTGAAGGCGTCGTAGGCGACGTTGCGCGGGTGGATGCTGGAGCCCAGGCCGCGCATCAGCCGCGGCCGGGCGGGCTGGCCGAAGATGGTCGAACCGACGGCGTCGACGCCGACTAGGCGCAGGCCGGGAAAGTGACGGCGCAGCACGGCGTGGATGCCCGCACTGTGCCCGCCGGTGCCGACCGAGCACACCAGCGCATCGATATGCGGCAGCCTGGCCAGCAGTTCGTGGGCCAGCCCGGCGTAGGCGTCGACGTTGTCGGGGTTGTTGTACTGGTCGGGGCAGTAGGAGCCGGGGATGTCGGCGAGCAGCTGCTGCACGCGCTCGCGGCGGGCCTGCTGCCAGCCGCCGGCCGGGTGCGGCTCGGTGACGATCTCCAGGCGGACCCCGTAGGAGGCCAGCAGCCGGCACATGAGCGGCTCCATCCCGGGATCGCCGACCAGCACGACGGGATGGCCGAAGACGATCCCGGCCAGGGCCAGGCCGAGCCCGAGGGTGCCGCTGGTCGATTCGACGATGGTGGCGCCCGGCCGCAGCTCTTCCCGGGCGCGGGCCTGACGCACCATGTGCAGGGCGGGCCGGTCCTTGATGCCGCCGGGGTTGAATCCTTCGAGCTTGGCCCAAAACCCCGCACCATTCGGCGTGGAGCCGGGCGTACCGTCTGGGGCGGGCGGTTCGGATATGAAGGCCAGCGGCGTGTTGCCGACCGTGAGAGACAACGCGGAACAGTCGATTGGCGGGGCGGAGTGCGGGCGCGCGAAAGCTGCAGGCGATGACGATGACATGGTGAGATCCCCGAAGTGAATGATGCAGGTACGCCTATGGGCGGGCCGCGAACCTGGGTGGACGACGAGCGACGAAGGCCGGCCGTCGTCCTAGATGCGCATCACGCAGAGACCATTCGGGCAAGGCCCGGCCAGACGATCAGCGGCGGCCGGGCGAGATGACGCGATGCCGGCGACCTCGTCGTCCGGGTCGCCGGTGCTCGCAGCCACGGGCGGAGCCGCGGGAACGAGCGGGCCGGCGGGACCGGCCGCAGTGATCGCCAAGCAGTCCTGCTCGGTGCCGTGCTGGTGGCCGACTGGCAGCTCCCGATGCGCGCATCGGGAGCTGAGCTCAACGCCGACCAGGCCGCCGACGGGACTGTAGGTGGTGCTGAGTGCGACACTGCGCGCCACGCTGCGAGCCGCGCTGTGGGAGAGGAAGGAGCTGCCGGGCTCGGCCAGTTCCACGGCCGCGCAGGCACCCCCGTGCGCGAACACCACACCGAACACCAAGCTGATCGCGAGCAGCGCATGCGCCGCCAGCCGACCGGCGCGAGAAGCGGCCGGACGACCGGAGCGGGCAGATCGTGTCGCGAGCATCACCGCAGATCCTGCCCGCCCGGCACCCGGGCGCGCCCACCTAATGGCCAAGCTTCCGGTAAAGCTCACGCCCTGATCCGCTGTCTTCTGCGCGTCGCGGCCGATCACGCGCATTACCTCTCAGCAGAGCGCATCCACAGCCATGACCTGCCATTTCTCCCCGGCGACACGGGCGCTGCGAAGCCCGAACCGCAAGGGGGTGATCCGCCACACTGGCCGTTACGGCGGTGTGCGTGCCGCCGTCGGAGTGCCCGATCGTGCCAAAGGTGGAATGTTCGATGATGCTGTCCAGGCGTCGGATCGTCGCCGGGCTCGGCGCGCTGACGGCCGCCGCCCTGCCCGGCGCCGGCCCGCTCGCCGATGCCCAGTCCGAGACACCGGCTGAGATGCTGACGGTGCCAGACGGCGTCGCGCCCGAGCAGGTGGCGCGCGACGAACGCTTCTGGGCCGCCGTCGCCACCCAGTTCCGGGTGAGCGCCGACTTCGTCAACCTGGAGAACGGCTACTACGGGATCATGCCCGAGCCGGTCCGGCTCGCCTACCAGCGCAACGTCGACCACCTCAACGAACGCAGCTCGCACCTGCTGCGCACCGACTACAAGCCGCGCGCCGATCAGATACGCCAGCGCTTGGCTGCTCTGCTCGGCGTCACCCGGGAGGAGGTCGCGCTGACCCGCGGCGGCACCGAGGCGCTGCAGAACCTGATCGGCGGCTACCGCCGGCTGCGCCCCGGCGATGCCGTCATGTACGCCGATCTGGACTATCACAGCGGCCAGTACGCGATGAACTGGCTTCGCGAGCGACGCGGCGTGCGCGTCGAGCGCCTGGTCATCCCCGAACCGGCCACCCGCCAGGCGGTGCTGGACGCCTACGAGCGCGCTCTGCGCGAGCATCCGAAGGTGCGGCTGCTGCTGCTCAGCCACATGAACAACCGCACCGGCCTGGTCACCCCGGTCCGCCAGATCGTCGCCATGGCACGCGACCGAGGCGTGGATGTGATCGTCGATGCCGCGCACTCCTGGGGGCAGCTCGACTTCACCGTGGCCGACCTGGACGCCGACTTCGCCGTCTTCTCCCTGCACAAATGGATGGGCGTACCGCTGGGAGCCGGGTTCCTCTACATCCGCAGCCACCGCCTGGCCGACATCGACCCGCTGTTCGCCGATGAGACCTACCCGGCCACCGACATCCGCTCACGCGTGCACTCCGGCACCATGAACGTCGCCCCGCACCTGACCGTCGATACCGCCCTGGATTTCCACCAGTCGCTGGGGGCGAAGGTCAAGCAGGCCCGGCTGCGCTGGCTGCGCGACCGCTGGGTGCGCCAGGCACGCGAGTACGGCAACGTGCAGATCCTCACCCCCGACGAACTCGGCGCCTACGGCGCCATCACCGCCTTCCGGCTACGCGGCCGCACCAGCGAGGCCGACAACCTCGCCATCACCGAGGAGCTCATGACCCGCCACCGCATCTTCACCGTCGCCCGCACCGGCATGACCGGAGGCGACGCCGTACGCGTCACACCGGCCCTGTTCACCTCTGCCGACGATGTGGACCGGCTGGCGAACGCGCTGCGCGCCATCAACCGCCGCCCTCCGGCCTCGCAGAACACCACCAGGTGACACCCGGTGAGCGCAGCAGATCGCAGGCAGCAGCCGGGCAGCCCACCAGCACGGCGGCCGGGCCGCAAGCACGCCGGGTGCGGCGAAAGCCGACAGGCCACCGGCTCACCGCGGCGTGAGAGCATGCAGGTCCCGCAGCACACGGCCAAGATCGCGAGGTGTGGTTGGCTGCGGCTGAGGGATCTCCTCCCGCAACGTCACCAGGCGCTCCCCGCCAAGCCTGATCAGCGATGCATCCGAACCGTCCACCCAGCGATCTCCGCGGCCGCGATCGCGGATCTCATCTTGTTCTCGACGTCGAAGACATCTCTTGGCGGCTGGAACCGTGGACTCCCATACCGCCCGGACTCTGACCGAGAATGGCGACCGTCCCGGCACCGGGCTCCGACACCCGGCAGCCTTCACCTCCTGGGATCCGGTCGCCTTCCCGCACGTCCACCTGCTCACCACCTTGCCGGACGCCGCACCGGTCGCAGACGACCCAGCGGGCAGGAGGCCGGCACTGTGCTGCCGGTCAGCTCGGGTTGAGCTCGTTCTTCCAGATCTCGCGCTCGTCGCGGCGCGGGTCGTGGACGATGACGTTGTCCGGCTTGTTGTCGCGGTAGAAGGTCATCACCGGGCGTTCGGTGGTGTTGTAGGGAGCCCACTGGTCGAGCTCACGGGTCTTGACGAACTCGACCCAGCGTCCGTGCAAGGCGTCCGCGAGATCCTGGGGCGGGTTCGGACCGGTGAACTCCGCGCTGTCGGGATTGTCGAGCGTGTCCCACGCGAAGGGGAGGGGAAGGCTGTGGCAGGCGCCGAGCTTGACGCGAAGGATGTTGGGCGTGGTGGGTGACCGCCAGCCGAACTCGAAGACGTGGGTGGTGGCAGGCGCGTCGCTGCGAGCCTCGGCGATGCGGTAGGTGGGGATGCGGAACATGCGGTCGGTCAGCGTCGCACAGGCGATGCCGGAGGGGGCGTTGCGGACGTACGGCTCGACGCTGGTCTCGGCGTAGCGGCCGTAGAAGCCGGCCGGGGCACCGTAGACCTCGGTCCTGGTCCTGAACGCCGCCGCACCGGGCCAGCCCACCATGGGGGTGGGAACGACGAAGGTCCTGAACTCCTCGACCGTGGTGCCGATCAGCAACGGCACGTCAGCGCCCCGTCCGTCGGCGATGGCGTCGATCGGCAGTTGCGGAACCACCTTGCCGTCGATCACCGGCATGAACGACATGCCGCACGAGGCGATGGTGCTCGCCCCGTACCGCTCGGGGTCGGCGCTGGAGGTGACGTCGTCGCTCACCTCGCCCTGCGCCGTTATCAGGGCGGCGGTGTCCACCGCCGCGAGCGCGTGGGCGGTCGGCTCCACACCCAGCCGGGTGGCGACGGCGGCGGTGATCAGGGCGGCGTCCTCGAGGGTCTGGCCGATGTGCGCGGTGCCGCTTTCGACGATGGCCTGGTGGAACAGGTCCCGGCCGAGGGAGAGCAGGGTCAGCACGCTCATCGCGCCGGCGGACTCGCCTGCCACGGTGATGTTGCCGGGGTCGCCGCCGAAGCCGGCGATGTTGTCCCGCACCCACTCCAAGGCGAAGATCTGGTCGAGCAGCCCGCGGTTGGCTGGGGCGGGAGCGTCTTCGATGTAGGCGAAGCCGTCCACCCCGAGGCGGTAGTTGATGGTGACGCAGACGACGCCGTCGCGGGCGAAGGTGGCGCCGTCGTAGGTCGTCACCGCGGAGGAGCCGGTGGTGAACGCGCCGCCGTGGATCCACACCAGCACCGGCATGTCGGAGCCGGTGGCGCTGGTCCACACGTTCAGGTTGAGGTAGCCGTCCCCGGGGATGACCGGGTTGTGGAACAGCTTGCCGAGCTTCCCCTTGAGCGGCGGCTGCGGCGGGGTCGGTCCGTACTCGTGGGCGGGCAGCGGCGCACTCCACGTGTCGGGCGGTACGGGCGCGCCGAATCTGTTCGGCCCGACGGGAGCTGCGGCATAGGGGATCCCGCGGAAGGACGCGATCCCGTTCTCGATCAGCCCCGATACCGGGCCATAGGCGGTCGGGACCTCAACGGTGGTGGGCGACATGACACTCCTCGGCCGGGACAGGGCGGCACACGCTCGCACAGGACCGGCCGTCCCCCGGAGCACCGTCCAGGCCGCCAGCTGCGGCCAGACACCACGTCATTACCCACTGTGACGTTTGTTCATCTCAGAGTGCCGAAAATGTTGATCAATTGCTGCGGGGCCTCTCCACGGAGGTTGGCTGCCGGAGGCTTGGCGACGAGGTGAGGAGGCGGCTGGGGTTAGGAGACCTTTGTGAAGGTCATGTCCATCCAGTGCAGCCAATCCGGGCCGTTGTCGATGCGTTCCCACCTGGCCGTCATGGTGGTGCGGTCTTCGGCGATCACCAGGGTGGCCCGTTCTGTTTCGCCGGCGAATGTCCAGATGCCGTTGTCGTCCACGCTCGCCCGCATCGTAGCGAAGTTGCCCCGGTTGTCGAAGGAGCGCATGGGGTAGGTGCGGGTCTCCGGATCGTAGGGGCCGATCATTTCGATGACTTCGACCTTGTCATCGTTGATGCGCACGTCCACGCGGTGAATGAGGAAGAACCTGCCCTCCAGCCACTCGTATGTGTCGGATCCGGTGATCTGGAACGCGGGTTCGGTCGAGGTGGCGACCGTCTGCCCTTGTGAACGCCACCGGCCGACCAGCGCGTTCAGGTGCTCGTTCTCCGGTGTCGAAGCTTGGGTGTTGTCGGGCATGGTGCGTTTCCCCTGATCTGGAAAGTATGTAAGATGTTGCTTAAATACTTACAGGCGATCCGGTGGATGCGCAAGCGGACCGGGTGAAGGCGGTGGACGGTGGACGAGGCGCTGCGAGCGGTCGCCGACCCGACCCGTCGCGCGATCCTCGTGCTGGTACGCGACCGCGAAGTATCGGCGGGTGATGTTCCGTGGCGATAGCGAGCCACTGGCCTGGCGTCCCCACAGGAGGCCGAACGAGAAGCCTTCGTGCGGCCGCTCACACATCCCCTCGGTGGTCCCGTGCCGCGGATCGGCGCTGCTGGTGAAAGCTCGTGAACCACGGGATGAGCGCGGGGTCGTCAACGGCTTCAAGGTCGAACACGTCTTCGGCGGCAGCACCGTGGAACAGACGCTTGACGGGTATCTCGAGCTTCTTGCCGGTGCGGGTATGAGGGATACCGGGCGCCACGATGATCTCATCTGGCATGTGCCGCGGTGAGACCTCCACGCGGATCACGGTGCGGATGCGTTCACACAGCGCCTGGTCGAGCCGCGCGTCCGCGCTGAGTGCGACGAACAACGGCATCCAGTACGAGCCGTCGTCGCCCTCGACGCCCACGACCAGCGCCTCGGAGATCTCAGGCAACCGCTCAACCGCCTGGTAGATGTCGGCACTGCCCATCCGCACGCCGTTGCGGTTCAGTGTGGCATCGGAGCGTCCGTGCACCAGGACGCTTCCGCGGTCCGTCATGGTGATCCAGTCTCCGTGCCGCCATACCCCGAGGTATACGTCGAAGTACGCCTGCCGGTAGCGGGACCGGTCAGGGTCATTCCAGAAGGACACCGGCATCGACGGCATGGGCCGCGTGACGACCAGTTCCCCGACCTGGTCCATGACACTGCGCCCGTGCTCGTCCCACGCGTCGAGCGAAACCGCGAGGCATGGTACGGAGATCTCTCCGGCCCATACCGGCACCGTCGGCGCGCCGCCCGCGAAGCCGGTCACCACGTCGGTGCCTCCTGTCGTGGAAACCACCTGCACGCGCGTGCCGATGTGGTCGGCGACCCAGTGGTACGACTCGGCCGGCAGTACCGACCCCGTGGACCCCAGGATGCGCAGAGCCGTCAGGTCGTGATCTGCGCCCGGATGCACCCCGTCCTTCGCGCAGCCGAGCAGGTATCCCGGGCTCGTGCCGAGCACCGTGACGCCGAGTTCGGCGGCCAGCGCCCACAGCGCGTCGGTCCGCGGGAACACCGGGCTGCCGTCGTAACACACCACCGTCGCCCCCGTGAGCAGCCCGGACACCTGGAGGTTCCACATCATCCAACTCGGTGTGGTGTGCCACAGGAAGCGGTCGCCCGGGAGCAGGTCGAAATGGAGCGCGAGCGATTTGAGATGCTCGACGAGGACGCCACCGTGCCCGTGCACGATCCCCTTGGGCAAGCCCGTCGTACCGGACGAGAACAGGATCCACAGCGGGTGGTCGAAGGGAACCGCCACCGGCTCCAATCTATGATCACCGGCAGTGGCGTCGGCCCATCTGATCGTGTCGCCGAGAGATGTCGTGTCGAGTCCCAGACGGTTCACGACGATGGTCGCCCGAAGCGTCGGCAGGCCGTCGCACAGTTCGCGGGACGACACACGCCGGTCGTGCTCCCGGCCACCGTGACGGTAACCGTCCGCGGTGACGAGGACGGTCGGCGCCAGCTGCGCGAAGCGGTCACAGGCCGCGGTGGGGCCGTAGTCCTGGCCGCAGACCGACCAGACGGCTCCAAGGCTCGCCGCGGCCAGGAAGGCGACCATGGTCTCGGTGCTGTTGGGCAGATAGCCGACGACACGGTCGCCGACGCCCACGCCGAGCGAGCGCAGCGTCGCCGCGACGGCGGCCACCTGCCGCCGCAGCTCGTCCCATGACACTTCCGTGCGGCCCGCGGGACCGCCGGGGCCGGGCTCGGTGGCCTCGATGACGGCGGGAGCGTCGCCGACGGCGTGGCGAAACACGTGATCGACGTAGTTGAGTGCGGCGCCCTCGAACCACCGCACGCCCGGCATCGTGTCGCCGGTGAGCACCCGGGTGTACGGCGTGTGCGCCACGATGCCGAAGTAATCCCAGACAGCCGCCCAGAACTCGGGCACATGCTCGACGGACCATCTCCACAGCGATCGGTAGTCGGGCAGCGGTCCGGTATTCCGCTCGGCTTCGAGCCAGCGCGCGAACGCGACGACGCGAGCGCCCTCGATCTGGGACGGGGGCGGCGTCCACAACGGCTCCCCCGTTGTCGCGTGAGGCCGCGTCATGATGCGGACTCCCGCGCGATCAAGGGGTTACGCAGCTCACCGATACCCTCCACCCAGCTGACCAGGGTCTCGCCCGGCCGGAGGAATCGCGGCGGTCGCCGCGCGGCGCCCACACCCGTCGGCGTACCCGTGAAGATCAGATCCCCGGGAAGCAGTGTGCAGTACGCGGACAGCCGAGCGACCAGTTCGGGCACCGCGAACACGAGATCGCTGGACCGGCCGTCCTGGAGAACCTCGTCGCCGATCGAACACCCGAGACGGAGATCGTCAGGGTCGTCGAAATCGTCGGGGGTGACGATCGCGGGACCGATCGGGCCGAAGCCCGGCGAGGACTTGGCCAGTGACAGCTGAAGCACCGGGGAACTGAACTGCACGGTGCGTTCGGACAGGTCCTGCCCCACGGTCAGCCCCGCGACGTACGACCAGCCGTCCTCGGCGGTGGCGCGCTCGGCGCGCCGGCCGACGACCACGACCAACTCCACCTCCCAGTCCACTGCCTGGCTGGGCAGTGTCACCGGGTCGTACGGCCCGGTGAGGCAGCTGGCGAACTTGCCGAAGACCACGGGGTCGTCCGGCACGTCGAGTCCGGCCTCGGCGGCGTGGTCACGGTAGTTGGCCCCGACCGCGAACACCTGCCGCGGGCGTGACACCGGGGGTCCGACGCGCTGTCCGTTCAGCGGGGTGGCCTGCTCCGGGGTGAGATCGGCGGCCCAGTCCCGGAGCCGGTCCCAGTGCTCGAACGCCCGGTCGGGATCCGCCGGGAGCCTGCCACCGCTCGCCTCGTGGACGTCGACGGCGCCGCCGCCGACGAGGACGTTCAGCCGGCCGTTGAGGGTAGCCACGCGCATGTCGGTCTCCTCGTGCCTTCAGGCGATGGTGGCGATCGGGTCGCCGTCGGCGAGCGGGAACTGGATCCGGGTCACCGAGGCGACCATGGTGGCGAGGCGCTGCGAGACCCACAGGTGCGCCGGGTGCGCGGCGAACTCCTTGAGCCCCTGCTCGTCCGCGAAGACCGCGGTCATGCCGAAGTCGGCGTTCTGATCATGCAACTGCAGGTCGGTGCCCGCGCGTACGAGCAAGACGCTGGGGATCTCGTGCGCGAACCTCGCGACGGCGGTGTGGATCTCGGTGACATCGCGCGCGGCGACGTCAGGCTTCCAGGTGGCGAGCACCACGTGCATCAGCATGGTCGTCTCCAGGGGGTGAGGTGGTGGGGTGAGGCAGCCGTTCGCGCAGAGTGCGGGCCCGTTCGCGGAAGCGCGCGACGTTTTCGAGCTTGAGTTCCTCGTAGCCGCGTATGGTGTCGGGCAGGTCGCACAGTTCCGTGACCACCTCGAGCGAGGCCGGGGTGAGCGCTCGGAGCGCGTGGCACACGTGGTCGGTGTACTCGCCGATCAGCTCCCGCTCGGTGCGCCGAAGCATGGTGAGTCCGAACGGGTCGAGCCGGGTGCCCCGCAGGGGCCGAGCCGTGTGGAGGAGGCGGAACAGCGGGGTGCTCCACCTACCGAATTTGATCTTGTTCTTCATCCCCAGGGCGCGCAGCACAGGCGGGTGCAGATGGAGCGCGTATCTGGCGCCCTTGGGCAGTGTGGAGACCTGCATCAGATGCAGCCGCGCGACCTCGTACTCGTCCTTGTAGGCCATCAGTTTGAAGAGGCCCCGAGCTACTGACTCGGCGACACGGGTGCTGCCGGGCATGCGCTGCGACTCGATCTCATGGACGCGCGCGACGAATTCGACGTAGCTCCGGGCGTAGTTCACGTTCTGGTACGCGACCAGTTCGGGCACTCGGATCATGAGCAGCCTGCGCAGCTCGCCCGGAGCGGTGGTGACGCTGTCGACCAGGGCGGCGGCACCGGGGGTCCGCACATCCGCGACGCCCTCAGTCACCTCCCAGACCTCGCGTACGATGTCCGGAGCGGCCACCGTCGCCCTCCCCCACGCGAACGCGGCGAGGTTTTGATCGACGGCGGTCCCGTTGATCCGGAACGCCTCTTCGATCGCCTTGAGCGAGATCGGCAGCATGCCGTGCTGCCACGCGGCACCCAGCATGATCACATTGGTCGGCAGGTGGTCGCCGAACACCTGCTGGGCGAGAGCGCGGGCATCGAGGTACAGATTGTCGCTCGCGCGCGTGCAGCCGTCGATGACGGACTTCGCGGCCTGGAGGTCAGGCGCGGGCGCCGTGACGTCGACGGCCATCCGCCCGGTGGGTGCGAGGCCGGCGCAGACCACGGCGACCGTGCGCTCGGTCGTCGCGTTGGCGAGGTTCGCCCCGGACGCGGCACCGAGGATGTCGAGGCCCAGCAGGAGGTCGATCCCACCGACGGAGACGGTGGCGGAGTCGCCGATCGGTTCCGCGGAGATCCGCAGGTCCGACACCACCGGTCCGGCCTTCTGGCTGAGTCCGGTCTGATCGAGGCCACCGGTGTGCAGGCCGTCGAGCATCGCCGCCGCACTGAGCACCTGCGCGACCGTGACGACGCCCGTGCCGCCGATGCCCACCATGCGGATGCGTAGATCCTTGGACCGCGCTCGAAAGTCCGGCAGCGGCAGTTCGGGCAGTCTCGGCAGTTCCGGCCGCCTCGCCGTGACCTGATCACGTGGCCCCGGCCCCGGCAACACGGTCAGGAACGCCGGACAGTCACCCTCCAGGCAGGAGAAATCCTTGGTGCACGACGACTGGTGGATCTGGGTTTTGCGGCCGAACTCGGTCTCCACCGGCTCGACCGACAGACAGCCCGACTTCGCACCGCAGTCTCCGCATCCCTCACAGATCCGCGTGTTGATCAGCACCTGTTCGGGCGGCTCCGCGAGCTCACCGCGTTTACGCTTGCGGCGTTTCTCGATCGCGCACATCTGGTCGTGGATCAGCACGGTGACGCCCGGCACCGCCGCCAGCTCCTCCTGGGCGGCGATCAACTGCGAACGCGGACGCGCCTCCGCGATACGGGCGATCGGCACGCCCCGGTACCGCGTGATGTCCTCGGTCGTGATGATGATCCGGCGTACGCCCTCGGCTTCGAGCAGGCGCGTGATCGCGGACACCGACAGGCGGCCCTGCGCCTGCTGCCCGCCGGTCATCGCCACGGCGTCGTTGTAGAGCAGTTTGTAGGTGATGTTGACACCCGCCGACACCGCCGCCCGGATCGCGAGTGAGCCCGAGTGGGCGAACGTGCCGTCGCCGATGTTCTGCACCAGGTGCGGCCGACCGAGGAACGGCGCCATGCCGATCCAGTGGGCCCCTTCGCCGCCCATCTGGGTGACACCGGTGATCTCTCCGTGTCCCTCCTGGTTCACCATGACCATGCCGTGGCAGCCGATGCCGGCACCCACCAGGGAGCCGTCCGGGACCTTGGTCGACATGTTGTGCGGGCAGCCGGAGCAGAAGAAGGGTGTGCGCTGCTGGATGAGCGGCAGCGTGCGCCGCCGTGCCGTCTCCAGGCCCGCCGCGCGGTCGCGTAGTCGCGGCAGATCATGGTGCGCGAGCAGTCGGGCCGCGACCACGCGTGCGACGATGTCCGCGTCGAGCACTCCGGCGGTCGGCACCAGCGGCGCGCCGTGCTCGTCGCGCTTGCCCGTCACGCGCGGTGCCCCCTGGGTGCCGTACAGCGCGTCCTTCACCAGCCGTTCGAGGAACGGCCCCTTCTCCTCCAGGACCAGTACCTCCTCCAGTCCGGCCGCGAAGTCGTGTATCGCCTGCTCGTCCAGCGGATAGATCATGTCGACCTTGAGCACGCGCAGCAGGTCGGCCTCTACCGCGAGGTGGCCCAGGGCCTGCATGAGGTCGTAGTACGCGGTGCCGGACGTCACGACACCGAGCCGCGCACTGGGTGCCTCATGGGTGACGTGGGCGAGGCGGTGGCGCCTCCCGTACGCGCGGGCGCGCTCCAGCCGTGCCTCGACCAGGTCGCGTTCCATCTCCAGCAGCCGCGGGCCGATCATCAGCGCGTCGGGCCGATGATCGGTACTCGTGTCCTGGCCCGAGGCGCTACGGTCGCCGCCCACCTCGACGGTCGCGGTGGCGTCGGCGACCCGGGTGACCACCTTCAGCGCGGCCCACAGACCCGAGGCACGCGAACACGCGATGGCGTGCCGTCCGAGGTCGAGCAGTTCCTGGACGTTGCCCGGGTGCAGCACGGGCACACCGAGGGCGGCGAGCAGTGCCTCGGACGCGCCCGGCACGGTGGACGACTTGGCCGCCGGGTCGTCACCCACCAGCATGAGCACGCCGCCGGCGGCCGCCGTACCGACGAGGTTGCCGTGCCGGATCGCGTCGGAGGCGCGGTCGACGCCGGGTGACTTGCCATACCAGACCCCGAGCACGCCGTCGACCGTGCGCGAGGCCTGTCCCACGACCAGCTGGCTGCCCGCCACGGCGGTCGCGGCCAGTTCCTCGTTGACGCCGGGCTGGAAGACGATGCCGAGTTCCTCGGCCAGGCGGCTCTGCCGGTCGAATTCCAGATCGACGGTGCCGAGCGGTGATCCCTGGTATCCCGACACGTACGCACCTGTGCGCAGCCCGGCTACGGCGTCGGCGCGGCGCTGGTCGAAGATCAGGCGTACGAGCGCCTGCACTCCGGACATCAGCACGCGCCCGTCTGTTGCCGTGTAGCGGGAGTCGGGTCCCGCGTGATGCTGGAGTTTGCCCGTCACAGTGGGTCCTTCCTGGCGGCCGTCGTGGTGGTTGCGGTACCGGCTCGTCAGCCGGTCGACACCGGCCGCGCAGGCTGGTCGGAGCTGAGAGCGAGCAACGGGTGCGTCAGCTCGGGCCCGGCCAGCGCCCAGGCCCGGCTGGTGAGCTCGGCCAGCGGAGTGCCGCTCTGGTAGTCGCTGAGCAGGCGGTCGGCGTCGAACGCCGGCCCGATCGGGTCGGCGTCGAACTCCGGCCCCGTGAGGTACGCGGTCACCTCCTCCGCGGTCGCGAAGGTGTCGATCTGCAACTCGACCAGGTTGCCGTCCGGGTCGCGGTAGTACATGGACGTCGTGGGGCCGTGCGCGACACACACGTGCGGGCGGATGCCGGCCTCTCGCAGCTCGACGAACCGGCCGAGCAGGTCGTCGATCGTGTCGAAGGTGTAGGCCGTGTGCCCGAGCCCGACCGTCATGGGCGTGCGCGGGGCCAGCGCGATCGGAGCGGATGTCAGCCCCAGTCGGTGGTGCTCCTCGTCGTAGGTCAGGAACGCCAGCGCCTCGGTCTCGAACACGACGTGCGCATCCAGGACCCGGCAGTACCAGTCGCGCATCTCGTTCTTGTGGTTGGTCTGCAGCACCGTGTGCGCGAGCCTCATCTTGGCAGCCATTGCTGATCTCCCTTGGGGTGTTTGAACTGTTGGCACTGATGTCAGGGGCGGTTCTCGGCTGATGTGAAGGACCTCGCGCCCGTCTCGTGCCGCGCGAGGAGGTTGTGCAGCACCGACGCCAGGTCGGCGTCCAGGTCGGGGTGACGCAGCGCCACATGACCGTCCGGGCGCACCACGACGCACCCGCGCGGGCCGACACCCCATACCTGCTGCCAGGCGTCGTCCTCGTCCTGAAGATCGCCGTCCGGACCGACCCGGTACGCCGCGATGGCCAGGCCGAACTCCCGGCCGACGTCCCGCGCCGCGTCGATCCATGGCTGCCCGTGCGGGCCGGTCAGCACGAGGAACCCGTCGCGCATCAGATCGACCGTGGCCACGCGCGCGCCGTCCGCTGTGCGGAACCACGCGTGCGGTGCCAACGCGCCCGGGCGTGCGCTCATCCGGTACTCGCCGATCGTCGAACGCGGGGCTTGGCTCCCATCGTCGATGACGGCCGCTGACGCGTACACGTGGCCGAACGTCTGCCCCTGGAAGAAGAAGTGCTCCTTCTGGGCCGGGATAGCGGCGGCGAGACGGGTCCGCAGCTCGCCACCCGCGGGCTCCTCGATCGCAGACAGCGCCTGCGGATCGGTGAGCAACGCCCCGGTCTGCGCCATCTTCTCGGCGTTGCGCATGCTCTGCGTCGCGTTGAACCGCGCCACCGGCACGCGCTCTTCCTCGTACGTCGCCAGCAGCCGCTCACCGGCCTGTCCGCGCAGCACCGCGGCGAGCTTCCACGCGAGGTTGTGCGCGTCCTGGACGCCGGTGTTCATGCCGAAGCCCCCGGTAGGCGGGAACCGGTGGGCCGCGTCGCCCGCGAGGAACACCCGGCCGTCCCGGAACCGTTCCGCGATCGCGATCTCCAACTTCCACGGCAGCACGCTGCGCACATCGATCGTGAGGTCCGGATCTCCGGCCGCCTCCCGGATGATCTCCGCGCACCGCTCGGGCGGGAAGTCGCCGGCGCTCTCTCGCGCGGGGTCGAACGCGAAGTTGTACGTCCAGCGATCACTGCCGTTCAGGGCGATGAAGGCGCCTTGCGTCCGCAGATTGATGATCCACCACACGACGTACGGCCGGTCGCGCGTGAGATGTGTGAGATCAGCCTGGAAATGTGCGTTGATCATGTGCCCGACCGGCGCGATCTCGTCACTGCGAATGCCCAGGAGCTCACGGACCGGGCTGCGCGCGCCGTCAGCCGCCACCACGTAGCGGGCCCTCATCGAGCTTTCAGCGGATTCGCCCGTACGCCGCACCGTCACATCCACCCCAGCGGAATCCTGGGCGATCCCCGTCAGCTCGGCATCGAAGGAGACGTCTACGCCGAGTGCCCGCACCGCCTCGAGCAGGATCGGCTCGATCTCGTCCTGCGGACACGAGACGATCCCCTCGCTCGAGTCGGCGAGCATCTTCGCCAGCTCGCCGGGGTCGTCGGAGGCCACGATGGACCCGAGTTCGATCCCGGTCATCCGAGTCATCCACCCAACGCCGATGCCGTGCTCAAGCGGAAGCGCGGCGGCCCGGATCCGGTCCGCGATGCCCCACTGGCGGAACAGCTCCATGGTTCGCGGATTGATGACGTGCGCTTTCGGATGCGTCGAGGTCGAGACGCGCCGCTCCACCACCCGTGTCTTGATGCCGAACCGGCCGAGCATCAGTGCGGTACTCAGGCCCACCGGCCCGGCACCGACCACCAGAACTTCCACCTCTGTCACGTCCATCAGCGCTCCCTGTCGGTCGAAGTGGGGACACGCTAACGCTACTTTGACTTCAAGTCAAAGATGTCCGGCCTGAGACTTCCCTCCGGCTCGTTATGCTCGGCACATGGTCGAGGGGGCACAAGAGAAGAGCGCACGGTCGCGGTCCGGCGACGCCGAACCTCGTTCCGATGGCAGTGCGAAACAGCGGAGGTCGAACCGTCAGGGCACCGGGCAGGGCACCGTGCGCCGCGGTGAGCGCCGTCGGCAGCTCCTCGCGGCGGCGGTCAAGCTCTTCTCCGAACGGCCGTACGAGGACATCTTCATCGACGACATCGCCGACGAGGCCGGTGTCGCCCACGGCCTGCTCTTCTACTACTTCAAGGACAAGCACGGCATCTATGTGGAGGCGCTACGGCAGTTCTCCCGTGACGTCCAGGAGTACCAGCGCCCCCGCACCGCCGAACGCACCACCGAAGCCCGCCTCCACGGCATGGTCAGGCGCCACTTCGAGTACATCAGCCGCCATCCCCAGGCGTTCGTCGGCTTCATGCGCAGCGGACTCCTCGATCCCGAGGTCCGGCAGATCTTCGAGGCCGCGCGGGGCGCGGGTGTCGAGCTGACGCTGGAGGTGTTCGGAATCACGTCAGCCCCGGCGCCGATCCTGCGGACCGCGCTTCGCGGCTGGGTCGGGTTCCTGGACGAGATCACTCTGGACTGGCTGGCACACGGCGACGTGCCCCTCGACGACATCGTCCAGCTCGCGAACGACGCGCTGATCGCCGCGCTGCGCAGCGTCGAGGGCCATCATCCCGACGTGACCACGATGCTCGGGGATCTGACCCCGGTGGCCTGACCGCCCGGCACTGTCCTGGCCGCTGCCGGGCGAACTCGGGATGCCGGGATTGAGCCCAGGAGCGGCACGGCGGCTCCTGGACGCTCTCAGCGTGTTACTGCTGATCGGGGTCAGGGGTTAGAGGTCCTCGGGCAGCCGTCGGTACGCCCGTACGGCCGGTGGCCGACTTCCTCCATCATCAATACACTCCGGCCCACCACACCGCCTCGCATGACGCCGACCCGATGCTCAAACGCGCCATCACCCACGCCATCGAGGCAGGCGTCCTGATCACCGCGCCGGCCGGCAACGACTACGGCCGCAACTCCCTGGCCCTGCGCTCGGGCGCCACCGAGAGCCTCAACGTCAAGGGCGCCTACCTTGAGGTCGTGGCCGACACCGCAGGTTCGGTCGGCGTCATCGCCGCCGGATGGCTCGTCGCCGCCACCGGCCAGCCCTTCTGGGACACCGCCGTCGCGCTGGGCCGCCAGGTCTTCGCCGTACGGCCAGCACGTCCCCGACGGGATGGACGCCGCCACCGTCGCGGCCGACCTGGCCGCCCTCGACGGGGTACGGGAGGTCCACGATCTGCACCGGTGGACCCTGACCTCCGGGATGAACGTCGCCACCGCCCACCTCGTCACCCGCGACCAGGGCGACGGCCACGCCGTCCTGGACCAGGCACGCGACCTGCTGCGCCAACGGCACGGCGTCGCCCACGCCACCCTCCAGGTGGAGCCCGCCGACCACCGAGGATGCGACGAACCGGGCTGGTGAGATCGAATCCGCTCGCAGGGATGTGGATCTCGCATGCCGGGGCCGGGGGCGCCCGTTTATCCTCGAAAGCGAGGGAGGCGAGGCTCGTGACGGACCGCAAACCCCCTGGGGTCGGCTTCGAGACGTGGATCGACCGGCAGATCCGTGAGACCACCGAGCGGGGGCAGTTCGACAACCTGCCCGGTGCCGGCAAGCCCATTCCGGGCGCGGGCAGGCCGTACGACGAGATGTGGTGGATCAAACAGAAGCTGCGGGAGGAGGAGCTGTCGTTTCCCCTGCCGGGGACTCTCGCGTTGCGGAAGAAGGCCGAGGAGGCGCGTGCGCGGGCGGTGGAGGCGCGGACGGAGGCCGAGGCCCGCGAGATCGTCGAGGACATCAACGACGAGATCCGCGACGGCCATCGGAAGCTCCTGTCCGGCCCTCCGCTCACCCTTTCCCTTTTGACGTGGAAGAGGTCGTCCGCGAGTGGCGGGCCCGCCACCCGGTCGAGGAGGAGAAGCCCGCCGCCGAACCGCCGCCCCGGAAGAAGCGATCTTTCTTCCGGCGGGCGCGGCGCGGCTGAACGGGGAGCCGATCGGCCCCGGGTCTCGCCTGCTCGACATGGCTCCCGTGTGTGAATATTTGGCTACGTAGAGTTAGTAACGGGTTTTTGGGGGGACGCGATACCCCGGAAAATATCAAGAGTTGCACCCCCTTCTATTTTTCGCGCCCTGCACGATATCCATAAAGGCGTTCCCATCCATTGGCGCAGGGGAGACGCTATGAATAACTGGTATGTGGACGGTCGCTGTACGAACTGCGATGTCGCCCGGCAGCTCGCCCCAGGGGTGATCGGCGAGGTGGACGGCCGCTCGCAGGTGCTGCGCCAGCCGGACAACCTGGCGGAGATAAGGCAGTTGCAGACTGCCGCGTACGCCTGCCACACCCGTTCCATTCGTCAATCCGGCAAGCGGCAGGAGGCGGGGCTCGACCCCTTCCCGCTACAGCTGGACGACGGTGTTCACCTGCTCGGACATAATTCGCCGCACAACGCCGCAGCCAATTCCTATCTGCTGCGCCGCCCTTCGGGAAGCATGCTGATCGACACGCCTCGCTGGAGTGCCGCACTGGCCGCGCGGTACGAGGAACTGGCTCCGATCACCGACGTCCTGATCACCCACCGGGATCACGCCGCGCACGGCCGCCAGTACGCCGACCGCTTCGGGGCCAGGCTCTGGATCCACGAAGGCGATCTCGACGCGGCGCCCGACGCCGACCAGGTCATGCGCGGCACCGACCCGATCGAGGTGGGTGAAGGGGTGATCGCCCACCCGCTGCCCGGGCACACGCTGGGGAGCGTGCTCTTCGTCGCCGACGAGCGGTACTGCTTCAGCGGAGACAGCTTCTACTGGTCCCGTACGACGGCGGACATCGTGGTGGCCGAGAGCGTTACCTGGTACTCGATCGAAGAGTTGGCCGCCTCCCTGGCCCGGGTCGTCGGCCGGCTCCGCTTCACCTGGCTGCTGCCCGGACATGGTGACCGCATGCAGCTCCCCGAGGAGGACATGGCGCACCGGCTGCGGAACCTCGCGGCGCGAACGGCCCAGCTGCGACCCCGCCCCGTCGACTTCACCGCCACCCGCTGGTAGGCCGCACTGGTAGGCCGCTGGGCCTGGGTGAACAAGGGGCCGGCGTTGTACGGCGGCTCGGCGTAGATCTCTTCGTAGGCGTCGCCGTACGCCTTGTCGAGGACCGCCTCGACGGCGTCCTGGCCCGCCCTGCGGCTCAACGCGATTCCCATCTACCCCATTCTGCTCGGCTGCTGTCGGCAACGCCGCTACCCGCAGAGCGGCACCGTGGCGAACGTCTCCCACTCGTACAGGCCTTCGGGGAGGATCGGACCGGATTCTGGCGCTACTGCATTCGGTACCTAGGTACAGACGGCCGTTAGGCATGGCTTGTGCGTCTATTTCGCTCTTGATGTCCTCTCGGATGGTCGACTACGAGCCTGCCCTGGCCTGTCTTGTTCTTCCCGCCCCTCTCGGTGCGCAGACATCGGAGACTCGGCCGTTGACGGGAGGGCCGCGGCAATGCAGTCGAGGACGCGCTGGAGCCCGTACCGGAACTGGTCGTTGCGGCTCAGGTGCGGCTGGCGCGCCTCCATCACGATCTTGGTGAAGATCGGGTAGTCCCCGCTCTTCACCAGCCGGTCGATGTACGGGTAGCTCCGCGCCATCCACTCCGACTCGCTGAGCCCGCTGCGGCGGACTTCCTCGGCCGAGCTGATCTCCTCGCGGACGGTGCCCTCGATGTAGCTGTTCAGCATGGCTATGAGGCTGAGGTTCTCGTCGATGGAGACGAAGGCGTCGAGCACTCCCATCAGCCGTTCGATCAAGAGCAGTTGGTTGGGGCCGAAGCTGGGGAGTGACCGCTGCACGGTGGCGATCCACGGGTGCCTCAGCCACATCGCCCGCAGCCCGTCGGCGTAGCGGGTCAGGTCGGCGCGCCAGTCGCCCGAGGGCATGCTCGTGACGTCGATCTCGCCCATCAGCCGGTCGGCCATGAGCTCGACCAGGTTGCCGCGGCTCGGGACGTACCGGTAGAGGGACATCGCGCCGGCGCCGATCTCAGCGGCGATCCGCCGCATGGTGGCGGCCTCCAGCCCCTCGGCGTCGGCGATCCGGATCGCCGCCTCGGTGATCTGCGCGCGGCTGTAGACCGGCTTCGGCCCGCGGGCGGGGCGCTCGGGCCGCATCCAGATGTTCACGTACTCGGCGTCGGCCACCGTCTCCTCCTCCCCAGTTGCGTACATGGTACCCAGTAATCTAACCTGACCCGCAACCGCGTACAACGTACCCAGTGGAGGGGTCATGCCTGATCCGATCGTGGTCGCCGAGGGGCTGCACAAGTCCTTCGGCGACACCCATGCGCTACGGGGGCTGGACCTGAGCGTTCCGAGAGGAACGGTCTGCGGCGTGCTGGGGCCCAACGGCGCGGGGAAGACGACCGCGGTGCGCATCCTGGCGACCTTGTCCGATCCCGATGCCGGGCACGCCCGCATCGCCGGATACGACGTCGTCCGCGAGGCCGGCAAGGTGCGCGCCAGGATCGGGCTCGCGGGCCAGTACGCCGCCGTGGACGAGAAGCTCACCGGCCGCGGCAACCTGCGCATGTTCGGGCGCCTCTACCACCTGTCCCGGCGCGAGGCGCACCGGCGGGCCGACGAGTTGCTCGAACGCTTCGGTCTGATGGACGCCGCCGATCGGCAGGTCACCGGCTACTCCGGCGGCATGCGGCGCCGCCTGGACCTGATCACCAGCCTCATCCTGCGCCCCGAGGTGCTCTTCCTGGACGAGCCGACCACTGGCCTGGACCCGCGCAGCCGCGGCGAGATCTGGGACAACGTCCGCGAGCTGGTGGCGGACGGCACCACGGTGCTGCTCACCACGCAGTACCTGGACGAGGCCGACCAGCTGGCCGACGACATCGCCGTCGTCGACCACGGACAGGTGATCGCCACGGGCACACCCGACGAGCTGAAGGCCACGATCGGCGACCGCCTCGACGTCACCCTCGAAGACCCCGCCGCGATGCCTGAGGCGGCGACCGTCCTGAACACCCTGGCCGGCACCGAACCCACGACGACCGACGCCGACCGGCTCAGCGTCGCCCTGCCCGCCACCGGCCTCCGCCTCGCCGACATCGTGCGCAAGCTCGACCACGCCGGAGTCGCCGCCGCCGACGTGAGCCTGCGCCGCCCCACCCTCGACGAGGTGTTCCTGCGCCTCACCGACCGCAAGGAGCCCGTCCGATGACCGCCCTCACCTCGCCACTGGGCCGCCTGCGCTGGACACTCACCGACGGACTGACCCTGGTCGGCCGCGAGCTGGGACGGCTGCGGCAAGAGCCCGGACAGATCATCGCCGCGCTGATCTTCCCGGCCATCATGGTGGTGCTGTTCGGCTACGTCTTCGGCAGCGCGATCCAGGTGCCGGGCGGCGGCGACTACCGCGAGTACCTCATGCCCGGCCTGTTCGCGATGGTGACCTTCTCCGCGGTGATGGGGGTCATGACGCGGATGGCCACCGACGCCTCCCGCGGTGTGATGGACCGGTTCCGCTCCATGCCGATGGCGCGCTTGGCGGTGCCGTTCGGGCAGACCGGCGCCGACCTGCTGACCGGCCTGCTGATGCTGGCCATCATGGTGGGCGCGGGCCTGCTGGTGGGCTGGCAGCCGCACCGCGGCCTGATCCCCACGGCCCAGGCGTTCCTGCTGATGATCGTGCTGCGGTACGCGCTGAGCTGGGTGGGCGTCTATGTGGGCCTGGCGGTGAAGAACGACCAGGTCGCCGACGCGATGGTGCCGCTGTTCCTGCCGTTCACGATGCTGTCGAACGCGTTCGTCCCGACCGACGGCATGCCGGGCTGGCTGCGTTTCCTGGCCGACTGGAACCCGGTGAGCGTGCTCACCGCCGCCTCACGGGAGCTGTTCGGCAACCCGGGCGCCCCGTCCGGAAACGTGGCCTGGCCACTCGCGCATCCGGTGACCGCCGTCCTGCTCTGGTCGGCCGCGCTGCTGGTGATCTTCGTCCCGCTGTCGCTCCGCGCCTACATGCGCAGAGGACGCTGAACGCTCCAGGCATCTGCAGACCGCGTGTTCTCCTCCGAATAGTTCTCCTCCGACTACCTGGCCGGCGCGCGCCCTCAAGGATGGCGTCGACCCGGCGACGCTCACCGCGGAGAACTGGGCGTCAATGATCGACCATGACAAGCCGCCCATCGACGTCACCGCGCTCAACACCTCATGGGGCTGGGCGGCCGGCGGCATCGTCTCCACCACCGAAGACCTGACCCACTTTCCGGAGACGTCAGCGGCACCCTCCCGGGATCCTTCACCCTCGCGCTGAGCACCGACGACGGCCAGCAGAGCGTCGTCATCCACATCGCGGCATTCCAAGCGGCTTGCCCGTACTCCTGCAGGAAGTGTGGCAAGGAGAACCTCCTGTTCACCATCGCCGATGCCTCGCTGGCCGCGCCGGACGGCATGGTGCGCGAGGTGGTCTTCCCCGCTGTCCGCGGCGGCGAGCAGACGCTGCGCGAGCTGGTGCACGAGTTCAAGACCAAGGGGCCGGTGTATCGGCGCACCGTGCAGACCACGCTGAAGGCCTCCTACACCAACCAGTGGTCGGCCACGACATGTGCCAGTCCCCCGGCAAGCGCTACGTCGAGCCCCTGCTGCCCATCACCGCTGGTTCGGCGCATCCCAACAAAGCCGGACATGCCGCCCTCGCCGGAATCATCCAGAGCCGACTCGGCTGAGCACAGGGCGGCATGTCCACACGGTTTCTAGGTGGGCAGCTCCGTCCCGGCCTGCTCGGCGATCATGTACGCGGCGTACCAGCTGGGCCAGTCCGCGTCCGGTTCGCCGGTGCGCTTCTCGTGCTCACCGTGGGCGGATTCGGCCCGCCGCAGCGCCTCGGCCAGTTCGCCCACGGAGGTGTACGAGGTCGGAGCCGGATCCACGCGCCCGGGCAGCCGGGTCGTGACCTCCTGCATGACCCAGGTGTTGCCGTCGGGGTCGCTGAAGGTGGCGAGGGAGTTGTAGGTGCGGCGCTCCGGATCCAGACCGTCGGCTTGCCCGTCCGGGGTGCGGTGGAAGATCTCGCCGACGTCGACGCCGGCCGCGACCAGCGCGCGCCTGGCAGCCTCGATGTCGGAGACGATCACGTACCCCCTGGCCGAGCCGGGCGCGGCCGAGGTGATGTTCTCCCCGAAGTGCACCGAGCCCGGCGAACCCGGCGGCGTGAACTGCTCGACCCCGGGCGGCGTGACGTCCTGCCTCCAGCCGATCCTGCGGTAGAACTCCGTCGCCCGCTCGACGTCAGAGACGGGCAGGACGATCACCTCGATCTTCATGTCGAAGCTGCCGAGGCCGGCATCTGTGGTGCCCATCGCTATCTCCTTGGTGGCGATTCGTTACCAGGACCAGGGGTCCTTGGGGTCGAACGGGATGCCGCCGGGCTTGGCTCGTTCGAGCTGGGACTCCATGGAAGCCGGGCGGGCGTCGCCGAAGTTGGAGTGGTACCCGAACACGTTCCGGAAACTGACATCTCCGTTGGAAATACCCGGGTAGCCGTTCCAGCCGATCAGGCGCGGGTAAAACCATCCGCCGGTGTGGTTCTCCACCGTGTCATCGGCGGCGTTGGCGAAGCGGAAGGCGTGCGTCAAGCCGCCGTCCTTGTGGTAGACGATCTTCGGGTGGGTGCCTCTGGGGTCGAAGCGCACCTGGTCACGCCAGCGGGTGTTCCAGTTGCCGTGCGCCGACGCCGACACGTACTTGACCTCGTTGCTGTTCACCCAGACGATGACGTGCTCCCAGTCGTGCACGTGCCCGGTCGGCTAGTAGGTGGACTGGTCCTTCTCGAAGTGGCAGCGAGCGGAAGGCCAGGCACGCCCGTCTATCACGGTTGCGCAAGTGGCGCCTGTGGGACGGCAACCAGATCCAGGCCCTGCTGCATCGGTACCCTGGCGTGTGGCAGGCGTTCCCCGGCTTCCTCACCGCAGCCGTGTCCGCGACTCCGACTCGGGTGCGCTGGTCGCCGTCAGCGTGGCGGGACTGCGTCGATCAGTCGCCTGACCGCCTCAAGGTCGCCGGTCACCGTGAGCTCGCCGTCATCGATTGCCGAG
>NZ_JBEYZF010000042.1:0-50719 GCF_040645915.1 Nonomuraea sp. NPDC046570 | reverse complement strand
CAAGCTCATCGAGCGGCCCGAGGAAGCCCCGGCCATCGAGGGGCAGCCAGCAGCTGCCTGAAAAGATTCTGATCCACAGGTATTGACGATTGCTCCGAGGCCCTGCAGAGGACACGTAGGGGTTTCACCCTCGCCTTGGTCGGCGTCGTTCGCTGGATTCGGGGTGGTCTTCGTGTATCTGGGCTCGAGGTCGGTGATGGGGAGTCCCTGGCCGAGGTCTTGTCAGTCGACGATGGCCACCTCCAACCGGCCGCTGCGCCCCCGGGAGATCGTGCAGGCGATGGGCAAGCCGGATACCCGCTCCCAGACGGAAGGGAAGCGATCCCGGTTGCGGCGCCTGGTGAGCGACGGGTGGCTCCAGCGGCAGGAAGACGGGCTCTACACGATCGCCGCCGGGATCAACGGGCACGCGCCGAAGGGAGATGAGTTGACCGATAGCCGGTGAGAGTGGCTCTGTTGCCCTGAAACAGGGTGCCGCCGAGGGTTCAGCTCGGCGGCACCCGAAGTTGCGTGAGCGACCAGCAGAATTAACCGACAGTGGCTCTCACATTCCCGAGAGTAACCCGGATGGAGACTCTTGGGGAGACGTCAAGCCCGGATTTCGCCCGCCTGCCCTGCCACAGGCCGGGCGAGGCGGGAAGGACCGACGATGCCCTTACCAGGGTCACAGCGACCTCGTCCCGAGTCAGCCTCCCGTCGCCCTGGCGGGCGGGTCCGGCCACACCCGGATGCCCAGCCCGGCCTCCACTTGGGCGATGGTGGCCACGTCGGGCCAGCAGCGCCCGACGGCCACGTCGTTGACGGTTTGCCGGTTCACTCCGCTGACCTCGGCCAGGCGGCGGAAGCTCAGCCCCCGCTCATCGGTGAATCGGGGCGGCGGATAGTCGGCCTCAGCGGCCTACGGCGCTGCCGCGCATGGAGACGTGGGTGCGGAGATCTATGCGACCTATGTGCTTCGGGAGCACTGGTCCTCCGGAGTCGGTGCGCGCAGATCCGCACCCTTGGGCAGGTATTGACGCAAGAGCCGATTGGTGTTTTCGTTGCTGCCTCGCTGCCAGGGGCTGCGTGGCTTGCAGAAGTAGACCGGCGCCCCGGCCGCCTCGCCGCCGACGGCGTCGTCCCGCACGCCACCGACCTGCAGCCGGGCGCAGAGATCGACCTTCCCGACTCCGAGCAGTATCCGTTCTATGGCAAGAACGGCTACTACCGCAGCTGGGATGCCAGGCCCATCTCGGCCGAGCGGCGGGAGGCGATAGAGCGGGAGGCGGCCAAGTCCGGGACCCGCCCGTCGGCCATCACCTATGTCATGACCCACCCGACGGCGGTCAAGACCGCTCTGCTGGCCGATGAGGCGACCCGATCGGCGGCGCGGGAGGCTCTTGAGGAGTTCGACGCCCGCCAGGCCGCCGCTGATGCGGCCGACCGCGCCGCGGCCGCCGAGGTCACCAGTCAGCGGCAGAGCGAATACGACGACGCCCAGCGCCGCGAGCGGGAGGCGTTCGCCGCGCAGGCCCGAGCAGCCCGTGACGGAACCGAGGCCGATGCGTCCATGAACGTCTTCAACCCCATGGCCGAGATCCGCATGGCCGCCTCGCGGGCGCTGGCGCGGCTGCACAAGCAGCAGATCCGCTTCACCGCCGATCGCGCCGAGGCCATCGCCGCCGTCCGGGACCTGGTCACTGGGTCCGCCCTGGACGACGCCGCTCTGGCGGCGTTCCTGGATGAGAACGGCAAGCTGCTGTGAGCCCGCAGCGGACACCACAGCGCGACACGATGGGCTGGACGCAGGCCGAGTTCGATGTCGCGGAGGTGACGATCTGTCTGCGTCCAGCGGCGCAGCGGGCGTGCGGCAGGGCGGGATGGCTGAGCCAGACCTCCTTGTCGTCGCGGCCCAGCAGGTAGCCGAACACCTCCAGGATCCGGGTGACCGAGGCCACCTCGGGCAGCGGGCGGCCTTCCGCCAACTCGGCCAGGTCCGCGTGCCGTACGGACAGATGACCGCTCTCGCCCACGGCGACCAGCCGCAGGAACACTTCGGGGGCCAGCTCGCGCGGGGGTGCGAAGGTCACGATTCGAGCCTGCCGCGAGGCTGGCACATCCCGCGATGATCGCCGAGCACACCGGGATGCGCTGAATCACGGATGCTGCGCGGATTCTGGGTGTTTGTCGCTTTCATGACGAGGTCACGGGTGGTCACTGACGAGGTCTCTGGTTCGACGATCAACGGCCCGGCAGAGTCGTGGACATCCGCAGAACCGAAAGGATCCTGATGAAAACCGTTGCCCTCTTGTCCGCAGCTGCCCTGACGACCGCACTGCTCGCGACCCCGGCGCACGCCGGCGTCACGCAGTGGAGCGCCTGCCTGCCCGGCCAGGGCGTCGATCCCCGGCAGGAGTGCATGACGATCGAGGTGCCGATGGACTACGCCGCCCCTGGCGGTCCGTCGGTCACGCTGGCGGTGTCGAGGATCAAGACGGCTCGCCCCGGGTCCCGCCGTGGCGTGTTGCTGATCATCCCGGGCGGTCCCGGCAGCCCGGGGTTGAACCGGCCCAGCACCCTGGTCAAGAAGCTGCCCCAGGAGGTGCTCGACCGTTACGACATCATCGGGTTCGACCCGCGTGGCGTGGGAAAGAGCTCGCCCGTCTCCTGTGGGTTCGCGCCCGCCGACCTCTCCCTCACGCGGCTCAAGCCGTACCCCGACGCAGACGGCGGCATCGCCGAGAACGCGGCGTGGTCGCGCCGGATCGCCGAGGCCTGCGCCCGAAACGGCGGGCCGCTGATCCGGCACATCAGCACCCGCAACCACGCCAGGGACATCGACCGGATCCGCGCGGCGCTCGGCGAGGACAAGATCTCCTACTGGGGCGTCTCGTACGGCACCTACGCGGGCGCCGTCCACGCCACGATGTTCCCCGGCACCACCGATCGAGTGGTCCTCGACAGCAATGACGACCCCGATCCGCACAAGGTGTCGCGCCAGTGGCTGGCCAACTACGCCGTCGGCGTGGAGGACAGTTTCCCCGACTTCGGAGCCTGGGCGGCTGCGCGCGACAGCGACTACGGCCTCGGCGCCGACGCGGCCGCTGTGCGCCGGACCTTCCTCGATCTCGCCGCCCGGCTGGACCGCGAGCCGCTGGCGTGGCCGGGCGCCAAGCCGGAGCAGCTGTTGACCGGCAACCTTCTGAGGGAGACCCTGCTCAACGCGCTCTACTCCACGGCCAATTACCCGATGCTGGCCGGGCTCATGCAAGCCGCTCTGAACCGTGCCGAGCTGCCCATTCCGAACACACCGGAGGAGGCCGCTCTCCAGAACACCGCTGCGCACGCCGGTGCCACGATGTGCAATGACATCGAATGGCCGAACTCGATCGCCCGACACGAGCGGCAGGTCAAGCGCAACCGGGCCGTCTACCCGCTGACCGCGGGCATGCCGGTCAACCTCGGGCCGTGCGCGTACTGGCCGTTCAAGCCTGCGGAGCGAGCCACGCGGATCAGCTCGCGCGGCCCGGCCAACGTCCTGCTGATCCAGAATCTGCGCGATCCGTCCACGCCCTACAGCGGGGCGCTGAAGATGCGCGAGGCGCTCGGGCAGCGGGCTCGCATGGTCGCCGTCGACTCCGGCGGTCACGGCGTCTACCTCGCCAACGGCAACGCCTGCGGCGACCGGACCGTCACCGACTTCCTCGTCACCGGCCACCTGCCCGCGCGCGACCGGAACTGCTGATGACTCGGCCATGACACACGACGGCGCGGTTCTGACGGAAACCATGGCACCGGTGCGAGGAAAATCGCACCCATGTGGTGATATAGCGATCCGTCATGATTCTGGAGGGTTGTTGTGTCGCGTCGTGCACGCTGGATCGTCATCGCCGTGCTCGCCGGGTTCTCCAGCGTCTACGCGGTAGCCGCCCCCTACGGCATCCTGCTGACGGGCCCGATGTTCGCCATGCAGCTGCCGTACGTGCTGCGCCTCTCCCGTCCCGCTCGTCTCCTTCCCGCCCAGGCCGTGATCGCCTACGCCGCCACGGCCTGGCTGGACATGTCGGTCGGCCTGCTCGGCTTCCTCGGCGGCTCGCTGCTGCTCACACGGCTGTGGCCGCTGGCGATCCCCGTCGCGGTGAGCGCCGCGATCATCGATCGCGCATCGCTCGACTCCACGATCTCCATGATCCTCATCTCGCTGATCATCTACGGTCTGACGCGGCTCGTCGAGCAGGTCGACGAGGTGCAGGCCACCAGGCTCGCCCTGGCCGCCGCAGCAGTGTCGGAGGAACGGCTGCGCATCGCCGCCCAGCTCAACGACGGTCTTGGCCGGGGCCTGGCAGGGATCACCCAGGGGCTGTCGGCCGAGGATCCCAGCCGCGAGTCCATCGCCGAGGTTGTCGGCACCGCGCGCCGGGCCCTGGCCGAGGCCAGGGCTGCGGCCTCCGGCTACCGCGCCACCTCGCTGACGCCCGAGATCACCACGGCTCGGGCGATGCTGAGCGCCACCGGCATCCCCGTCGAGGTCCAGATCGGCCACACCGAACCGCTCGGCCCCCCGGGGGCGCTGCTCGCGGCGGTGTTGCGGGAGTCGGTCACCCAGGTCGTACGGCACGGCGGCGCCACCTTCTGCGCCATCGAGACCCGCGTCCTCGCCCATCAGGTACGGCTCCGCGTAACGAACGACGGCGTACCCAACGCCGGCGACGAACTCCTCGGCGACCTGCCCGCCCGGCTCGCGGAGGCAGGCGGCACCCTCACCACCAGCCTGTCACCCCAGGGCCACCACGTCGTCGAGGCCATGCTCCCGCAGCCGGCCGAAGAGAGCGACACCCTGTACGACGAGGACCACGCCTACGCTCTGTCGATCAGCCTCCTGACCGCGATCCTCGTGGGCTTCAGCGCCAAGGCACTGCTCCAGGTCCCCTCCAGCCTCCTCATCCCCGGCCTCGTCCTGCTGGCGGCGATCGTCTTCGTGCAGCTGCGCTCGGTCAGGGGATGGCACACGGTGGGACTGCTGGTAATGGCGGCGCTGACGTACGCGCCGACAGCGCTGTTCGGCCAGGCCTGGCTGGGCATCGCCGGGTTCCTGGCCGGGCCACTGCTGCTCGCCTTCCCGTGGACATGGGGGCTGCACCTGGTGGCGGGGGTGATGGCCAGCGTGGCGGTGATCGGCTTCCTGCTCGGGCTGCCGGCGCCCGTCGTGGTCAACTACACGGTGAGCACGCTGGTGACGGGGCTGGTCATCTACAGCCTGAGCAGGCTCGCCCAGGTAGTGAAGGAGTTGCGGGAGGCCAAGGAGGAGCTGGCCAGGACCGCGGTCGTCGAAGAGCGGCTGCGCGCCGCCCGCGACCTGCACGACCTGCTCGGGCACAGCCTGGCGGCAATCTTGCTGAAGTGCGAGCTGGCCAGGCGGCTCGACGCTCCGCGGGCGCGCGTGGAGCTCGCCGAGGCTCTGGAGATGGCCGAGCGGGCCAAGGCTGATCTGCGCGCCGTGTCCGGTGGGCAGCTGGAGTTGGAGCTCGCCGCCGAGGCGGAGTCCGCGCGCTCCGTGCTGACGGCCGCGGGGATCGAGGTGTCGTTGTCGCTCGGGCACGAGGCGCTCGCCTCCGGCGCCGAGACCGTGCTGAGCGCGGTGCTGCGTGAGGCGGTCACCAACGTGCTCAGGCACAGCTCCGCACGGCACTGCGCGATCGCGACGGTGACGGAGGGGAAGGGGGTACGGCTGCGCGTCCGCAATGACGGGGTGGCCTCGGTGAAGGGGCGTCCTGGTTCGGCGGGGGTGGGGAATCTGACCACCCGGCTCGAGACCCTGGGCGGGCGGCTCGCCACCTCGCACGGGGAAGGGCGGTTCGAGCTGACGGCCTGGGCGCCGTACGAGGGTGCTGCGGTGGGCAGCCGTTAGATCCAGCCGGCTTCGGTGGCGATGCGGACGGCGTCGGTGCGGTTGCGGGCGTTGAGTTTGGTGGTGATCGTCGTCAGGTAGTTGCGGACGGTCCCCGCGCTCAGGAAGAGCTTGGCCGCGATGTCGGTGGCGTCGGCGCCCGAGGCGGTCAGGCGCAGCACGTCGGCCTCGCGCGTGGTCAGGGGGTTGTCGGCCAGGTCCCAGGCGATGATGGCGAGGGAGGGGTCGAGCACGCGCTGCCCCGCGGCGACGTTGCGGATCGCGGCGACGAGCTCCTCGGGCGGGGCGGTCTTGAGGAGGAAGCCGTTCACCTGGGCGGCGAGCGCCCTGCGCAGGTGGGCAGGCTTGCCGTACCCGGTCAGCATCAGGATGCGGCAGTCGGGCAGGCGCGCGTGGAGCTCGGCTGCGGCGGCCAGCCCGTCCAGGGTGCCCGGCATGTCGATGTCCATGACGGCCACGTCCGGGCGGTGGGCCAGGGCGGAGGGCACGGCGGCGTCACCGGAGTCCACGGAGTCGACGATCTCGAGGTCGTCCTCGAGGCCGAGGAGCGCGACGAGGGCGCCGCGGATGACGTGCTGATCTTCGGCGATAAGGATTCTGATCACAAGGAATATCTACCAGTGTCCGAATCATGAAGATGTCATACCGAACGCGTGATGATCTCTCTGGAAGGAGAAAGCGCAGCTCAGCAGAGTAGAGGGCATGACAGATGTAGTGAGCATGGACGCGGTGAGCAAGGTGTACGGGAAGGGTCAGAGCGCGGTGGCCGCCCTGCGGGAGGTGTCGGTGGCGATCCCGCGCGGAACCTTCACCGCGGTGATGGGCCCGTCGGGGTCGGGCAAGAGCACGTTCCTGCACTGCGCGGCAGGGCTGGACGTGCCGAGCTCCGGTTCCGTACGGCTGGGCGGCACCGAGCTGGCCGGGATGAACGAGACCAAGCTCACCGAGCTGCGCAGGCAGCGGGTCGGATTCGTGTTTCAGATGTTCAACCTGGTCTCCTCGCTGACCGTGCTGGAGAACATCACGCTGCCGCTGCGGCTGGCGGGGGTCCGCCCTGACCAGGCCTGGCTGTCGGAGGTGGTGAACCGGGTCGGGCTGGAGGGCAGGACCACGCACCACCCGGCCCAGTTGTCGGGCGGGCAGCAGCAGCGGGTGGCGATCGCCAGGGCGCTGGTGACCAGGCCCGAGGTGGTCTTCGGCGACGAGCCGACGGGCGCGCTGGACACGATGACCGCGCGCGAGGTGCTCGGCCTGCTGCGCGACGTGGTGTCCGTGATGGGACAGACGGTGGTGATGGTGACGCACGACCCGGTGGCCGCGTCGTACGCCGACACCGTCCTGTTCCTGGCCGATGGCCGGATCGTGGACACGATGGCCGCGCCGACCGCCGACAAGGTGGCCGTTCGCATGACGCACCTGGGGGCGTGGGTCTGATGTTCTCTTTCGCACTGAAGTCGTTGCGCCATCGCAAGGGCGCCTTCGCCGGGGCGTTCGTGGCCCTGTTCTGTGCGGCCGCGCTGGTCGCGGCCTGCGGCATGCTGCTGGAGACCGGGCTTCGGGGCCGCGTGGCCCCCGAACGGTACGCGGGTGCCCCGGTGATCGTGGCCGGTGACCAGTTCGTCCGCGAGACGATCGACAAGGGTGACGGCGAGACCAAGTCCAAGGCCAAGCCGCTGGCTGAACGCCGCTGGATTCCAGCCACCGTGGCCAGCCGGCTGAAGCAGGCGCCCGGCGTGGACAAGGTGGTCACCGAGGTGACCTTTCCCTTCCAGAACTTCCTCGCGCACGGTTGGGAGTCAGCGCCCCTCACCCCTTTCACCATCAAGGCGGGCACGGCGCCGGAAGGCCGCGACGAGGTGGTCGTGGACGCCCGTGCGGACATCCCTGTGGGAGCGAAAATCGGTGCTTACACCGTCGTGGGTGTCACCGAGCAGGCCCTGCCGAGCCAGGACACGATCTTCTTCAGCACCGCCGAGGCGCGCAGGCTGGCCGGGCGCGACGGGCTGGTGAGCGCCATCGGCGTCTTCCCGCGGGTGGCGGTCGCGGCCACGCCGGGCGCGGTGGCCTACACCGGAGACGATCGTGGCACCGTGGAGTTCATCGACGCGGAGAAGTCGCGGGTGAAGTTGATCAGCTTGGGTGGCGCGATGGGCGGCACCTCGCTGCTGGTGGCGATCCTGGTGGTGGTCGGCACCTTCGCGCTGTCGATCCAGCAGCGCCAGCGCGAGCTCGCCCTGCTGCGGGCGGTCGCGGCGACGCCGAAGCAGATCCGCAAGCTGATCGGCGGTGAGGCGCTGATGGTCAGCCTGGGCGCAGGCGCGCTGGGCGCGCTCACCGGGCTGGGGCTGGGCTTCTGGCTGCGCTCCAGGTTCGTGGCGCTGGGGGCGATGCCGGAGAATCTGGCCCTGGTCGTCAGCCCGTTCCCGATCTTCGCGGCGCTTCTGGCGACCGTGGGCGCCGCCTGGGCCGCGGCTCGCGTCTCGGCCCGCCGTACCACGCGCATCCGCCCGGTCGAGGCGCTGGGCGACGCGGCTCTGCCGAGCGCGCGGCTGCCCTGGGGCCGGCTGGTGCTCGGCCTGCTGATCGTGGCCGGCGGCGTGGTGCTGACCGTGGTCCTGTCGGGCCTGACCACCGAGGCGGCCTCGAGCCCGGTGACCATGTTCACCGCGTTGCTGTGGGTGATCGCCGTGGCGGTGCTCGGCCCGCTGCTGGCCAGGACGGCCACGGCGGTCCTGGCCGTGCCGCTGCGGACCTCCCGGGTGGGCGGCTGGCTGGCGGCCAAGAACCTCGGCTCGAGTGCCAAGCGCCTGGCCTCGGTCATCGTGCCTCTGGCGCTCATGATCGCGATGACCTGCACGATCCTGTTCGTCCAGACCACCATGCAGAACGCCGCCCAGGTCCAGGCCGAGTCGGGCACCAAGGCCGACTACGTCATCCCCGGTGGCTCGGCCGCGTCGGTCAGGAAGGTGGCGGGCGTGAGGGCGGTGACCGAGGTGGTGCGCACCTCGGTGCGGATCGGGCTGACGAAGTACGGCGCGCAGGCCGTGACTCCGGAAGGCCTGGACCAGACCATGGACCTGGGCGTGACCGCGGGCTCGATCAAGAACTTGAGCGAAGACTCCCTCGCCGTGAGCCGCACGACCGCCGACCGGCTGCGCATCAAGCCCGGCGACACTGTCAGACTCACTCTCGGCGACGGCACTCCGGCCCAGCTGACGGTGGCCGCGGTCTATGCGCGCGGCCTGGGCTTCGGCGACATCACCCTCGCCCACGGCCTGGTGGCCGGGCACGTGGACGACCCGAGGCCGTCGCTCCTGGTCGCGGGCCGGAGCGCCAAGCTCGACGGGTTCAAGGCGATCCGGGCCACGGAGATCCAGCTGGGCAACGCCGAGGTGAACTACGTGGCCATGGGCCTGATCATCGCCTTCGCCGCCATCGCCGTGGTCAACACGCTGGCCATGTCGACCTCGGACCGATCGCGCGAGCTGGCCCTGCTCCGCCTGGTGGGGACCACCAGGCGCCAGGTGCTGCGCATGCTGCGACTGGAGACGCTGACCGCGGCGCTGATCGCCACGGTGTTCGGCTCGGCGATCGCGCTGGCGACGTTGTCGGCCTTCAGCCTGGGCATGACCGGCTCCGCCGTACCGTCGGTGTCTCCCGTCACCTACCTGGTGGTGGTCGCGGTGGCGACGGGACTCGCCCTGATCGCCACCGAGGTGCCTGCCAGACTGGCGCTCAGGCAGCACCCCGCCGAAGCCGTCGGCGCCCGACAGTAGCCTGACATCCTGCAAGTGGTCGGCAACCTTCTCCAGCCAGGCTCGTGCGGCGGCCGCGGTGTCGGTGGTGTCCTGGCCGCTCACCGGAGCCACCCTTCCTCGGCCAGGCGCTCGCCGGCGCCGGGGCGACGATCTTGACCGAACGTGGCGCCCTGCTGGTCGCCGCCGCAGTTGAACCCAGGCTTGCCCACGTACGTCAACCACACCGGAAAGGACCCGGAAACCGGGCGGGCGCGGGCAGCGACGGTGAGGGTGGCGCCATAGCCGTACTCGGGTGGGTCGTCTCCGGCCGAGTGGTGCCAGCCTGCGGTGATCTCGGTGGAGGCGATCAGTTCCCCGGTGGAGCGGCGAGCTCGGGGTGGACGGGCGAAGACCGGGACGGCGGTGAGAACGATCTTTCTTCTCGTAGTTGCCATGAGCTGGCGCTAACGGGTGTTCCGCTGTTCCTCAACCCCGAGTTCGGCGCGGTCGCGGCTTTGGTGCAGGTCCCAGTAGGCCTGGGCGATGGCGTAGGGCTCAGCCTCGGGCGGACCGGAGCCGATCCAGGCGCTGATGGCCACGTGCGCGGCGTACACGCCGGTGCCGTGAAGGACCTGGTTGAGGTTGAGCACCCAGTTACGCAGCGCCGCGGCCCTCGTGTCGGCTCCGGGTGTTCAGCTGATGGTGATGGCGAGCTTGCCGAGGGCTCCCGCGCCGAAGTCGGCGAAGGCCTGCGGCGCCTGCTCGATCGGGTAGGTGGCGGTGATCGGGACCCGGATCGCACCCGAGGCGGCGTCGGCGGCCAGCCGGGCCAGGGTGGCCGCCTCGGGGTTGACCATCACCGCCACCACGCGCAGGTCGCGGCCGGGCAGCGTTTCGGCGCTCAGGCCCAGGGTGGAGGCCAGGCGTCCGCCGTCGGCGACCAGGTCGGCGATCTGCCGCCCGTCCCCGGCCAGATGCAGGGCGGCGGCCGCGGTGCGCCAGATTCAGTGAGACGCAGAGCACCGGGTCCGTCTCATCGAACTTGTCGCAATCTGTCGAACCGGCCGGACGGCTCGCCCATCCCGAGCGCCTGATCCGGCGATCTGCGCCACAGCGCTCTGACAGGTCGGGGGCGGTTCTTCATTCTGGCCCATGGGGACAGAACGAGGACACGTTCGCGGCCCCTCAGTCGAGACAGAACTCGTTGCCCTCGTTGTCCTGCATCACGATGCACGACTCGTTGTCGCCATCGGCAGGCAGTAGTCGCACGCGTACCGCGCCGAGCGCGACCAGTCGTGCGCACTCGGCCTCGAGTGTGGCGAGGCGCTCTTCACCCACGAGCCCGGTGCCGACCCGCACGTCAAGATGCAGCCGATTCTTGACGACCTTGCCTTCGGGAACGCGCTGGAAGAACAGTCGCGGGCCCACACCTGAGGGATCAATGCAGACGAACGCTGAACCCTTGCGCTCAGGCGGCAGCAAGTGTTCGAAGTCGTCCCAAGTAGCAAACCCCTCCGGTGGCGGCGGTACGACGTACCCCAACACCTCGCACCAGAAACGAGCGACGCGCTCAGGTTCTGCGCAGTCGAAGGTGACTTGGAACTGCTTGACCGATGCCATCGGTCCACCATAGGCGCGTGCTGTTCACCGAGACCCCGGATGTCATCGCCGCGCGGGTCGAGGTCTCGCGTGAGGCCGGGTCCCATCCGGTCGTTGAATCTAGCCAGATTCAGTGAGACTGTGCCGCCTTCGATGAGACAGGACAGCCCCGACTCGGTACCCCCACACGCCCGTAGGTGGGGCCACTTCTCACCCGTGAAATCAGACTGCCGCTCGACGACCAACCGGCGAGCCGGGAGTGTACGGCCCTTGCGGATCTGAGCCGGCCTGACCACGCCCGAACTCCGGGCCAAGAGCCGCCACCAGCACCTGGCCAGCCTCGGCCGCTATGTCCGCACCGGCCGTGGGTGTCGGCGCCGCGGATCAGGATGTAGCTGGGCAGCCGTTCGGGTTCGGTCGAGGTGATCGTGCCGCTGGAATTGCGTTGCACGTCGGTGAAGCCGAGCCAGGCCACCAGCTCGTCGGCGGCACGGTCGGCGAAGGGCGCTGGCGAAGCCGAGCCCGCGAAGAGCAGGTCAGATGGGGTACAGGCCGGTCAGGGCCAGGGCGAGAAGTTGTTCGGCCTGGTGATCGGCATCGGGTTCGCGTTCGGTGCTGAAGGCGATGCCGTTCGCGAGCTTGAGCAGTTGGATCGCGGTGACGTCGGGGCGGACGGCGCCGGCGTCCTGTGCGCGGGCGAGGAGTCGTTCGGCGGCGTCCTGGATCAGGTGCCTGCACCATGCCACGTCGGTGCCTTCACTCTGGAGGGCTGCCTTCAGCGTGGCGGTGAGTCCGCGGGAGGTACTGCCGTCTCGGACGATCTCCAGGAGCCAGGTGGCGAGCGCGTCGGCCGGTGAGGGGGAGGCGAGCAGGTCGCGCGCGTGTGCCTGCATTTGCTCCACACGGTCGCGGTAGACGGCTTCAAGTAGCGCCTCGCGGGTGGGAAAGCGGCGGTAGAGCGTCGCGTTTCCGACGCCGGCGTGGCGCGCGATGTCGTCGAGAGGCACGTCCACGCCGCGTTCGGCGAAGACCTCGCGGGCGGCGTGGATCAGCCGCTCCGCGTTGCGGCGAGCGTCGGCCCGCAGCGGGCGCTGATGCTGAGGCGCTGTCATGACCACCTGTTGCAATATGGGGAACCGTCCCCATATATTACCAAGACATAACCGGGGAGTAGTCCCCATTTATGGGATAGGAAGGATAGGTCATGACGGACGAACTGGATGCGTGGCACGACGACCTGGGCGGGTTCGCCGATCACCCCGCTCGCTGGGCCTGCACAACGCCTGGGGACGGCTGCTGCGGGACGTCGGGAGCGACCCGTCCAACGAGGTCGTTATCCTGACCGGAACGGGCGACGTGTGGATGGCCGGGCTCGACACGGCGTCCTTCGAACTGCCCTACCGCGCGTGGGCGGCCGATGCCCGGTACGAGGCCTACTACGAGCCTGGTCTTCGCCATCGACGTCCCGACGATCGGCGCCATCAACGGCCCCGGCTACCACCAGGAGCTCGCACTGCTCTGCGACCTCACCCTGTGCAGTTCCACCACATCGTTCGCCGATACGTACTTTCGCAAAGGCGCGGTGCCGGCGACGGCCAGCACCTGGCATTCCAGGAACTGATCGGCCTCAAGCGGAGCGCCCTGGCCCTGTACTCGGGGGAGCCGATCCAGGCCGCCCAGGCATGGGAACTCGGCCTGGTGAACGAGGTACTCCCTCCAGACCGGCTCCTCCCTCGGGCCTGGCAACTCGCCGAAATGATCATGTCGTGTCCCCGGACAACCCGGCGGATGACACACGCGGTCATGCAACGACCGTGGAAACGCCGACTGGTGAACGACCTCGCGATGGGACGCGCCCACCAGCTCTTCGACGCATGACCTCGATGACGAACCAAGGAGACATGATGACCAAGACCATGCTGGTGACCGGAGCGACCGGCCTGCAGGGCGGCGCCGCCGCCCGGCATCTACTCGCCGCCGGGCACAACGTACGCGCGCTCGTTCGCGATCCCGAAGCCCCAGCGGCCCGAGCGCTCGCCCAGGCAGGCGCAGAACTCGTGCCTGGCGACATGGGTGACCAAGTCTCGCTGGTCCGTGCGATGCGGGGTGCACAGGGCGTCTTCAGCGTTCAACCCACTGAGGGCTACCCCGGCACACCTCCCGACTTCACCACCAACGATGAGGTCCGCCTCGGGCTGAACGTCGCCGAGGCCGCCAGGGACGCCGGTGTGGGCCATATCGTCTACACCTCCGTCGGCGGGGTCGACCGGTCTCCGGGTATCCGCCGCTGGGAGAGCAAGTGGCGGATCGAGCGCCACATCAACGCCCTCGCCCTGCCCGCCACGATCCTGCGGCCCGTCCGGTTCATGGAGAACCAGTCCGACCCGCGCCTCGGTGTGCGCGACGACGCGCTGACCGACGTTTTCCGGCCGGACACGTCCGTGCAGCTCATCGCCGCCGACGACATCGGCGCCTTCGCTGCCCTCGCCTTCACCGACCCCGACCACTACGTCGGGCGGGCCATCGAACTGGCCGGGGACGAGCTGACCATGCGGCAGGTCGTCGCCGCGATCAGCCGGGCGACCGGCCGGAACGTCACCTACCGGGCGATCCCCCGCGAAGCCCTGACCGACCCCGACGGCATCGCCGGATACGACTTCGGCAACGACCGCGGCGGCTGGCAAGCCCACATCCCCATGCTGCGCAGGCTCCATCCGGACCTGATGGACTTCGAAACCTGGCTCGACCGCCACGGTGCCGCCGCTTTCGCGGCCCGTACCTGATGGCCAAGCGACCGGGGGCCGCCCCGCCCTCATTGGTCCCCCTTGTAGCCCCAGACGCGGCCGCACCCTCGGGTATCGCACGTCTCCCCTCCGGTGAAGATGAGGGTAGGGCCGTGCTCGAGGCACACCCCCCACGGGAAACTGCAGGAGCCCTCCGGCCGGGCAGCGAGCCTGGCCAGTGAGCACGGCACCTTCACCGCCAGCGTCCTGGCCGGACAGCACGGCAGCAACCTGCCCGGGCTTGCTCCCGGCTGCCGTCTCCTCACGCTCGGGTTCTCCGGCGACGAGCACGTCTCCCAGGATCCGCACTCGGCCGCCCGCGCCATCGAAGACCTGACCGAGGCCGGCGCGAACATCATCCAATACACTCCGGCCCACCACACCGCCTCGCACGACGCCGACCCGATGCTCAAACGCGCCATCGCCCACGCCATCGAGGCAGGCGTCCTGATCACCGCACCGGCCGGCAACGACTACGGCCGCAACTCCCTGGCCCCCGCGATCCAAACTCGTACGAGGAGGACGCTAAGCGTGGATCATGAAATATCCGTCGATAGCTACGCGATCTGGACACCTGACCGGGAAATGCTGACGCGCAGTTGACGGGGGCCGCCCCATGAGGTGCCAGAACACGCCGTCGCATCGAGCATGCATGGGGATTCCCTGGCGCCCCGCGCATTCGCAGCGGCCCTGACCTGCGCCCAATGGAGTTGTCAGCCGACGTGGACGACGGGGCGGCGTCCAGCGTCGGGTTCGGCCTGGCGTAGCACCTCGCGGGTGAGCGGCGGAATGTCGCCGCCGCCGAACACGAGGTAGCGCAGCAGCGCGCCGATCGGGTTGCCCTCGGCGGCCCAGTGGAAGTAGACGTGCGGCGTCTTGTCGGTCTGGTCACGCAGGTACAGCAGCAGGGCGGCGATCGCGTTGGCCACGGTGGGGCTCTGCATGCGCAGGATCCTGAAGCCGTGGCGTTCCTCGCCGGTGACGCGAAGCTCACCCGCGAACTCTGAGGCGTCAGGGACGGTGACCTCGAGGAACAGCAGCCCCTCGCCGGTGCGCAGACGGTGCAGCTCCCAGGCCTCGCGGGCCTTGTCGACGTACTCGGTGTGGTCGCGGGAGTGGGGCTCGTTGGCGATGAGCCGGATCTCGCCGCACTGGTTGACGTACTGGCGGGCCAGGTCGTCCAGCGTGATGTGGGTGACGCGCAGCTCGGTGGAGCGGGTGGCGCGTGAGATGAGCGAGGTGCTCACGATGGCAAGGACGAACAGCAGGGCGATCACCAGGCCGTCGGGGCGTTCGATGATGTTGGCGACGGTGGCGTATCCGAAGATCAGGGTGACGACGCCGAAGAAGCCCGCCGCCCTGCGGCGTCCGGCGGTCCAGGCCGACAGCGTGACCGCCACGACCGCCGAGAGGATCAGTGCGAGTACGCCGGTGGCGTAGGCACCGCCCTGGGCCTCGACCTGCGCGCCGAAGAACAGCGTGATGAGGAAGGAGATGGCGGTGAAGACCAGGACCATCGGCCGGGCCGCGCGCGACCAGTCCGGGGCCATGCCGTACCTGGGCAGGTAGCGCGGCACGATGTTGAGCAGCCCGGCCAGCGCCGAGGCCCCGGCGAACCACAAGATCGCGATTGTGGACAGGTCGTAGGCGGTGCCGAACCAGTCGCCCAGGTACTGGTGGGCGAGGTAGGCCAAGGCCCGGCCGTTGGCCTTGCCGCCTTCGGCGAACTCCTCGGCCGGAATGAGTACGGTGGTGGCGAAGCTGGAGGTGATGAGGAAGACACTCATGATCAGCGCCGCGGTGGTGAGCAGTTTGCGCGCCCCCTTGACCCGCTCGGCGAGCTCCCCCTTGACCAGCGGCATTACCGCCACACCCGTCTCGAAGCCGGACAGTCCGAGCGCGAGCTTCGGCATCACGTACAGCGAGACGGCGATCATCGCGATCGGGCTGGCGTAGTCGGCGGCCAGCAGGTTCTGCCAGTCGCCCACCTTGTCCGGCTCTGCGAGCACGTGCTGTACGGCGGTGACCACCACGACCACGTTGAACACGAGATAGATGGCCACCAGCACGACCGCGATAGAGATGGCCTCGCTGAACCCGGCCAAGAACACCGCGCCCAGCCCGCCGATGAGCAACAGCGTGACCGGCACCTGCCAGTCTGCGGCGAAGGCGGGGACGAACGGATTGTGCAGGATGTGCGCGGTGGCGTCGGCTGCCGACAGCGTGATGGTCACGATGAAGGCGGTCGCCACGAATCCGAGCAGAAACAGCACCAGCAGCTTGCCCGGCCAGCCAGGCAGCAGCCGCTCCAGCATCGACAGCGACCCCAGCCCGTGCGGGCTCTCCTTGGCCACCGCCCGATAGGTCGGCAGAGCACCGAACAACGTCAGGGCCACCAGGATCAGGGTCGCGATCGGGCTCAGCGCCCCGGCGGCCAGCGCCGCGATGCCCGGCTGGTAGCCCAGCGTGGAGAAGTAGTCGACGCCCGTCAGGCACATCACCTGCCACCAGGAGTGCTGGTGCTCAGGAGTTTGCTCGTGAGGCGGGGCACCGCCCCCGTGATCCGAGCGCTGCAGCCCCTTCAGCAGCCACCCCCGCAGCGCCCCCTTCCGTACCGGAGCAGGCTGATCCACGCTGGCCAACGTGGCCACCCCCAACGTCAAGTATGCGTAAAGACGCAAAGCACACTACTGAGGCCAGAGGGGGCCGCTACATGATCACGGCGTCAAGAAAACGTCAATATTGAGCTGTCCTGCTCTCCCGAATTGACAACGAGGTCACGCACGTCGACATACCTAGATCTCGAACACCTACAAAGGACGAACAGCAGGCCCGTGACGGGGTCGCGCCACCGGTGTCGCACAGGTGTAAGCCACCGGAGGGAAGGCCGCTCGCACGACCTCCCCCGGACATCATCCGGCGCTGGTCAGGATCGCGTCGGCCTGCTCTGCGGCGTCGTCGAGCGCCTGCTTGGCGGTCTTCTTACCTTGCAGGGCCGACTGGATCTCGGGCGAGAGCAGCGCCATCACCTGGCGGGCCAGGGGATGGGCGTCGCCAGGGAAGGCGTACTCCAGCGCCTTCTCGAACTCCTTCGCCGTCGCGCTCAGCTCGCCGAGCTTGGCGTCGGTGCGGGCGGGGAAGTAACCGGACTCCTTGGAGAGCCCGGCGGCCACCTCCGGCGAGGCCACGTACGCGGCGAACTTCTTCGCCGCTTCGGGGTTCTTGGCGTGCTTGGGCAGGATCAGCGCGCCGGGGATGCCGAATCCGACCCGCTTCGTGCCCTCGATGGGCAGCCCGACGGCCACGTTGTCGTCGCCGATGGCGGCGCCGAGCTGCATGGCGCTGATGTTGGCGGCGGCGTGGTAGAAGCCCACCTTGCCCTGCGTCAGCGGGCTGCCCTCGACGGTGTTGGACAGCGTGACGGCGTTCTCGGGCAGGCCGCCGATCTTCTTGAGGTCGAGCAGGTACTGCAGGGACTGCACGCCCTCGGGGCCGTTGAACGCGGCCTTCTTCCCGTCGGGAGAGAAGACCGTGCCGCCGTTCGACCAGAGGATCGGGTAGAAGCTCAGATTGAGCGAGACCTCGGGGGCGCCGGTGTACATGAAGATCGGGGTCTTCTTGGCCGCCAGCTTGGGCGCGGCCTCCATGACCTCGGCCCAGGTGTCGGGCATCTCCGTGATCCCCGCGTCCGCGAAGAGCTTCTTGTTGAAGATGGGCGCCGTGATCGTCTGATAGATCGGTACGCCGTACAGCCTCCCGTCCGCGGTCAGCGCGGCCAGCGCGTTGGGCAGGTAGGACTGCTTGGAGGCGGCGACGACATCGTCGACCGGGCTGATCGTGCCCTGCTTGGCGTACTGCGGGATCTGATCGGGGCCGAGCACGACCAGATCGAAGCCCTTTTTGGCGACCAGCGCCGTGGTGACCTTCTCCTGACGGCCGTCCCAGGGCTGCAGATCGATCTTGACGTCAACGGTGGGGTTCTTGGCCTCGTAGTCCTTCTCAACCTTGTCCCAGAATGCCCTGCTCTTCGCCTGGTCGTCGATGACGGGATACATCCACAACGTCACCGTGCTCTTGCCTCCGGAGTCGGAGCTCCCGGAACCGCATCCGGCTAGCACCACTCCCAGGGCGGCCGCGAGGCCGGCCACCGCTACCTTCCTCATCGGGCCTTCCTTTCCCTTGCAATACCGGTCTAGACCGAAACCTAGCCATCGGGTGGATGCAGGGTCAATGCTTGATACATGACCGTGACTAGCGGGGTGACCGCGAGCGTTCATCAGGTTTGATCATGCGGCTTTGTGGTGGGCACGACGCGCGGCCAGCTTTGGGCTCCTCCTCGCACCCCCCGGGGTCTGTACGCTCCAGCGGTGATCTTGCGGTTCTCCGATCCCCTTGGAGCGTCCCCATGCATGACTCCTACTCCCCCGTGCCAGAGCTGAACCAGCTCGAAGAGCTGCAGGAACGGCTCGGGGGCGAGTTCATCGCCGACGGGTTCGAGCTGATCGAATTCGGGGAGCCCCGGCATGACGGTTGGTCGGACGATCCGGAGTTCCTCGACGCCTTTTTCCCGTTCGCGTACGCCAACAGCTCCGGTTCGCTCTACGCCCTCTGGCGCGTCGACGATCGCGCTGACCTGGCGGCCTTGCCGGTCGTGGTGTTCGGGGACGAGGGCGGCGTCCACGTCACCGCCCGCGGCCTGCGGGACTTGTTTCGGCAACTCGCCTGCGACCGACCGCTGTGGGTCGACTGGGCAGGGGCCGGCTTCGGCGAGTACGAGGGGTATCACCGGGACGGCGACGGGCGCGGCCGGGCTCGCGAGACGTACCTCGCGTGGCTGGACCAGCACTTCGGCCTGAGCCCGGCGGAGGATCCCAACGATCTGCTCGAGGCGGCGCAAAGGGAGCTGGGAGCCGAGTTCACGGGCTGGGCCAGGCGTTTCGTGGACGGCCTCTGATCGCAACGGGGCGGCTCGCGCACGGTGTCTTCATGCGCCGCGACCAGCCGTGCGATCGCCGGAGCGGCTGTCCCCGACGCCGACCCCATGATGATCAGCGCCGGATTGCCCCGCGCCGGTGTCTCACACGACCTGGTGAACGGTCGTGGTCATCCCGCTAGCTCCCGACCGTGACCTTCAGCAGGTTGCGGCCGGTGATCGTGTAGAGGGCGCCGTTGTGCTTGTCGTAGGAGAGCATGGGGAAGCTGGTGGGATCGGTGGCCAGGCCGTCGACGACCACTTCGACGGCCAGGGTTCGCGGCGTGATCCTGAGCAGCCGCTGGTGGCTCACCGCGTACAGCCGCTGGCCCGCGACGACCAGGTCCACCCTGGCGGTCGCGACGGTCGTGGTGGCCAGGACGGCTCCTGTGCCAGTGTCGACGGCGAACAGCACCCCCTTGTTGGTGGTGCCGTAGAGCACCTCGCCTACCACCGCCAGGCTCGATATCGAGGCCGCGTTCGGCACGGGGACGATCTCGGCGTACTTGCGGCCCGAGGTGGAGTCGAGAACCGCGATCGCGGCGGAGGCCGTCGAGCCTGTGGGCCGTTCAGAGCCCGCGTAGGCCCGACCCCGGCCGACGTGAGTCGCGGTCGACACGATCGCGTGGCCCTCGACGACGTTGCGATACACCTGGAGCTGGTGGGTGTCCAGGTTGAAGATCGACAGCGCGCCGCCGATCTTGCCGTAATCGGGGCTGGAACCGACGAGCAGCAGCCTGCGCCGAGCGTCGTAGGCCGTGTCCCCCGGCCTGTTCTGCTCATTGCCGATCACCGCGAGCACCTTCGTCCGCCCGGTCTTCGTGTCGTGCCGCACGATGGAACCGGACGGGTAGGTCGCCATGTAGACGTACCTGCCGACCGTGGTCATGGCCTTGGTCTCCCCCGCGAGCCGGATCCGCGTCGTGGCCCCCGGGTTGGCCAGGTCGTGCAGCTCCACCCCGCCGTGCCCGCCCACGTACACCCGCCTCCCGTCGTGGCCCGCCACTGACTGGGGCAGCTCGGGCGCCGTGGGCATCCCCATGGCCTGGAAGTCGGCCATGTTCATCGCCCCCGACACGGGGTCATAAGTCCACATCGTGGCCGAGTTGGTGAACACGACCACCTTCCCGTCCTTGATGTGGACGGCCGTCACGAAGTCACCGGCGGCGGTGACGCCGACCTTGCGGGTGATGCCGCCGTCCAGGTCGAGGTGCCAGAGCGAGTCCCCGGCCCCGAAGTACACCTCGCCCTCGCCGGCGGCGGCCATCTTGCCGATGGTGATGACGCCTTCCGGATGGACGACACGGTAGGAGGAGGGGTCGCTCTTGTCGATGATCGCGATCAGGCCGGAACCGTGGGTGCCCGCGATGACGTGGGTGGCGGTCTGGGTGAGCTGGTAGACGAAGGACTCCGCCACCAGCTCCGGCGGGGTGATGTCGCGGGGAGCGCCACCTGACCGGTCGAGCGCGACGAGTCGCGCGTGCGAGCCCACCCCCGCGTAGATGGTGGTGGCGTCGGCGACGATGCTCCGCACGTACGTCTGGCCCGGTACGGCGACGCCGAGGTCGCGCAGCGCGCTGGACGCCAGATCGAGCTCCCACACCTTGCCGTCAGGGTAGGTGCCCAGGTAGATCTTCCCGTCCACCTGGCACATGTCCCAGATGTACGTGGCTCCCGGAACGCGGCCGATCCGGTTGAGCGCCCCCTTCACGGTGTCGAACGCGTACACGTCGGCGACCGTGTGGGTGCCGATGTAGATGGTCGTCCCGTCGACCAGACCGGTCCAGGCGCCGCCGCCGCTGGGGATCTCGGTGAGGCTGTCCGCCCGGCCCGCGGCCACGTCGAACACCCCCAGCCGGGTGGGGGTCAGCAGGTGGGAGACGATGTACGGCTTGTCGCCCACGAACCCGCCGTTGAGCGTGCTGCAGGCGAGCGTCGCGGGGCCGAGGTCAACCTTGGTCACGCCGGTGTCGGCGTAGGCCGCCGAGTCTGCGCCCGGGTTGCCGATGGACAGGGCCATGCCCGCGCCGCCAGCCACGGCGGTGGTGCGGAGGAACGTGCGGCGATCCATTATGCCTCCTGGGGGGTGCCATAATATCGGTCAGCACCGAAATTGTAGGGTGACGTCGGAAGCCCGTCAACAACGCTGGTACACGCCAGCGTCGCCGCGATCAGGCGCACGTGCTCATCGGTGTGGTTCTCGTTCCAGTCGATGACCAGGGATACCCGATCCACCAGCCGTTTGGCCTCCGGGCATGGCGCACCGGGCCCCTCGCCCACGCTGGACGGAGTCGAGCAGAAAGCGCGACTCACCATAGATCAGCCCGTCCCGCACCGGCATGCGGTTGAGCGGCTCTCATAGATATCCGGCCCGTGCCGGAATCCAGGAAGCCACCGGCTCTGCGCCTGCCGAAAACTCCATCCATGCGGTTCAGGCGGCATGTGAGTACTCGTGGAGCTGAGCCGGTCTCGTCGGCGTATGTTCACGTCAGCTCTGGATCCCTGATCCGGATCCGGGACGGTACGCAGCGGGGCCGCTTGGGTCCTGGCCGACCTCACGCTCATCGACGATCCAGCCGCGCGCCACCTGGTGAGCTTCGCCGCTCAGCTACGGCGCTTCATGTCCTGGCGCACCCGGGGAGTGCTCAGTACCCTCCAGCGCTTGTTTCCCCGCGGACCGTCGGGGAAGGCGCGCATCGATGTGACCCTTGGTCGGTGTGCGGGCCACCTCGGCGTCACTCGATCGCGGCCAGTGCCTCTGCCGTGACGGGGCGGAAGGTCGGCAGTACGGCGAGCAGGTCTGCCTCAGGCACCTCATAACCGCCCACTTTCGTCCTCTGGGTAGTAGGTAGGGGAGATCATCTCTGGCAGGCTCCACTCGTCCATACTGTCGAGTCGATAATTCGGGATGACAGGTGCGATCATTGGTATCCCTGAGCTTTTCAGGTCTCTTGTCCGTTCGGATTCGCGGTGCGTGCCGTACCACGTTGCTCAGTGCCTCCTGGAGGATGCGGAACACGACCGCAGCGCGCGGCTGTCGTCGGCCGGGTCCGGAGGCAGGAGCAGGTGGGTCGCCACCCGGTCGGCGAGCGTTTCGGCGCGCTCCGGCTCCAACCCCGACTTCTCCGACAGTTCCAGGATGCGCCGTCGTACGTCGGCCACCTGCTCCGCGGTCAGCGCGGGCACCACCAGCGGGGCCGCCCGCCTGCGGAACACCCTGCGGAGCAGCCTTCTCGCGCCGCGGGGCACCCGGAGGTCGTCGACCGCCTGGCCGACGACCCTGCGCATGCTCTCATCCAGCGCGACCCAGACCACCGGCGTGGCGATGTAGACGATCTCCTCCAACCCGAAACCCAAGGGATCGCGTGCCGTGCCACGGCCCGCCAAGCGGGCCACCGCGGTCTCGTCGTCGAACTGCCTCAGCCCGTCCACGATCGGCAGTTCCTCGGGCGCCACCTCGGCGATGACCGCGCGGACTACATCACGCACCGTGCCCCGGACGAAGCCTGTTCAGGCGTCTCTGGAGTGCTCACCCGTCTTCTCCCACACAATGGCGACGGGAACGCCTCCGCGCGCACCGAGACGCGGCCTGCTGGCGGGTGGGCTGGTGGCCATGGGCGCCGGCCGGGCGGTCAGGCGGCCTGCTCCTGCTAGCCTCTCCATGCTGATCATGCCCCCGAGGATTTGAGTGGACATGAATGTCATCGAGCGAATGGGCGGTTTCCGGTCTCGTCGCTTCGTCTTCCAGAGCCTCCACATGGCGGGCGAGGTGAAGGCCATCGCGGCTGCCGCAGGATGGAAGACGACCCTGCGTCAGCCGGCTGCTCCGCATGAGGGTCGCCCACTGCTGATGAAGTGGGAGGTACTTGCCGGGCTGACCGTGCTGTACACCGAGAAGGACGCGATCAACACCTCGTTCGTCATGGCTGCGAGCTCGCTCGGCGCGGCGGAGGTGGAGGGCTGTGTCGCTGTCTTCGCCGCACACCCGCTGGTGATGACGTTCGACGAGCTGATCGGTGTGTGCGATGCCGCGGATGCCCCGGACAGCAAGGGCGCTGCACTCGCCCGCTGCGGGCTCGGAGCCCCGATCGAAGCAGACGAGCGATTCGTCGAACGGCTTGAAGCCGGGGCCTTCGCGGACGAAGCGGCGATCCGTGAAGGGGCCCTGTGGGGGATGGCCTATGCCGAGTGGCCGGTGTTCCGCCGACCGCTGGACCGGGCGGCACGAAACGACCCGGACGAGTTTCTCCGAAAGGTCGCAGCATCAGCCCTGGGCGCCTTTGACCGGATCGGCGTGGCGCAGCCCTGAGCCGCTGAGGCGACCAAGGCGTACCCGTGGATCTTGATGGTTTTGTGGTGTAGATCATCCATGTGGATGAGGAGCGCCCGCGGCCGTCTCGACCTCGGCGAGGACGCGCTTCCGGTCGGCCGGGCCGAGGTACCGGCCGCGGCAGATCACCGCGTGGATCCTGCGGGTGTTGCCGATGTCGGCCAGCGGGTCGCCGTCCAGCACCACCAGGTCGGCGTACTTGCCAGCTGCGATCGTGCCCGACACCCGCTCGAGCCCGACGCACCGCGCGGCGTCCCCGGTGGCGGCCCGCAGCGCCCGCATCGGCGACAGGCCCGCCTTCACCAGCATGCTCAGCTCACTGTGGAGGTCGAGGCCGGGGAAGATGAAGGCATCCCACCCGGCCGATTCCAAATGAAGCCTCAGTAATAGTGGCTCATGAGTTCGGTCGCCCAAGTGGGCTGGACGACCGGGTGACGAGGGGCGAACTCGGCCAGGTATGGCTTGATGTCCAGGATCGGGGAGCCGGAGAGTGCGTCCAGGTCGGCGACGTGCAGGTTCAGGCCGTCCACGGTGAGCAGGCGGCAGCGGGAGACGCCAAGGCGGTTGGGGCGGTACGGCCCGCGGTGGGCGAAGACCCCCACGGGTGCGGCGCTCGGGTTCCCTCTCGGGGGGCGGGGTTCGCTGTGCACCGTGGCCGGGTTGATCCGGTCGAAGAGGAAGACGACCTCCAGGTGGGAGAAGTGCTCCAGACCGAGCACCGCCGAGGCGGTGAAGGACTCACCGTCCAGCCGGATCACAGCTCGAACGTCGTGCCAGTCGTCTTCGTACATCTCGCCGCGCCCGCCCACGACCTGACCGATGGGTCGCAGCGTCACGGTCTCCGATGTCAAGGTTGATCTCCAGGTACTCGTAGCGGCCGAGAGCGCCGCGGTGTTCGGCGAGGTGTCTTCGGATGGTGCCGCCCGCCATGGATCGGGGCAGTTCGTCTCGTGGTGCCGCAAGCAGGGGTACGACTGCCATGCAATCGGGCGGCGTGCGGGGTACGGCCTGCCTGAGATGTTCAAGAGGTCAGAGGGCGTAAGAGCCGAAGCGGCCCCAGGCGATGACCGCGGCCAGTGCGAGCAGCACCACATTGACGGCGATGGCCAACGGCTCTTTGCGGCGGGCGTGAGTGGCGGCGGCGCCGAGCATGGTGATGGCCAGGCCCATGGCAGCCAGAGGGGTGAGGATCGGGGCGATGCCGGCAGTGATCTCGTGGTTTCTAGTAGCGGCCGAGGGTGCCGCGGCGGCGGGCGAGGTGTTCGAGCCGGTTGAACAGGACCACCCCGGCGCCCGTGATGAGCAGCGGTTGGGCCAGTAGCCAGCCGAGGCCCCAGCCGGTCGGGAGGGCGGCCAGGGGGTGCCCTCCGAGCAGGATGTCGCGCATCGCCTCGATGCCGGGCGCGATGGGAACCACCAGCCGGCTGAGGAAGGCGACCGCGTCGGGCATGGCGGCCAGGGGGACCAGGGTGCCGCCCACGATGGCGTAGACGGCCACCGACAGCTGGGTGACGATCTCGATGCGTTTGAAGACCAGGGTCAGCCCGCACAGGATCAGGGCCAGTCCGCAGGTGCCCAGCACGATGGCGGCCAGCGGCACGATCACCTGCGCGTCGACGGGCATCCGCCCGCCCTGGACGGTGATGGCGGCGGCGCCGGTGGCCAGGACGGCCATCGCGGTGGGCAGGGCCGAGATGACGGCGGCGACCTGGCGGCCGAGGATGAGCGCGGCCGACGGCAGCGGGGTCAGGTAGGTCTGTTCCAGCACGCCGGACTGGATGTCGCCCAGGTAGCTCCAGAACACCCGGTTGACCTGCTCGTGGATGAAGGTCAGCGCCACCATGCCGAGCAGTACCGGCAGCAGCAGGTCCGCGCGCAGTTGGCCGCGTCCCATGAACAGCACGATGAGCAGGTAGAACAGCGGGAAGGTGATCATCTGGATGAGGACTTCACGCCATCCGGCGGCGAGGTTGAGCAGGCCCTTGCGGACTTCTGCGGCGAATCCGCGGGCGAAGGTCATGACGACTCCAGGGCTCGGCGGTGGTTGCGGACGAACAGCAGGCCGCCGGCGGCGGTGAGCGCGAGGGTGTGGGCGAGCAGCCAGGGCAGGGTGCCGCCGCTCCACAGCTCGGCCAGGGTCCGGCCCTCGAACAGCGTCCGGGTGAGCGCCTCGATGCCCAGCGTGGTGGGCAGGAGTCGGGCCAGTACGGCCAGCCAGTCCGGATAGAGGGCCAGCGGCAGGAACGAGCCGTTGAGCAGCAGCACCAGCGAGGTGAACAGCGACTGCAGGGCGCCGATTACCGGCGAGACCAGGGCGAGGGCGGCCAGCAGGAACGTGAAGGCCAGCACGTTGATCCCCAGCAGTACGGCGGGCAGGAGCGCCGCCCAGCGCAGCGGGATCGCGATCCCGGCCACCAGCATCGGGACGAGGGCGGCCGCGGCGGCCACCGCCAGGCCGAACACCGAGGCGGTGATCAACCGGCCGAGCATCGGCAGCCACGGCGGCGCCGGGGTCATCTGGGCTTGGGCGAAGGTGCCCGCGCGTTTCTCCTCGATGAGGTCGGCCACCATCACCAGACCCGCGTACTGCAGGAACCAGTAGCCGCCGATCGCGACCAGGGTCTGCGGCAGCAGATCCTGGCGCAGCTCGCCCTGGCCCAGGACGAACTGCAGCCCGAGGTACATCATGGTGCTGATCAGCAGCGTGATGACGTGCCCGGCCGGGTGGGCGAGCTGGACCCGCAGCCCCTTGCCGATCTCCGCACGCAGGATGTCATGCATGGGACGGCTCGTTCACCAGGGTGAGGAACACGTCCTCCAGGTCGGGCTGCACCTGCGTCAGGGATTCCAGGACGGCTCCCTGCGCGCGCAGCCGCTCGACCACGTCGTACACCTCGCGCGGATCGCTCACCCGCACGCTGATGGTGGTGACGCCCTCGCGGGTGACGGAGTCGAAGCCTGGCGGGGCCGCTCCTTCGACGCGGATCTCGTACCTGTCGCGTTCGCGGAAGCCGGCGAGCAGTTCACGGGTGGGCAGGTCGGCCACGAGTCGTCCCTGGCGCATGACGGCCACCCGGTCGCACAGTTCCTGGGCAACGTCGAGCTGGTGGGTGGTGAGCAGGATGGTGGTGCCGAGCTCGCGGGCCTGCTCGGCGATCCAGTTCTTGACGGTACGGGTGGCCTCGACGTCCAGGCCGAGTGTCGGTTCGTCCAGCAGCACGATCGGCGGGCCGGCGATCAGGGCGGCGGCGATCGCGACCTTCTGCTGCATGCCGCGGGAGAAGCCGCCGACCTTGTCGCCGCGCCGCTCCCACAGGCCCAGATCGGTCAGCAGTTCCCGGGCGCGCTCGGTGACCTGGGCCTTGCGCAGGCCCTTGAGCCGGCCGAAGTACATCAGGTTCTGCCAGGCCGACAGGCTCCAGTAGATGTTCCGCGAGCCTTCCAGCACCGCGCCGAACCGCCCCATCGCGGCCGAGCGCTGCCGGGCCACGTCGAAGCCACCCAGCCGGACCCGCCCCGAGGTGGGGGTCACCAGCCCGGCCATCATCTTGATGGCGGTGGTCTTGCCCGCGCCGTTGGGCCCCAGGAAGCCGAAGACCGACCCGGCGGGGATCCGCAGGGACACCTCGTCAACCGCCCGGACCTGGCCGTACACCTTCGTCAACGCCTCGATCTCGATCATGTCTTCTCCTCGTTGGGTGCCCGGCCCCTTCCCGAGGCCGGGCAGGCGGTCAGTGCTCGTCCAGGACTTCGATGTCGTCCACGTGCGCTTCGCGGGTGAGCGCGAAGGCCGCGGCGGCCTCGGCGTTTCCGGGTACGGCCTGGCGGGCCGCCGCCAGGCTGGCGGCCGAGTCCCAGCGCCAGACGCCGACCCATGTCCGGTCGTCGATCCGGCCGAGCCGCGCCTCGGTGAGTCCGGGAACGGCCGCCCTGGTGGCGGAGACCAGGGCGGCGTGTCTGGCCCGGAGCCGCTCGGCGTCGGCGGGGTCGGCTTGGAAGCGGGTGACGGTGATGACCGGCATGACTAAACCTACTCTCTAGAGTTGACTTCTAGTGAATGAATCTAGAGATAGACTCTAGCCATGAGCGATGTCAAGCGGACGAGCAAGCGGGCGCAGAAGGCGCAGGAGACGCGACGGCGCATCCTGAAGGCGGCCCTCGAACTGTTCGTGCAGGACGGCTACGGTGCGACGAACCTTCAGGACATCGCCGACCGAGCCGGGGTCGCGGTGCAGACGATCTACTTCGTCTTCGGCAACAAGCGCACCCTGCTGAAGGAACTGGTCGACGTCACCATCGCGGGTGACGACGAGCCGGTGGCCACGATGGACCGGCCGTGGTACGTCGACGCACTCGCCGCCGGCACCGCCCAGGACATGCTGCGCGCTTACGTCACCGGCACGACGTCGGTCCTGGAGCGGGTGGCGCCGATCGGCAAGGTGCTGGACGGGGCATGCGCGAGCGACCCCGAGGTCGCCGCGCTGTGGCCCCACGACGTCGATCCGCGGTATGTCGTCCAACAGGGTGCGGCCAAGGCACTCGTCGGCAAGCCCGACGCACGGGCAGAGATATCGGCGGAGGAGGCCACCGACCTGCTCTACGGCCTCCTCAGCCCCGAGCTGTACCTACTGTTCGTGCACGAGCGCGGCTGGTCACGCGAGCGCTGGGAACGGTGGGTCTACCAGACGCTGCGCAGTCAGCTCTGCTCGGATTAGGGCTGGCTCCGGGCCATTCGTCGCCTCAGGTACCGGACTTCTCCTGAAGAACAAAGGCAGTTTTCAGCGCGGCGCAGTGACCTTCGGCGCTCCGCCAGGTGCGCTCTTGCTGCGCAACACGGGCACCAGCACGGTAGTCGCGACCGTCAGCGTCGCGGCGGTCACCAGGCCGGCCCCAGCGGACCAACGGTCGACGACCGCGCCGGCCACCGCCACGCCTGCGGCCCCACCCAGGGCGGTCGAAGCGCCGAACCAGGCGAACGCCTCGGTGTCGCGGCCTGCCGGCGCCTGCGACGCCACCAGGCGTGCCAGGTTGGTCAGCGCGGGCGCCACCCCGAGGCCGGCGAGCACCATGAGGGGATACATCGCTGCCACGTTGCCCGCCAGGGCCAGCGCCGCGAAGCCGAGCCCCATGGCAGGCAGGAGCAGCAGGGCGTGCCCGCGGGGTGAGCCCGGCCAGTCCCGGCTGCCGTAGATCAGCCCGCCGACCACGCTGCCGAGGGCCCAGAACCCGAGCAGCGCACCGGCGGACTCGATGCTCTGCCACTCGGCGGCTCGGGCGGTCACACTGACCTCGATGACGCCGATCGTGAAGGTCAGGGCCGTCGTCATGGCGAGTACCGGCAGCAGTCTGGCGAGGACAGCCACGGACGGCAGCGGCCGACGGCCCGCCTGCGCGGTGTGGGGTGAGCCGCCCGCGGCGGAAGGTATGAAGACCACCGCACCGAGCAGCATCAACGCGGCGCACCCGAACAGCGCGACGCTCGGGGCCGCGATCGCGGCGGCGACGCCGGCCACTGTCGGGCCGACGATGAAAAGGACTTCGGTGGCTACCGAGTCCAGGCTCAGCGCGGCGGCCTGGATCGGCTGCGGCAGAACGCGGACGACGACGGCGCGCAGTGAGGCGCCCAGCGGTGGTGTGCTCACTCCCGCGACAGCCGCGAACCCGATCATCCCGGTTGCGGTGCGGCTGGTGGCCAGCCCGACGGTCGCGGCCCCGCTGATGGCCGCGAAGCCGACGAGCGCGCGAACTCCCCACCGGTCGATCAGCCGTCCCACGGCAGGCGCGCCCACAGCGCTGACCAGGGCGTACATCGCGACCACAGCGCCTGCGGCAGCGAAATCGTGCAGTCGCTTCTGACCGGCCAGCAGCAGCGCCAGCGGCATGATCGTCTGTGCTAACCGCCCGGTCACCGCACCCGCGGCGGCCCAGCGGACCCGTCGGTCGGCGAAGACCGCCCGGAACCGCCGTAGCCCCATCGGGGCGTCTTCGCCGGTCATGACGCCTGCGGGTGGGGTGTCGGGTGAGGAAGGCCGTAGAGCACCAGGCGGACGGGCCGTTGCTCGGCGGATGGGTGGGTGGCGGCGCTATCCAGGTGTTCTCGGGTCACGCGCTCGACCTCCAGCCCCCATGCTCTGAGCTGCTCGGCCGTCATCGCCACCGTGCGGGTGTGGACGGTCGCCGCCGACTGCCACTGCTGCGGCCATGACCTGCGCTCGCCGATAGCGCGCAGCAACAGTCCGTAGTTGTGCTGCAGACCGGCCTCCAACAGACCGTCGGCGGCGTCGTGCCACTGCCGGCTTCCGGCAGTGCTGGGTACGGTCAGGGGCACCTGCAGCTCGTCGAAGGCCCGGCGCCATGGGTGTTCACGCTGATTCGCCCCGGCATCGGAAGCGACCTCGATGAGGTCATGCCGGGCCAGGACGTGCAGATGGTATGAGCACGTCTTCGCACTGAGCCCCAGCAGTTCGCCGCACCGGGTCGCGGTGAGGCTGTCGTGGGTGCGCAGCAGGTCCAGGATGGCCAGCCGGGTGGGGTGCGCGAGCGCTCGCAGCGCTGCCACCTCGTGATTGGGAATATCTGTTCCGGAAGACATGTTCCAAATCTACTTTACCGTCCCCGGGGTGCCTGATCGACATCGTCCGCGGCGGTGATCCCTGCTCGGCGCGGTCGCCGACTTCTGGCGGCGCAGCAGTTCCTCAACCCAGGAATGCCGCCGTGGTCGCCGCGAACTGGTCGGCGTCGTCGAGCCAGGGGTAGTGGCCCGCTCCCGGCTGCACCACGAGCGTGGCGTCAGGGAACAGCCCCGCGAACTCGGCCGCCGACCGAGGGGGGCTGTTCAGGTCGAACTCTCCGGCGAGTAGCAGGACGGGAGCCTGGCAGGTGGCGAGCGCCGCGCGAGTGGTCTCCGGGGTGAAGGCGCCCTCGGCTGCGAAGAGGGTGACGGCTTGCTTGTTGCTCGGTTGGCTGGCTGCGTGGTGTTTCTGTGCCGTGGCGTCCCATCGGCCATAGAAGAAGGGGCTAATGGCATCCCAGTCGCTGCCCGCGCCTTCGGTGATCGCTTCCAGGGCGGCGAAAGCCGCTGGGAACCACGGCTCGTTCTTCCGAAGCCGCGCGAGCTCACGTCGCGTCTCCCCGGTGATAGCTATACCGACAGCTCTGGTGCTGGGGCCGATCAAGGCGAGCTTGCTGACGTTCTTCGGGTGCCGGGCCGCGTACTGCGTCGCGATATTCGTGCCGGCGGAGTGGCCGAGCAGGTCCATCGAAGGGAGTCCGAGGTGGTCGCGCAGCGCCTCGACGTCGTCGACCAGGCGGTCGCAGTGGTAGGAGGAGGTGTCTTCGGGAGTCGCGGACCGGCCGGTGCCGCGCAGGTCCAAGACGATCAGCCGGCGGCGCGTGGACAGGCCGCCGAGGTCGCCGAGGTAGCGGGAGTCCGCAGGGCCTCCCGGGAGGCAGACGACCGGGTCGCCGTCTCCGATCACGCGGTAGGCGAGCTGGGTTCCGTCAGGCGCGGAGAAGGTGGGCATGCCATGGATCCTGTCAGCCATAACCAGGTTATACAACCCGGTTATGGTGACGGACCTCGGTGTATAACCGAGCTATGGCAGGCGAAGAGGACGCGCATCAGAACCCCGAGGCACTGACCGAGGAGCAGGCCGAGCGGATGCTCGCCGACATGAACGACGTCATCCGGGCGGGAGAGGAGATGCGGAAGCTACGCACCGAAATGATCAAGCTGTTCGTCGGCTTCGGTTGGACCCAGGAAAGAATCGCCCGGCTCACCGACATGAGCCAGCCCGCCGTGTCCAAGCAGGTGACGAAGCACAGGATGGGCGACCCACCGCCCCCGACGAAGCTCTCCCTCGACCAGCACGACGCACCCTGGCTCGAAGGACGCCTGTGGGGCCTCGCCGAGGAAATCTCCGACACCTTGTACGGCACCGCCCGCTGTACGCGCCACCTCATCGCCATCGCCCGGGGAAAGAAGCGCTTCACACCCCAGAACGTCGACGAACTGCGACGCCTCGTCGAAGAGGACCTGCGCCTGCACCAGGCAGAGATGCCCGCCAGCTACCGGGACGCGTACAACGAGATCAGCCGTGGCCTCGACATCCCCTCGAAGGTCACCGCCACCGCATCTGCCTCTGTGCGCCGCGCCCTCGCCTACCAGATCCAGCGCGACCGGTTCAGGGACAACGCCTAGCCCTCTGATCTTGGGCGTCCCCACCAACCCGGGGCCAGCTCGATCTCAGTGCTCCCGGTAGTAGTCGGCGAGGGCGGCGAACGCGACCTTGGGTTCCCAGGGCAGGTCGGGGTAGGTGGCTCCGAGACGGTCCTCGTACACCTTGACGATGCCGTAGCTGGCCAGGTCCAGGTCATCGCGGGGGTCACCGTCGGGGCGGTGCGGGTGGTCGTACAGGGCGAAGGTGAAAACGAACGTGCTGTCGACGCCTCCGATGTCGAAGGCCTCCAGCAGTTCGCGCAGGTACGCGGCCTGACCGGCCTCGTCGCGGGCGTACTCCCTCTTCAACCGGACAGGCGCGCGGGTCTCCTTGTCGTACTCGACGATCTCCAGGCCGTGAGCGCCCCGGTCACCCGCACCGTGGTAGCAGGCCGAGCCGAACTCGGTGATCGCGACCGGCTTTCCCTGCGCGACGAGGTTACGGACGCCTTCGGCGAAGCGATCGGCGATCTCGGCCGACCGGTAGAGATCTATGGACACGATGTCGAAGGGCGTCCAGTCGACGTTCTCAAGGTGTACGGAGGCGTAGGTCACCTTGCCGCCGAATCGCTCCCGGACGACCGGCACGGCCCTGCCGAGGAAGTCGTTGACGCATGCGCTGACCTCGCCGATCTGCTCGCGTACGCGATCTGACCGGCTCAGCAGTTCGACCCGCTCGTCGATGCCGTCGCCGGGCAGGAATCCCTTGTTCATCAGGCTGAGCTCGGCGCCGACGACGAACACGACCTCGGCTCCCCGCCGCCTGAGCCGCTCCGCGCGCGCGGCGCAGTCGGCGAACAGCGACAGCATCTCGCCGGCGGTCAGCTCCAGCGGGTAGGGCGAGCACCAGACCTCGAGGCCAAGGTCGGCGGCGTGCGCCGCCGCGACCTCCATCCGTTCCGGATCGCCACCCATGACGCGGACCGCGGTGCAGTGCAGGTCATCGCGGATGACGCGCATCTCGCGCTTGACCAGCTCCGAGTCGAAGAGCTTGTGGCCGATCACTCCGTTGTGGACGAAGCCGGTGTCGTAGCTGATGCCTTTGGCTCGCATATCACGCCTTTCTTTCAACCGATAGTTACGGTACTCGACGTACCTTAGTTGCCGCATGCCAGGGATGACAATCAGAATGGGAGGGTACGACCGGTACCGCGGGAAGGGGACGCGATGCAGACGCGGCGACGCGGAGCCGTCCTGGAAGAGGCGATCCTGAGCGCCGCAGTAGACGAACTCACCGAATCCGGATACGCCGGGTTGACCATGGACAAGGTCGCCGCCCGCGCCGGCACCAACAAGAACGCCATCTACCGCCGCTGGCCCAACCGCCTCACGCTCAGCATCGCCGCCTATCGGCAACTGGTCACGACAGTCCAGCCACCCGACACCGGCAACCTGCGCGGCGACGTCCTCGAGGTGCTACGTCAGGCGAACCGCCACTGGAGCTCCCCCCTCGGCGCGATCCTGCGCGAACTACTCTCCGCGGCCGGCGGCACGTCGGAACTCCTGGCGCGACTGCAAGAACAGTCCAGCGACGCCGCAGCCGCCCCCTGGCTGACCATCCTGGGGCGCGCCGTCGCACGCGGCGAAGCTTCCCCCGAAGCGCTCCATCCACGGGTCGCCACCGTGGCCATCGTCCTGCTCCGCAACGAATTCGTCCTGCGCGGGGTCCCCACCGCACCCGACGACGTCCTCGTCGAGATCGTCGACGAGGTCTACCTGCCTCTGGTACGGCGACGCGGCCCAACCCCAAGCTGACCACAGATCTTCAACTGCCCGCGCAGGCCGTAGCCCTCCATCGAGGGCTGGTCTACCTGCACTTCAAGTCCAAGGACGAGCTGGTCGAGGCGGTCCTGATCCGCGAGCTGGACCGCTACGCCGAGACCTGGCGCGAGCAGGTGGAGGCCGATCCGCGCGGCGGCGACGTGGCCAGCGTCTACCGGGCGATGGTCCACGTGCTGAAGACGCTGCCGCTGGCCTCCGCGATCAGCGCGAGGGACCCGGAAGTCTTCGGCAAGTACCTCCGCAAGCCCTCGAACCTGTTCGAGCGGCGGCCGAGCACCCTCGGCATGCGCGAGTTCCTCCACATGATGCAGCAGGCGGGCACCATGCGCCGGGACGTCGACCCCCGGGTCGTGGCGTTCATCCTCGACGCGCTCACCCCGGCCCTGCGGCGTACCTTCACGGCGGACCGGGCGGCGACCGACCCCGATCAGCCGACGTCGGACGAACTGCTGGAGACGCTGGCCGACCTGCTCGACCGCGCCCTGACACCACCGGAGGGCGCCGACCTCGCGAACGGCAGGGCACTGCTGCTCGGCGGTTTGGACCAGGTCCGCGCCGCTCTGGCCGCCGCGCTGGGCCGACAGGAAGGAGAGCGATCATGACAGACGAACCCCTCGTCCTGGCCCTGGACGACGCCCGCGCCACCTTGGAGCGCGCCGGGGGCAAGGGCGCCTCGCTGGCGCGCCTGGCCGCGGCCGGCCTGCCGGTGCCCCCGGGCTTCCACGTGACGACGGCCGCCTACCGCCGTTTCGTCGCCGCGCACGGCCTGCGGGAGCGCATCGTCGAGATCGGCTCGGCGGCCTCCCCCGACCGGCCCGAGACCTGCGAGACCGCGGCCGGGAAGATCGCCGCGCTCTTCGCCGAGCAGCCCGTGCCGGAAGAGGTGGCGCAGGCGATCGGCGCCGCCTACTCCGAGCTGGGCGGCGACCGGGCGGCGGCCGTCCGCTCCTCGCGACCGCCGAGGACCTGCCGGAGATGTCCTTCGCCGGTCAGCAGGAGACCTACCTCAACATCCACGGCCACTCCCCCGTCCTGGACGCGGTGAAGCGCTGCTGGGCGTCCCTGCTGGGTTTCGACAGCAAGCCGGTGCGGGCGGAGAAGTCCCTCTACGATCTGGCGCGCCGGGAAGCGCACGATCCCATCGAGGAGTCGGAGGAGTTCGCCGCGCACCTGGCCGAGTTCGGCGACTCGGTGTACGACCTCGACTTCGCCAAGCCGCTCCCGGCGGAGGATCCGGCGCCGCTGCTGCAGACGCTGCGCTTCTACCTGACCGGCCAGGCGCCCGACCCCCATGAGCGGCAGCGGCATGCACGGGAGGAACGCGAGCGGGCCGCCCACCGGCTGAACGTCCGCCGCGGCCTGCGGGCGGCGTTCGCCAAACGGGTGCTGCGCTGGGCGCAGAAGATGGCGCCGCTGCGCGAGGACGCCCTGGCCGACGTGGGCCTGGGCTGGCCTGTCGTACGGCGCGCGCTGCACGAGATCGGCCGGCGGCTCGTCGCCGCGGAGGCGGTCGCCGATGAGGACGACGTGTTCTGGCTGCGGATGGACGAACTGGAGGCCGCGGTCGAGGCGCTGGACTCCGCAGGCCGTGGCCCGGCGGACTCGCGCGCCGCCGTGGCCGAGCGAAAGGCCACCTGGCGGGCGCGGCGGGCCGCCGCGCCGCCACTCACGCTCCCGGTCGGCGGCGGCTTGAAGATCCTGGGCATCGACTTCTCCCGGCTGCTGCCCGGGCACCGCGACGACGGGTCCGCCGACGTCATCAAGGGCGTGCCCGGCAGCCCCGGACGGGTCAGCGCCCCCGCGCGGATCATCCACGGCCCCGACGAGTTCGGTCAGCTGCGCCAGGGGGACGTGCTGGTCGCGCGGATCACCACACCCGCGTGGACGTCCCTGTTCGCGCTGGCGTCCGCGATCGTCACCGATGTCGGCGGCCCGCTCAGCCACAGCTCGATCGTGGCACGCGAGTACGGCATACCCGCCGTGCTCGGCACCGGCACGGCGACCGAGCGGCTGCGGAACGGCCAGCAGGTCCTCGTCGACGGCGAGGCCGGAACCGTGACCCCCGCCCACTCCTGACCGGAAGGTCCTGAGGACACCCGGCACTCCGAGGGCGGCTCGTGGTCCGCCGCACGGGGACCTGACCCGGCGAATATCGATTGGACGAGGTGGCCCCGGCGATGCGATAGTCCCGCGGTGACCGCGACCGCCTCATCTCCTGAACCCATCGCACTGCCCGACGGCCTCGTCCTGCGACACTCGCAGCCCGCGGACCTCGAGCAGATCAGCACGCTCCTCGCCGAACGCGGGGAACCGGCCGACGCCCTCGACCACCGGCTGGTCGTCGAGGACCCCGACGCCGGCTGGTCCGCCTGCGCCGTGGTCGTCGACGGCGACCGGGTCGTCTCCACCGCGACGCTCCTCGACGAGGAGGTACGCATCGGTGGCGTCCACCTCCCCGCCGGCCAGGTCGAACTGGTCGCCACCGACCGCGAATACGAAGGACGCGGACTCGTACGGGCGCTCATGCGATGGGCCCGCGACCGCTCCGCCGCCCGTGGCCACGTCATGCAGACGATGATCGGGATCCCGTACTTCTACCGGCTGTTCGGCTACGAGTACGCCATCGACATTCCGCCGGCGCTGACCGTGCGCACCCCGCCGCCCGGCGAGGGAACGCCCGAACTTCGCGCCGCCCGGCCCTCCGACATCCCCGCCGTGGCAGCCCTGCAGGACGCGGTCCAGAACCGGTTCGACGTGGCCATGCCGCACTCGGCGGCGTGCTGGCGATGGCTGCTGGCCCACGAGGCGAGCACCCTCTGGGTCCTCGAGGACGCCGGCACCGTCATCGCCTCCGGACGCACCACGCCGCCCGACGAGCGGGTGCTCCTGTCCGAGGCCGCCGCGCTGGACGAGGCGGCGGCTCGGGACCTGCTCCGCGGCGTCGCCGCGCTGGTACCCGACAGCCAGGTGCGAGCCGTCCATCGGGCCGGCACCGTGACCGCCGCCGCCTGGCAGGAGTTCCTCGACCACGAGCCGCGCAAGGAGGCGGAGCAGTACTACGTCCGTATCCCGGACGTAGCGGCGCTGCTCGACCGGCTGCGGCCGCTGCTCTGGCACCGCCTCACCGCGGCCGGGAAGGAGGGCGTCGGCCGCGACGTCGTCGTCTCCACCTTCGGCGCCCACTACCGGATCCCGGTCCTCGCCGACGGCCTCGGCGAGGTCGTCACCGGCGGCACGATGCAGTGGCCCGGAGCCGTGGGAGGCGCCGGAGTGGCGCCCGACCACCTGCCCGCCCTGCTGTTCGGCCCGTACGGAATCGAGGGGCTGACCCGGATCCGGCCCGACGTCTACGCCGCGGACGAGGAGCTGTTCCAGGCGCTCTTCCCGCCACTCACCGCCGACATACTCAGCTACTACCTGCCACAGTAGGGCGTCAAGACGTTCATTCATCCTCTTTTCTGTACGCCTGCCGGGAATTTCCTGACTGCTATCCCCAGCACCCATTCGGACGGGACACAACCCCATGCACGGGAGTCGAGACTGAGAGGCCAATCGCCTAGGAGGACCAGTTCTCCGCCGGGAACACGATCCACACCGGCGGCGACGGGAATGCCAGGAGGAAGCCGATCGCCGCTGACCGCGGCCACCCGCTTGATGTAGAGCCCGTCGCGCCGATCGGGGCCCGCAGGGATGCGGACGGCGACGATGTCGTCGCGACTCACCAGACGCCCCGTCCGCCGTACCATGAGGAGGCGGTTGCCGTCGGCCAGCGTGGGCTGCATGCTCCGGCCCCGCACCGTGACGAGCAGGAAGCGCCGGCGGAGGAGAAGCACCCCGATGGCCAGGGCGGCGACGACGACGCCCACCGTGACACCTATCATCGCGAGGCCACCTCCGGCTGGTATCCCTCGGCCTGCAGGCGGAACAGCTCCGCGTAGCCGCCCTCACGCCGCATCAGCTCCGTGTGGGAGCCGCGTTCGAGGATCCTGCCCTCGCGCAGCACCACGATCTCGTCGGCGAACCGTACGGTGCTCAGGCGATGGGAGATGATGAGCGTGGTGCGCCCCCTGCGGATCTCCCGCAGGCCGCGCTGGAGCTGGTATTCGGCCTCGGCGTCGAGCCCGCTGGACGGTTCGTCGAGGATCAGCAGATCGCTGTCGTCGCGGAGCAGGGCGCGTGCGACGGCGACGCGCTGCCACTGGCCGCCGGAGAGCGACACCCCGGCCGCCTCGTCGTCGCCGATGCTGAACATCCTGCTCAGCATCGTCTGATAGCCGTCAGGCAGTCCTTCTATCGTCTCGTGCACCCCGGCGCGTTCGGCGGCCCTGCGGATGAGGTGTGGCAGGTCGAGGTTCTCGACCCGGCCGACTCCGATGTTCTCCTGAGCGGTGAGATCCCACGCCATGTAGTCCTGGAAGACGACGCTCATGCGTTCGCGCAGCGAGGCGTGCGAGAGTTCGCGCGCGTCCTGCCCGTTCCACAGCACGCTGCCCTGCTGCGGGTCGTAGAGCCTGCACAGGAGTTTGACCAGCGAGGTCTTTCCGGCTCCGTTGAGTCCGACGAGCGCGATGGTGGATCCCGACGGGATGTCGAGGTCGACTCCCTTGAGCACCCAGGGGTGCTCGTCGTCGTAGCGGAACCAGACGTCCCGCAGTCCCACGCCCGAGCTCAGGGGCGGGGCCTCGCCGCCGGGCGCGAGCTGTCGGCGTGACTCGTTCACGATGTCGTGGTAGTGGTCGAACACGAGCAGGACGTGGCTCAGATCGGCTATCTGCCGTACGAGGGTCGACAGACCGCTCTGAGCTCCGGCGACCGCGGCCAGCGCCACCGCCACGTCCCCGACTCCGAGCCGTCCGTCCAGGGCGCTCAGGACCACCAGCGTGAGACTCGCCGCCACGACGAGCACGCCGCCGAGCGCGAGCGCCGCCTGGACGCGGAACTCCTTGCGATCGTGGGCGCGCTCGCCCTGCCCGACGATCCGCAGCAGGCCGGTCATCCTCCCGTGCAGGAAGTCGGCGAGCCCGAAGAGCCGGATCTCCTTGGCCGCCTGGAGGTCGGTCTGCAACATCGAGTAGTTCAGCGCGTGACGTCGCGCGGGGCTCATCTTCCACAGCATCCCGGCGCGCTGCCGGCCCAGCCTCAGCTCGGCCGACAGCGTGCAGCAGGCGGCCACGCAGAAGACGACGAGCAGCCACGGGTCCAGTACGGCCAGCGAGACCAGGAACCCTCCGGCCGTCACCGTCGCCTGGGCGATGCCCGCACCCCCCTGGACGATCTGGCTCGGCGCCGCCTGTCCCGCCTGTCCCGCGAGCTCCAGCCGGTCCCTGAAGGCCGGTCGCTCGAAGAGCGCGAGGCCGGGGAAGCGGTTGACCGCGGTGAAGAGCTCCGAGTGAACCTTGATCTCCACGCCGCGGCGAAGTTCGGCGTACATGTATCTGCCGGCGCTCTGAGCGGTCGCGCTGAGGCAGGTGACCAGCAGGATCCCGCCGAGAGCCCAGAGCGCGGGCCCCTCCCCCGGGACTGTCAGGTCGTCGAGCAGGAGCTTCGTGCACCATGCCAGGGCGACGGGCGCGATGCCCATCGCCACCGCGATTCCGACCACCCCGGCCCCCGCGACGGGGTGGGCGGTCCACGCGAGGGTGACGGCCGACGCCAGCCGCCGGAGCGGGCGCCTGAGCCGGGTGCCCGGAGCTGCGCTCATGCCGTGGGCGACATCGTCAGGTGGGCCATGATCCCCGCGTTGACTTCGACTGTTCCGTCGCGGAGGGCCAGGATGGTGGGGTAGCGGTCGACCTCGAAGGTGGCGGACAGGACGGGCGGCCCCTCCTCGACGACGGTCAGGACTCTGCCGTCGAAGGCCTCGGCCATCTCCCTGGCCTTGTCGGGTTCTCCGGCGATGACCGCCAGCACCTGGGCGTTCTGACGATCCGCGGCGAAACGGGCGAACTCCGGGAGTCGTTCCCTGCAGGGTGCACAACTTGTCGTAAAGAAGCCCACGTAAGCCTCACCGCTGCCCAGAACCGTCCGGCTCACTTCCCTCCCGTCCACTGTGACGGCGTGGAAGTCGGGAATCTCGCTCCCGATGGCCGGTGCCGCCGGAGGCAGGACATCGCTCGGGCCAAGGTCGGCGAATCTCTTCTCGTGCTCCTTCAGCCGCCGGACGACTCCGTAGGTGAAAAGCAGGTTCAGGCACACGAGGAGCCCCACGACACCGAGCAGGGCCTGGGTGGTGGTGTTCATCTTCTCCTCCCTTTCTGGGAGACGGGGGACGAGTTGTCGAACAGGGAGTAGAGCTCGACGAACGACGCGATGAGTACGGCGCCCGCCACACCCGCCGGCACGCTGACGAGAAGCAGCTCCGCACTGTACGGAGCGCGTGCGGACGACAGGGCCGCACCGCCTGCGGTGGCGAGAAGGAGGAAGGCGTTCCGGAGGAGGTGCGGAACACCCATCGGCGTGTCGGAGCTCCCGAAGCAGCGGCACTCCACACGACGTCCTGCCCGCATCGCCCGGACGATGACCGCCGAGAACAGCACGAGCAGCGACGCGCTCCCCGCCAATCCGGCCATGGAGAGGGCGGGAATCGGCAGCGATATCGCGACCACGATCTCAAGAGCCACGACACCGAGGGCGGTGGTCCGCGCGAGCCGCGGCGGAATCATTTCGAGCGAGTCGATGGACGAGCGGAAGTCATGCCATGCCTCGGCGGTGCGAATCTTGCCGACGGACGATATGACGAACACCGCCGAAAGCATTGTTCGAATTATCAGGTCCACATACGCCATGACAGTTCCTGGAAGATGAGCGGCCGGCCGGCGGGCGGCCGGCCGTTCATGTCGCCGTGCTGCGGTTCACGCGCAGCAATAACCGGTGTACGAGCAGGTGTCAGTGCAGTTCGGCTTGTAGCAGCAGTGGTAGACGCGCCCGGCCCAGCCGTCGCACGAGGACCCCGAACACTGGTTCCAGCATCCGCTGCACGCGGCCTGCGCTTCCGTTCTCGGCACGACGGCGCCCAGAATTCGGTCGGCGATTGTTCCCATGAAGGCCTTCATTCTTCCTCCTTCCCTCGATTTATGAATTATTGAGGGCGGATGTTGAAATATGGTAGAACCGCCGTATAGGTGGCGTAGACCCTCGATCGCACTACGGGTAGTGATATGGAGGACGCGTTGCGCATTCGCGGCTTAGGGCCTCTGGAGACGTCGCACGAGGGGCAATGGGTGTCGCCCGGCGGCTTCAAAGCGCGCAGTCTTCTTGCGGCACTGCTCATCAACGCCAGACTTTGTGTGTCCACGGACGATCTGATCTATGAATTGTGGGGCGATGAACCTCCCGCCTCCTGCAGGACCCTGGTTCGTGGTTATGTCCTGTCCCTGAGGCGCCTGCTGGGCGATCCCGTCATCCGGCACTGCCCAGGCGGCTACCGCCTCGACCTCGACCCCGAAGAGATCGACGCGTGCCGTTTCGAGAACCTCAGCGAGGAGGCGCTGCGCCACCGACGCCGCGGCGACACGAAACAGGCGGCGGCCCTGCTGTCCGAGGCCCTGTCACTGTGGCGAGGGCCCGTGCTGTCGGATGTACGGCAGACGGCGCTGGTGGCGGCCTTCGCCGACCGCCTCGGCGAGCGCAGGCTGACGACGCTCGAAGCCCGGCTGGAGAACGACCTGACCGAAGGACGGCACGCCGAACTGGTCGAGGAACTCAAGGGGCTGGTGGTCGAGCACCCCTTTCGGGAAGGCTTCGCCGCCCTGCTCATGAAGTCGCTGCACGCGTGCGGGAGGCGGGCGGAGTCCCTCCAGGCGTTCGCCGATCACCGGCGATATCTCAGGGAGGAGCTGGGACTTGAGCCGGGACCCGAGTTGCGGCAGGTGCACCAAGCGGTCCTGGCATGTGAACCGCGAGCGTCGGCCACCCTGACACCCGGAGTGCCTCGCCCTGTTCAGACTCCACCTGATCTCGTGGACTTCACCGGTCGCGAGGAGGAGATCGAGCGCTGGAGCGGCGTACTCACCGCGCGGGACTCCTCGGCGTTGAGAACGCTCGCGCTCTCCGGCAGGGCGGGGGTCGGCAAGACCTCACTCCTGGTCCACCTGGCGCATCGGCTTCGCCGGTCGTATCCGGACGGGCAGCTCTACGCGGTCTTCACCGCGCAGACCACGCCCGCCACGGTGCTGGCGCAGTTCCTCGGCGGACTCGGCGTCCCCGGCTCGGCGATTCCCGAGACCCTCGCCGAGCGCGTGCACCTCTATCGCAGCCTGCTGGCGGGCCGCCGCTTCCTGATCCTGGTCGACGACGTCGACTCCGAGGCGCGGGTGCGGCCGCTGCAGCCGGGATCGGCCGGCTGCGCGGTGCTGGTGACGAGCCGGAAGCGGCTGCTGGGCCTGGAATCGGCCTACTTCGCCGATCTCGACGTGTTGGAGTCCGAGCCGGCCGTCAGTCTGCTCTCCAAGATCGTAACGGCCGAGCGGGTCGCCGCCGAGCCCGAAGCGGCGCTGGAGATCGTCGAGCTGTGCGGCCGCCTGCCGCTGGCCGTCCGGATCGCCGGGGCGCGGGCGACGGTACGGCCGGAGTCCCGGCTGTCCGTGTTCGCGACGGCACTGCGGGACGAGGCCTCAAGGCTCGACAGGTTGAAGGCGGGCGATCTCGACGTCGGGGCCGCCATCGCCACGTCCTACGTCAGCCTCGACCAGCCGGAGCGTCGCCTGCTGCGCCTGCTCGGGCTGCTCGACGCGCCCCACTTCCCCTCGTGGGTCGCCGCCGCGCTGACCGGCATGCCCGAGCGCTCCGCCGAGAGAACCCTGCTGTCGCTCGTGGACGCGCGCCTGGTCGACGAGATAGGCACCGGCGCCGAAGGTCGGTCGCGGTTCCGTCTTCACGATCTGATCAGAATCTTCGCGTGCGAGCGCGCGGCGGAGGAACACGACGCGCACACCCGTCGGGCCGCGCTGTCGCGGGCGCTCGGCGGCTGGCTCCACCTCGCCGAAGAGGCCGACGCGCGGTTACCCGCCCACACCTTGGCAACGCTGCGCGCCGCCGTACCCCGCTGGTATCCCGAAGCGACCACCGAACTGGTGCACGCCCCTTTCACCTGGTTCGAGACGGAGCGGGAGGCCATCGCCGCGCTCGTACAGCAGGCCGCCGACCTGGGGCTGGCGGAGCTCGCCTGGAGCCTCGCGGCCGCCGCGCAGACCTTCTACGAACTGCGCGACGCCCCCGAGGGCATGAGGACGCACCAGGTGGCGCTGGCCGCCTGCCGCGAGTCGGGGACGCGGCTGGGCGAGGCCGTCATGCTCCGCAACCTCGCGGACCTGCACGCGGGAAAGTCGGACGCCTCGCTCGCCGACAAGGCCGAGTCCGCCGAGCTGGCCCTGTCGATCTTCAGGGAGCTCGGCGAGCGGCGCGGCGAGGCTGACGCGCTCTATCTCGCCGCCGACGCTCACCGGCTGCGCGGAGACCACGACCACGCGGTCACCTCCATCCGTGAGAGCGCCGAGCTCTCGCGAGCACACGGCTACCGGCTCGGCGAGCTGCACGCTCTCCAGCAACTGGGAATGATCAGCACAGAGCGAGGGGAGCGCGAGGAGTCGCTCCACTACGCCAGGCAGGCGCTGGCGGTGGCGGAGGAACTGGGCAGCCCGCGAGACGAATGCGTCGTACGGGGCCTGCTGGGCGTGATCCACAAGCGTCAGGGCGAGTTCGGCGAAGGCGGCGCCCAGCTCCGCCTGGCGGTCACCAACGCTCAAGCCACCGCCGACCCCCTGCTCGAAGCCCAGATGCTCGCCCACCTCGGACAGCTCTACGTCGAGGACGGCCACCCCGAGGCGCGGGAGACACTGGAGCGAGGACTGGCGCTCAGCCTGGCGTGTCACTACGACTTCGGCCATGCCGTCGCCCTCCACGGACTCGGTGTCCTGGAATGCGGCGAGGGGCGCCCAGCGGTGGGCATCGTCCGGCTCGGCGCGGCCGCTGAGCTGTGGGATCGGCTGCAGAACGCCTTCGGGAAGGCGCGCACGCTCGCGGCACTGGGAGAGGCTCAGGCGGGAACCGGCGACCTGGCCGCCGCCCGCGACACCCTGACCTCGGCCTGCGAGGAGTTCAGGAAACTGGGCAACGAACAGGAGGCCGCCAGGATCGGCGCCCTGCTCACGCCGGTATCCGCTGCCGAGCTTCAGGAACGATAAGTGCTCGATCGATGAGCAGGAACTCGCGTGCGGAAATCAGGCGATCGCCTCGCGTACGGACGGGACGATCTCCTGGGACCAGCGGGCCAAGAGGGTGGGGTCCGGGGCGCCGTGGCCGGCGGAGAAGAGCGTGAAGCCCGACGCGCCGTGCTCCAGTACGGCTCCGGTCAGTTCCTCGACCCATTGGCCGACGGAGCCGCCGAGCCAGCGGCCGTCGCGGTCACGGGTGGCGGGCAGCGGCCGGTCGGTGATGCGTCCGGGGAAGTTGAAGACCGTGCGGATCTCGCTCGGATCGCGGCCGACGGACGCTGCCGCCTCGTCGATGACGGGCCGCGAGGCCCGGTAGCGTTCGCTGAGCCAGTCGGCCGCATGGCCGGGGATCCAGCCGTCGGCCACGCGGCCGGTGGCGGCCAGGGATCTCGGGCCGACCGACCCGGTCCACACGGGAGGCGCGGCAACGGGAGCGGGCTCGATCTGGTTCACCTGGTAGTGGCGGCCCTGGTAGGTGACCGGAGGGCCGCCGCCCGACAGCAGCTTGACCAGGACGATCGCCTCCTCGAAGGCGTCCACGGCGTCGCCGGGCGTCAGCCGCGGCACCCCCATGTCGGCGATGCGATCCCACAACCCGCCCGCGCCCATGCCGAGCACGATCCGGCCGCCCGACAGCGCCGACAAGGATGTCACCGTCCTGGCCAGCATGGGAGCGGGCCTGGTCGGCAGGTTGGTGACGTTGGCGAATCCGGCGATGTGCTGCGTACGCCCGAGAATGAAGCCGAGCGCGGCGTAAGCGTCCAGACCTTGGCCGATGTAGGGGTGGTCCGACAGGGTAAAGAGGTCAAGCCCGTCCTGGTCGGCCTGATGGGCCATGCGCAGCAGTTCGGGAATGTCGTCGATGCTGGAATGCGCGCCAAAACCGAAGACGACGTTATGTGCGGACAATGCTCTGCCTTTGCGGTCGAGCTGGGTGTGGTCCATGTCAGGCGGCGCCGAACTGCTCGGTGAAGCGGCCGGTGAACAGGTCCGCCCCCTTGTACGCCGAGACAGTCTCGGCTGGGACGACGGCCGGTCCGTCGGGGGTGGGCAACTGGCCGACACCCCCACGCGGGCCGAGGGGCAGCAGGATCATGGGGTGGAGCAGCGGCTGGTAGGTGGCCGTCGGCCGCTCGCCGCGCAGCTGGGCGGCGTAGCTGGAGCCGGTGGCCAGGACCAGGTAGTCGGCTTCGACCCGCCGGCCTGAGGCCAGGGTGACGCCGCCGGGATCCACCGAGACCGCGCGGTCGCGCACCACCGTGCCGCGCCTGAGCCACTGGTCGTAGGGGAAGAACATGTTGCCCGCCCAGTCGGGCTGGGTCAGCGCCCGCAGCGAGCCGGCCGAGTTGACGAACGCGTCACGGGGGTCGATGAGGACGACGTCGGCCTCCGGGTCAAGCGCCTTGGCGACCGCAGAACCACCGTAACCTCCGCCGATGACCACGACTGTGCGACTCATCTACGCTCCAACACAAAAAGGGATTGAGTTCGTGTCACGAACCATATTAGTTCGTAGCACGAACTGCAACTCCTTCTCGGGTTCAGCGCACGGGATCCGGTTCCATGAAGACGGTGGGAACCTTGTTGTCCGTCACGACGCGGCCGAGCAGCGCGGCCAGCGCGTCGCGCTCCGCCGGAGCGAACCCCGAGGTCAGTTCCTCGACGCGGCGGCAGGTCTCGGTGTAGAACTCGTCGGCGAGCTTGACGCCCCGCCTGGTGAGCGCCACCCTTACCGCGCGGGAGTCCTGGGGGTCCGGTTTGCGCTGGACCAGGCCGTTGCGCTCGGTACGGTCCACCAGACCGGTCAGGCTCGACTTGGCCAGGCCGAGCATCGCGCCCAGCTCGCTCATGCCGTACGGCTGCGCCATCAGGACGCACAGCAACTGGCCCTGCTGCTGGGTGAGGCCGTGCTCGCGGGCGGAATCTGCGTACACGGCATTCACCAGGAACGTGGACCGCACCAGCGCCGCCACCGTCCCGATCTGACCGTCAACATGCTTACTCACTGGGCCAGAGTAACAAATTCGTGGGACGAACTACCGCCTCATGGCCGGGTCCTGCGCCAGACACGGACGACGCCGGGAACAGTTCTGGGATCACGTCAGCGAGCATGTCGGTATCGGAAGGTCGTCCACGTACCGCGACCCGCAGAGTCTTGTCTGCCTCGCGGGGCTCTGTGCGGACGCACGAGCGGGGCCGCCGGGCTTGTGCCGGACCCACAACCAGCACCGGCGTCACGCGTGATTGGCTGACCGGCATGAGCACTGAACCCCCCGCCGGCTCGTTGCGCCGCGTCACCACGCTGCTGCGCGAGAACCCGCTGATCGACGGGCACAACGACCTCCCTTGGACACTTCGCACACTCGCCGGCTACGACTTCGATCAGGTCGACATCGGCGGGGATACCTCCGGGCGCACCCACACCGACCTGCCCCGGCTGGCGGCCGGGGCGGTCGGCGGGCAGTTCTGGTCGGTGTTCGTCCCCTCCACCCTCACCGGCGGGCAGGCGGTACGGGCCACCCTGGAGCAGATCGACTGCGTGCTCGCCATGGTGCGGCGGTACCCCGACCGGCTGGCCCTGGCGACCACCGCGGACGACGTCGAGCGCGTCTTCGCCACCGGCCGGGTCGCGTCGCTGATGGGCGCCGAGGGCGGTCACTCCATCGACTGCTCGCTGGGCGTGCTGCGCATGCTGTACGCCCTGGGAGTGCGCTACCTGACGTTGACGCACAACGACAACACCCCGTGGGCGGACTCCGCCACCGACGATCCGGTGCACCACGGACTGTCCGCGTTCGGCGAGGACGTGGTGAGGGAGATGAACAGGCTCGGCATGCTGGTCGACCTGTCCCACGTCTCGGCCGACACCATGCGCCACGCCCTGCGCGTCACCCGGGCGCCGGTGATCTTCTCCCACTCCTCGGCGCGCGCGATCTGTTCCACGCCGCGCAATGTGCCGGACGACGTCCTGGAAACCCTGGCCGCGAACCGGGGCGTGTGCATGGTCACGTTCGTCCCGGAGTTCGTCTCCCAGGACTGCTGGGACTGGCGGTCGGCCGCCGCCGACGCCGCCCGCTCGGTCGGCATCGAGGCCGCTGACGTCGAGGCGTTCACCCCGTTCCTGGCCGCCTGGGAGGCGAAGCACCCGAGCCCCGTCGCCGCCGTCGAGGACGTGGTGACCCACCTGGAACACCTTCGCGAGGTGGCCGGCATCGACCACATGGGCATCGGCGGCGACTACGACGGGTGCGACGTGCTGCCCCGGGGCTTGGAAGACGTGACCGGCTACCCGCGGCTGTTCGCGGCGCTGGCAGACCAGGGCTGGTCCGACACGGACCTGGCGAAACTGGCCGGCCGCAACGTGCTGCGGGTGCTACGGGACGCCGAGGCCGTCGCCCGCGACCATTAGGCCCTTCCCACGGGGAAGTAGACGGACTGCAGGTTCTGGCAGGAGGCGAGGCCCTCGGGCCCGAACTCCTTGCCGATACCGCCCGCCTTGACACCACCGAACGGCGCCGTGGGCTCAGGGGCGTACCGTTGATGCCGATCGTGCCGGTCTGCACGCGCCAACGGTGTGGTTGGCCGGGCACGTGTGTGAGAAGGAACGCCAGGTCTGTTACTCGCAGGTCTTTCTGCCCGGGGTGCAGAGCTTGACCTCGGGGTAGCGTGGCGACGGTTTGTCCAGCAGGGGTTGGCGCTTGGCCTTTAGGTGCTGGTCTAGGAAGGCCGTCACGTATGTGCGGGTGAGCTCGGCGGAGCGCGACGCGGGCATGACGCCGGAGGGGGGCCTGATGCCGAGGGCGCCCGCCATCAGCGGGACGTCGGTAAAGGACTGGTGTTCCGCGCCCGACAGCACGAGCCAGCGCTTCCACCCGGTCAGCAGCTTCCAGTCGCGGTCCCACGAATTGTCGCGGCCGCCGGGGGTGTGCGGCGGCGAACCCATGAACATGAACGGCCGGGAGAACCCACTCTTGGGGATCCGGGCGTAGGTGGTGCCGTCCATGTCGATTCCGGCGCGCACTCGGGAGTCCTTCAGCATGGCCGCCACGGCCCCGGCCCCGCCGATCGACTGGCCCACCATCGCGATTCTGGAGCGGTCGATCAGGTCGGAACCGTCCCACTTCGATGTCAGCTGATCGAGCACGAAGGAGACGTCGGCCGCCCGGCCCTGGACCACCCCCGTGCCGAAGCCCGGGTCGGTGTCGCTGTCACACGCGAGGCACTCCGCGACCCGCCCGTCAGGGAAAGTCGTCGCGTAGCTCTCGTAGGTGTGATCGATCCCGGCCACGACGTACCCTCGGCTGGCCAGCTCCTCGGCCAGGGACGTGAGCGTGCTCATCGGCTTGGTGAAGCCAGGAGAGAGCACTACCAGCGAAAGCTTCCACCCCGCCGGTTCGGCGTCTTTGATGGCGTTCGTGCGCGTCTTGCTCAGCGTGTCGTACGGCACGCCCGCGATCCTCGAGCCCTTCAGGGTGAGCTCCGATTCCTTCGGCGTCATGTACGGTGCCCGCTGCCCGTCCCGCTGCCTGGTCGGATACCACAGGGTGACCTTGAGCTGCCTGGCGTCGACATCGAGGTCCCAGGGATCGGGGCGGGAGGCGTCCTTCAGATACAGGGCGGTGGTGCCGACCGGATGGGCACCGGTGGGGGCGGGCAGGGTGGCGGGGCCGGTCGGTGTGGCCGACGGGTTGGGAGCGGACCGGGGCGGCGTGGGGGCGGAGCAGGCGGACGCGGCGAGGACGGCCAGTCCTGCGGCGACTGCCAGGATCTGTCTCATTGAGGGTCCATTCACTTGTGCAGCAAGGTGAGGGCCTTGGCCAGCGCGGGGTCGCGCGCGGCGGCCGCGTCCTTCGGCGTCAGGAGCACGTAGTGATCGGGCGGCACGCCGATCCGGTCGATCACCTCGCGATTGGGCCCCAGGTGGTGCCGTTCGGGGAAGCTCAGCATGGTGTTGTTGCTCAGCAGGTACGGCTGCGCCGGGCCGGAGATGACCCCCGCGGTCCTGGTGCCGACCAGCCGGCCGATACCCAGGTCCTTGACCGCGGAGCTGAAATGCTCGCACGCCGAGGCGCAACTGCGGTCGGTGAGCACCACCAGGGGCAGGTTGAGCAGCTCCACGGTGTCGTCGGTCCGCGAAGTCTCGCACCTGCCGTCCACGGTGCACTGGTAGGCGGTGACCTTGCCGTGGGCGAACGCGCTCAGCAGCCGGGTCGCCTCCACGGGGCTGCCGCCGCCGTTACCGCGCAGGTCCAGCACGACGCCGGTGAGGGTACGGCCGGTGCGCAGCCTGGTGATCGCCTTGAGAACCCTGTCCGCGGAGTCGGGAGCGAACCCGGCCAGCCGTACATAGGCGATGTCGTCTTCCAGCAGCTTCGACCTCACCACTTGCAGGGCGGCCAGATCCCGCTGGTAGAGGCCGGGCTTGAGCGTCACGCTCCAGCGGCGGCCGGTGGTCTGCCGCAGGAGCCGCAACTGGACCGGGCGGGCTTGTGGGTACAGCGGGTAGAGGGCGGCGATCGCGGGGGTGGCCTTGCCGTCGATGAAGGGCGCCGATCCGTTGATCGATTCGATGATGTCGCCCGGGCGTAGTCCGGCGGCCTGCGCCGCGCCGCCCTGCACGGTGGTGACGAACAGCGGGGGGATGGCGACGCCAGGGTTGCCGCTCACCTGGGCACCGTTGACGTTCGCCCGGAAACCGAGGTCGTAGCCGTCGCCGTCGTAGTAGTCGGGCGGCCGCTTGACGCCGTGCACCCAGCGGGCGTGGTTGTCGCCGAGGCTGGCCACGATGGCCTCGAGAGTGACGACGGCCAGCTTGTCGCGCAGGTCGGGGACCTGATCGGTGGTCCTCCTGTAGACGGTCTCGAACGCGGTCCAGTCGGCTTTCCGGTCGCCGGTCAGCGCCGGCAGAGTCGCCTCGGGCACGTCGCGCCCGTTGCGGCTGAGCTCCTGCGTCAGGGCGGCGAATCCGGCGCTCAGCAGCGAGCGGGCGTCCAGCGTGGCGCCGCTGTAGTAGTCGCCGAGGATGCAGGAGTACGCCTGCTCGATTACGTCGACCGTGGTGGCCGTCTCCGCCCCAGGAGGCCCCTGGGGCTGCGCACATGCCGACGAGCCTGCCGTATTCGACTCGATTCGCGGCGGCGTCGGCGCCGTGCAGGCCGCCGCCAGGAGGAGGGCGAGCCCGGCAGTGGCGGTCCTGATGACGGTCATGACAGGCGCCTGCGGATCCACCAGAAGGACAACCACGTGAGGCCAAGGGTGAGCAGGGCGTAGATCCCGGTCTCGATCCACTGGAAGGGCCAGAAACGGTCGAGGGGCTGGTACGTCGCCTTCTGCCGGTAGCCGAGCCGGTTGATCTCGGCCATGCACGTTTCCATGCCCCGTGGTCCCGCTCCCTGCGGTGCGCAGGGTCCCGACGTCGTGGAAACCTGGACGGCGGCAGAGTCCCCGCTCTCGGCGATCGTACGTCCGGACGGATCGACCAGGCTGCTGGACAGGACCCAGGCGCCCCTGTGGCCGGGAACGGACAACTTCGTGATGATCTGTGGATCTCCGCCCTGGGGCACGCCGAAGTTCTCCACGTTCGCCTTGCCGAGTTCGAAGGTCGAGGTGACCGGGGGCATCAGGTGGGGCCGGACCAGCAGCGGCATGACGATCTGGATCGCGGCGAAGAAGGCCAGGGTGAGGGCCATGGCGGGCAGCGTGCGGCGGACGAGCATCCCCACGGTCACGCCCAGGACGAAGGCGAAGGCCGCGTACCCCATGGAGGAGATTCCCCTCGCGCCGAACACCAGAGGATCCATCAGGGCGAAGCCCTCCGGGGCCGACTTGTCCAGGGGGCCGGACCACCAGGTCGTCACGAGGCCGGACAGTCCGGCGGCGGCCGTGGCGGTCAGGCCGGTGAGTGCGAGTTTGACGGCGAGCCAGCGGGTGCGGGTGATGCTCTGGTTCCACACCAGCAGGTGGGTGTCGGCTTCCAGTTCGCGGGTGATCAGCGGCGCCCCCCAGAAGATCCCGATGAGGGCGGGCAGGAGCAGCATGACGAGGGTGACGGCCAGGAAGGGAGTCTGGTATTCGTCGAAGAACTGGTCGAAGAAGCGGTCGCAGGTGTTGTCCTGGGTGCAGGCGGTGATCCCCCTCGAGTACTGGCCGGCCAGGTCGGGGCCGGTCAGGGCGAGGGTGGTGGCGAGTGCGATGAGCGCG
>NZ_JBEYZF010000041.1:0-52038 GCF_040645915.1 Nonomuraea sp. NPDC046570 | reverse complement strand
GACCTGCGCAGGCAGGACGGCGGGCACCTGGCCTTCGGCCACGGCATCCACCAGTGCCTGGGCCAGCAACTGGCCCGCGTCGAAATGCGCGTCGCGCTCCCCGCACTGATCAACCGCTTCCCCACGCTACGGCTGGCCGTACCTGCCGATGAGGTCGCCCTGCGCCCGGAGACCGCGGACATCTACGGGGTCAAGAGCCTCCCGGTCACCTGGGACGCCTGACCGCCAGCCGGTGACGGGCGAGGGCGCGTACGGCCCACCGCTGTGGTCGCTCGCCTGCGACGATCGCGTCCGCGGCCCGTTTCTTCCCGCAGCCGCCCGGACCCACCGGGGCGTGCCCAGTTCCCCTGGTGGACATGATCCGCAAGATCACTGCAGCCCTCGACGCCGCTTGACGGCAAGCCGACCCGCAGTTACCGCTTGTCAGGCAGAGCGCGAACCAGGCCACACCGAGCGGACGAGCAGGGAACCGGCCAGAGCAGGCCGAGCTCACCCCCGACCCCCGTGCGTCGCTCATCAAGCCATGAGCGCCACGTCGGAGCGGGGAACCACGCTCTACCAGGTAGTCGACGACTGACAGCGAACCGAACCGTCTTGGCCCTGTTCGCCTGAGTGACCCAGATACCCAGGGCACCAACGAGACCGCATTCCAGATCCGGCCCGGCAAGCGCTGCTGGCCCACCTGCGCAATGGCGATGCCTACGCGCGACTGGCCACTGGCTTCGCCATCGGCACCACCACCGCCTGTCGCTATGTCCGTGAAAGCGTTGACCTTCTGGCTGTCCTGGCCGACGACGTGCATGCCGCCGTGGCCTGCTTTTCGACGCGATCATGAAGTGTCAGCGAAGATCTCTATGATCGCGACTCATGACGCACCCGAATGCTGCCATGGCAACCATGACCATCACCCTCGGTGTCGACTACGGCCAGGCCTATCTCTTCGATGACTCCGGCGAAGCCGTGATTCCCGATCACCTGGCCGATGACGACCCGGCGTGCCCTCTTGGGATCATTCACGTGGCAGACGGCGTCGCCCTGCTGACCATCGGCACGCACTACGGCAAGGTCCCCTTCGACGTTCAGGTGGCGCAGTCCGAGCCTGCCCCGGACCTCGGCGCGTACGAAGACATCGTGGAGATCAGCTTCGCGTCGGAGGCGGGGAGCGTTTCCCTGCACGAGTGGGGAGACGAGAACATCCATGTACTACCGCCACTTCCGGCCGGACCGGGTTGGTACCGCCTGCGACACCACGCTCACGGCTTGGACGAGGGTCACGCAGACCATTACGAGGAGCATGCGCCGGATCGATACCTTCTGCAGATCTGGCCGGCGCACGAGAGCGGCCCGCGTGTCGTGAAGAGCACGAGCTGCCGACACCGGTCATGGACACAAGCCGACTGAGGAGGGCTCCCACTCAGGTTTCGGATTTTGGCGGACCACCGTCTACCCGGCAGCCCTGCGCCATCTTGACCGGGCATCTCATACACACCGTGACCAGGGCCAGCAGGTTGAAATGCACTCAGTATTACGGCCTGCTGGGGCTGGGCGCGCTGCTCGTGCACTGTTTCGTTCGAGATCAGATCCGGGCAGGATGGGCGACATGCAGGACTGGATGCTTGATTTCGCCGAGTACGTTCGGGAGCTGTTACCCGAGGAGTTCGCTGAGCCGTTCGTTGCCCTGGTTCGTCCTGCCATCCGGCTGCTGAGTCGCCGAGGCGGGTTCCCGGCTCAGTGGTTTTGATGTTTGCCAGGTCACCAGGGCATGTCGGCATCAGAATCGCTCGGTCAGGACAGTTCGCGTCTCGACGAGTGGCGGAGGCCCCACAGCGCCGATCGCCCCCAGCCACTGCCCTGCACAACCACCGCCAGGCGATCGTGAGGCTGCGGCCGTCCCGCATCCCTGCCTGTAGTGATTCGTAACTCATCGCGCGGTGCTTGATCCGCGGTTTTGACCTGGCCACTGCCAATGGCGGGACGCAGCCCGACATGGCGCTCGTCCGGGTGGCCCCGCGCTCACCGTTGCTTGCTCGTGAGTAAGTCGGCGCGCTACTGGCTCAAGAACTCCGCCACCTCGGCCTGGCCGGCGAACTGTGCCCACTCCAGCGGCGTGGCATCGTAATCGAACTCCCGTAGTGACCGGTCAGCTCCCAGCTCCAACAGCGCTCGCACCATCGGCAGGTCGCCTGCCCGCGCCGCCTTGTGCAACGCCGTCGACGGGAGGCGTGCGTTCACGTCGAAGCCCAGCGCGCAGGCCAGCCGTACGGCCGGCACGCGTCCGTACTCGGCGGCCTTGATGAGCAGGTCCCGACGTTTTGTCAGCAGGCGCCGGGCCAGTGCGCGGTCGCCGCCAATCAGGCGTTCGAGCTCCCCGCGATCCCCTCGCATGATCGCCGCTTCCACGGACTCCAGCCCGCGTAGCGTGCTGGAGGTGCCAGCGTCGGCAAGGAGCCGCGCGACCTGCGTATGCCCGCCGAGCAGAGCCAGCTCCAGCGCCGTGTGCTCGCCGAAGAACGGATGCCCGTCGCCCTTGGCATCTGCGGGCGCGCCGTGTGCCAGCAGGCACCGCATCCGGCGTGCCTGGCCACGCAACGCAGCTGTCAGCACCGTGTTCGCCAGCATGCGGGCCGGCGGGTCCTGCACGCGTCCCAGCCTGGCTTTCCATGGCCCGCCGTCCCCGCGGCCGAGGCCGAACTCCAGTAGCAACTCCAGGTAGCCGGTGTCGTCACCCCCGACTCCGCGGTTGTACAGGGCCTGGCCGTCGTTGGCGTCCGCCCCGGCCTCCAGGAGCACTCGGGCCAGCTCCAGCTCCCGCGGGTGCGGCGGTTGCCTCAGTTCTCCCCCGCCCAGTGCCCCGGTCAATGCGGTGAGCGGCGGCCCCAGCCCTTCAGGCAGGTAGCCGGCGTTCGGATCGGCTCCCGCCGCCAGCAGCACCCGCGCCGCCCCCACCGCGTCGGCCTGCGCCACTCGTGAATAGGCCAGATACAGCAGAGGCTCCCAGCCGAGGGGGCCGCCGTATGCCCGGGCCGATGCGGGGTCGACCGCGACAGTGCGGGCTATCCCCGCGGCGTCGCCGACCGCCGCCATCGTCCACACCGACGCGTCGGCTATCTCGGGATGGGTGACCAGCAGCCGCGCCGCGGCCTCGGTGCTCGCGGGTCCGCAATAGGTCAGGCAGGCCAGCCGTAGGAACTCGGTTGCGGGGTCGGCCGACGGGCCTACCTCTTGTGGTCGGCGCGCGAACGTGCTCACCATCTTCAGGTGGGCCCGCAGCTGCGGCCAGCTCGTGAAGCCGTACTTGCGAGCCACGACCAGTTGCGCGTCGGCCAACCGCAGGTCCGACGGCGATTCCGGCAGCGGTACCGGACGCAGCCACCCTCCGGCCGTCGCGAGCGCGCGGATCTCGCCCGCACGCACGCCGCGCAGCAGTTGCTTGGCCTCGTTCTTCAGGTGGTCAAGGCTGGGGTTTTCGGGCAGACGGTTCGCCACGAAAGCCTCCCTTTCGGATACTGCCCGACGTCCGCATCTTCGGGCCGAAAAGGAGGAATGGCACCATGACTAACATGTTGAGGCTCGGGTGGGCTGAGCCCTTTCCGCGGACCGGTTGCGTCCCGAGACGCTAATCGGGAGCGTACCCCATCATCCTGTTCCGGGATGTGAGGCTGGGTGTTCTCATAAATGTGATTGCGGGCCCCTTTTGCGTCGGCTTGCTTCCTTGGTCTACGACCGCCCTGGCGACCTCGTCGAGTTTGTGGGGGCGGGCTCCCAGCGTTCGGCGAGGAGGGCGGGAGTGGGCGCGGTCCCGGGCAGTTGGGGGTGGCCGGAGCGCAGGCCGTCGAGAGCGATGGCGACCGTACGCTTTCGGGCGTTGTGGGCTGCGTCGGTCAGGTCGGTGCGACCCTGCCGGTCGAGTTGTTCGATCAGGGGGGACTTGCCGAGTTGTTCGATCAGTAGCGAGATGTCCATGGCCGTGGCGTCCGGTCTGAGCACTCCGGCGGCGTGGGCGTGGGCCACCAGGTCTCGCATCAGCTCATCGGACCTGGTGAACTTGGCCGCCATCTCGTCGGTGATGGCGATCGTGCCGGCCAGCGGCCCGAGGGAGCCGCCGCTGAACTCGATGCAGGCGCTGATGTAGTGAGTGAGTCCTTCCCAGGGGTCGTCGTGCTGCAGGCCGCGTTCGGCGGCCTCGATCCACTGGTCGAGTGACAGCGCGCACAGGTGCTGGAAGAGCTCGTCCTTGGAGCGGTAGCGGCGGTAGAGGCTGGCGATGCCGACTCCGGCGCGTGCGGCGATCGTCGCCACCGATGCATGCGCTCCGTCCACGGCCAGGACCTTCTTGGCGGCCTCCAGGAGGGCCTGGTCGTTGCGTTCGGCTTCTGCGTGCCGGGGAGCTCTGCGGGCCATGCGCTCACTGTAGCCGCTTTGCGAAGCGATTCACTCCGTTATAGGTTGCCTTCAAACGAAGCGAATTTATCCGTTTGAAGGAGTGTCATGCGGGCCGTGGTGATGGAAGAGTTCGGAGGGCCGGAGGTCCTGCGGATACGGCAGGTCGAAGATCCCGTGCCGGGGCCGGGGCAGGTGCTCGTCGCGGTGGCGTACGCGAGTATCACGTTCGTCGAGACGCAGGTGCGCTCGGGCGACGGGCCGTTCGGCAGGCCCGCGCTACCCCGCATACCCGGCAATGGCGTGGGCGGTCGCATCGTCGCCGTCGGAGCAGACGCGGACCCGGCCTTGATGGGAACAGTCGTGGTCACCACCACCGGTGGCGAGGGCGGCTATGCCGAGCTGGCGCTGGCTCGGGCACAGGACGTGGTTCCGGTTCCCGCGGGTCTGGAGCTCAAGGACGCGGTCGCGCTGCTGGCCGATGGGCGTACGGCGCTGCTGCTGTACCGGCAGGCGGAGATCAAGCCGTCGGAGCGGGTCCTCGTGGAGGCCGCAGGAGGGGGTGTCGGCAGCCTGCTGGTGCAACTCGCCGCCGCGGCGGATGCCCACGTGATCGGCGCCGCCCGAGGCGTCGGCAAGGCCGAACTGGTCACCTCGCTGGGCGCGGCCACCTATGTCGACTACTCCCGGCCTGACTGGCTGGATCAGTTGGCGGAGGCGACCGGCGGCGCCGGACTCGATCTCGTCTTCGACGGGGTCGGCGGCCGGATCGGCACCGAGGCGATCGGGGCGCTACGCGAAGGCGGACGCGTGAGCGTCTACGGAATGGCCAGCGGCGCTGACGCCGAACTCGACGAAGGCGAACTCCGGGCACGCTCCATCGGCGTCATCGGCCTCACCGCCGCACCGAACCCCGCCCAGACCCGCGCTCTCATCGTCGATGCGCTGAACCTCGCGGCCGACGGGAAGCTGCGGCCGGTCATCGGCCAGACCTTCCCGCTCGAGGCGGCAGCCGCCGCGCACCGAGCGATCGAGTCCCGGACCACCACCGGCAAGACCCTGCTCATCCCCGCCGGCCATGTCCGCGGCTGAGATCAGAGCCCACAAGCCCCCTGCCAGAGCCGGAGTCCGGGAGTGGACCGCCTTGGCGATCCTGGGTGTTCCCGCCGTACTGGTCATGATGAACATGTCCGTGCTCTATCTGGCACTACCAAGTCTGAGCGCCGGTCTGGAGCCCGACGGCCCCCAACTGCTGTGGATCACCGACATCTACGGCTTCATGGTCGCCGGATCACTGGTCACGATGGGTACGCTCGGCGACCGTTTCGGGCACCGCCGGATCCTGCTGGTCGGCGCCGTCGCGTTCACCGGCGCATCCGTTATCGCCGCATACGCTCCCAGCGCCGGCATGCTCATCGCAGCACGGGCGGTCCAGGGAGTCGCCGCCGCCGCGCTGGCGCCGTCCTCGCTGGCGCTGATCCGCGCCCTGTTCGTCGACGTCCGGCAGCGCACCCTGGCCATCACGATCTGGATGATGGCTTTCATGAGTGGCGGTGCGCTCGGCCCGCTGGTCGGCGGTGTGCTGCTGCAGTACTTCTGGTGGGGGGCGGTGTTCCTGCTCGCCATTCCGACCATGGCCCTGCTGCTGGTCACCGGCCCCTTCCTGATCCCTCAATCCCGCGCTTCGGCTTCCGGTCGGCTGGACGCGGTCAGTGTGGTCCTGTCGCTGCTGACTCCTGTGACGATCGTGTTCGGCATCAAGGATCTCGCCGTCCACGGCTTTGCCCTGCCGTCCGTCGGTGTCCTGGTCGCGGGCCTGGTGATCGGCGCGGTCTTCGTACGCCGCCAGCGATGGCTGTCCAACCCGCTCTTGGACCTGGGATTGTTCCGTATCCCCGCCTTCGCCGTACCCGTCACAGGCATGGTGCTGGTCGGGATCGTGCTGTTCGGGACCAGTCTGCTCACCTCGCAATACCTGCAACTGGTACTCGGCCTCTCTCCGCTGGAGGCCGGCCTGTGGCAGCTGCCCACCGCGGTCACCGGTACCGTCGTGGCCCTGGTGGTCTCCAGCCTCACCGGCCGAATCCGCCCAGTCGTCCTCATGAGTGCCGGAGCCGCGTTCGCCGTCATCGGTCCCATCCTGCTCACACAGGTGGACAGAAACCCCGTCATCCTGGTGTCCGGCTCCGTTCTTCTCTTCGCCGGGCTGACCCCGTTCATGGCGCTGGGAACCAACCTGGTCGTCGGCGCGGCACCGCCCGAACGCGCTGGGGCCGCCTCAGCGATCTCCGAGACCGGCGCCGAACTCGGCGGCGCGCTCGGCATCGCCGTGCTCGGCAGCATCGCCACCGGTGTCTACGGCAGCTACATGATCAGCCATACACCAGACGGCGTCCCTGCCAAGGTCGCCGAGGCCGCCCGCGAGACGTTGCCCGCCGCACTCCAGGCAGCCCAGCGACTCCCCGAAAGCCTCGGCACCCCGTTGGCCCAGACCGCCCGGGACGCGTTCGCCCACAGCCTTCACGTGCACGCGCTCATCACGATCCCCCTGCTCATCGCGCTCGCTCTGCTGACCCTGACCCTGCGGCGCGCAACCCCGCCACAACCACCGAGCCGGCCCGAACAGGCCACGACGCCCACCCCGGCGTTTGACTGAAAGGACCGACCGATCATGCAAGTCGAGGTCTACTTCGACGTCCTGTGCCCCTGGTGCTACATCGGCAAGAGACGACTGGCCGCCGCCCTGAAGGGCCGAAACGATGTGCACGTCGTCTGGCGCAGTTTCGAACTCGATCCGGACGGAAGCCCCATCCCCGGCCAGACGGCGGCGCAGGTGATCGCCACCTACCAGAACGACCCAGCCCGAGCGAGCGCCCGGGTGGCCCACATCCAAGCGCTTGGCGCAGCCGAGGGAGTGGAACTCAACCTGCACCAGGCCCGGCCCGTCAACTCCTTCGATGCTCACCGCCTGATCCACCTGGCCGCCACCCGCGGCCTGGCCGACGCCGTTCTGGAACGTCTCCTTCACGGCTACCACGCCAAAGGCCGCAACATCGCCGACCCGGACGTTCTCCAAGCGCTCAGCGTCGAGGCCGGACTTGATCTCGCCCAGGTAGGTGAACTCTTGACCGGCGACGCGTTCACCGCTGAAGTCCGAGCCGACGAACGCCGCGCCACCCAGAGGGGAATCCGGGGCGTACCTGCACTCGTCATTGACGGAGCCCCTCCAGTCTCGGCCGTTCAGGAACCTGCCGCTCTGGCAAGCCTCCTCGAACGCGCGCGCAGCCTGCCGTCTTCGCCACTTTGACCGGGCCACCTCCAGACCATCGAGATCCGCGTCTGGTTCATCGAGGCCCGCGACGACGCCCTCGATCGTTGTCTTGGGTTCTTGGCCTCTTCTCGCAGGTCAGAGCGAGATGATCTTTTCAGGCAAGTACGGCACGTTGACCGACCTTCAAGGAAGGCCAGCCCATTCCGGAGGCACGAACTGACTCTTCCTCACGACTGGAATCCCGGCTCAGGAACCACTCGTCCTGTGGTTCGCGTCCGCGGCCTTCTGCAGTTCCGCGGCGATGGCCTTGCCGCCGTTGTTCAGATACGTCTGGACGCCGGCCTCCCAGGCCGAGACCGGCTTACGGCCCAGCACGATGTCCAGCTCCAGGTTCTTGATCGCGGTGTCGAGGGCGACGCCACGCCGCGACTGGGTATTGGAGTAGAGACCGGTCGCCGCATTGCCGACCGCATTCGCGGTGACCGCGAACTCGAACTTCTGATTGGCCAGCAGCACTTCCTTGAGCGGGGCGAAGTTCACCCGCGGCGGCGCACTCAGATAGGCGAGTCCCAACGAACGCTCCGGGCTCTTCTCCGCGATCGGCGTCGGGGTGCCGTCGGCCATCGTGTAGTGCACGCCTTCCACGCCGTAGTTGCGGAACAGGTACTCCTCGGTGCCGAAAGGGGTGGCCAGCCAGTCGGCCATCTTCAAGATCGTTTTCACCCGGTCCTTGTTGGCCTTGGCGATCCCGACGATGCTGTGGTTCGGATCGCCGAGCCAGGCGCGGCCGACATCGCCATCAGCGAAGCCGGGCACCGTCGTGCCGCGGGCGTCGTACGCACCGGAACCCTCGGTCTTGAGCGTCGGCCAGGCGCTGAGGGTGAACCAGCCGAAGGCCGACGAACCGGCCAGCAGCCAGGTCTTCTGACGCTCGTTCGGTGAGGTGGCGGCATCGGGATTGATGTAGCCGGCCTCGACGATCTTGCGTGTCGCCTCCAGGGCCTCCTGCTGCGCGGCATGGGACAGCGCGCTGGTCAGCGTGCCGCCCTCGGCGCTCCACCGGTTCGGGATGCCGAGCATCTGCCGGACGTAGTCGAGCGGAATCGAGGCCAGCGCCCACCGGTTACGGCTCGGGTCCGTGAGCGCCTTCAGCTGGGCCTCGAAGTCGGCGAAATCCTTCGGATCGGCGGTGATACCGGCGGCCGCCAGCAGGTCCTTGCGGCCGTACATCACCCAGGTGTTCTGGATGCCGCGAGTGATCGGCAGGGCATAGATGCGGCCGTTGAAAACCGTGCCCCGCCAGGATTCCGTCGGGATGTTCGCCAGCGACGGATAGTCCTTGATCGCATCGCCTGCCAGGTACTCGGACAGGTCGAGCGCGGTCGCGGCGAACAGCTCGGTCTGCGACGGGGTGTCCGGCAGCACGGTGAAGAAGTCGGGCATCGCTCCACCGGCCGAGACGGTGGCGAACTTGGCCGGATAGTCCGCGCCAGGGGCGAAGCTCGGCTGGTACGGCGAACCGATCCGCTCGTTGACCTGCTGCCAGAACTGATTCGCCCCCAGTGCGGGCGGCGCGACGTCGGCGATGGTCAGCGCGGTGAACGGCTTGCCGTCGCCCGGGATCGCCGAGATCGCGCGGGCCGGGGAGGCCGGGTAGCGGAAGAAGACGTCGGAGGCGCGTCCCGCAGCGCCGGGGCTGTCCGGGGCGACCCCGTTGAACGGCACGTACGTCGGCAGGGTGCCCGCGCCGGGGGGCGTCGGACCGGTCGGGCCGCCGCCAGGACTGCAGGCGGCGAGGGTCGACGTACCGGCGACGGCGAGGACCGCGGCGGAAGCGGTGCCGCCGAGGAATGAGCGGCGGGAGAGGGCAGCGTCCACGAAGGGCTCCTGGTGTTCGGTGAGGGGTGAGGAGCGAGGGGTGAGCGGAGGGGGTCAGCCTTTGACAGCCCCGGTGAGCACACCCTTGGCGAAGTGCTTTTGCAGGAAGGGATAGACGCAGACGATCGGGATGATCGAAATGACCAGGATGGCCATCTGCAGCGCCGGTTGCGGCGGCAGTACCTCGGGGTTGCCGAGCTCGGCCGGACTGAGCTGGCTGCCGCCGACGACGTAGGAGCGGACCACCATCTGTAGCGGCCACAGGCTCGAGTCGTCGAGGTAGAGCAGCGAGGTGAAGAACGAGTTCCAGTAGCCGACGCCGTAGAACAGACCGACCACGGCGAAGATCGCCTTCGACAACGGCAGCACGATCTTGATCATGATCTGCCACTCTGAGGCGCCGTCGATCTTGGCGCTGTTGAACAGCTCCTGGGGCAGGCTCTTGAAGAACGAATGCATGACGATCACGTTGAAGGCATTCACCATGGTCGGGATGATCAAGGCCCACAGGCTGTTCAGCAGGCCGAGCTGCTTGACCGCGAGATAGGTCGGCAGCATGCCGGGTGTGAACAGCAGGCTGAACAGCACCAGCATCATCACCAGCCGGCGGCCGACCAGGGTCGGCCGGGACAGTGCGTACGCCAGCGGCGCGGTGGTGATCAAGGACAAGGCGGTGCCGACCGTGGTGACGAAGACGGAGATGCCGAGCGCCCGGCTGACCACACCGCCGGTGAACACCGCGGTGTAGGCGTCGAAGGTGGACTGCTCCGGCCACAGCACCAGGCCGCCGGCCCGGGTGATCTGGTCGTTGTCGGCGAGCGAGGTGGAGACGATGGCGACGAACGGCATCACGACCAGGGCGCAGGCGATCAACAGGGTCAGGCCCTTGATCACCCGCATCACCGGATGGGCCGGCGACTGCCCGTTGCGGAGCTGGGTCCGGCGGGCGGGAGCGGGCCGGCGAGTGAGCGCGGTCATTTCTGGTAAACCCCCGACTCGCCGAAGAGATGGGCGACCTTGTTGGCGCCGAGCACCAAGACGACGCTGATCACACCCTTGACCAGCCCGACCGCGGCGGCGACGCCCCAATTGCCGCCGACGATGCCGTTGTTGTAGACGTAGGTGTCGATCACCTCCGACGCGTCGATGCCGACCGCGTCCTGCTGCAGAATGATCTGTTCGAAGCCGACGGTCAGCGAGTCGCCGAGCTTCAAGATCAACAGCAGGATGATGATGCCGCGCATGCTGGGCAGGGTGACGTGCCAGAGCTGGCGCCAGCGGGAGGCGCCATCGACGTTGGATGCTTCGTACAGGTCGGTGTTGATCTGGGACAGCACGGCCAGGAACAAGATCGTCGCCCAGCCGGTGTCTTTCCACATCACCTGCGAGGTGAGCAAGGCGATGAAGTCGTCTGGATTGCCGATGATCTGGAGCGCATCGCCGCCGTGCTGGCGGATCCAGTTGTTGAGCAGGCCGCTGCCGCCCAGCAGTTGCTGGAACACCGACACCACGATCACCCAGGAGAGGAAGTGCGGCAGATACATGATCGATTGCACGGTCCGCTTGATCCGCTCCGAAACCAGGCCGTTCAGCACCAGCGCGAGCACGATCGGTGCCGGGAACACGAAGACGGTCTGCACCAAGGTGATCACCAGCGTGTTCCGGACCGCGGCGATGAAGGCCGGATCGCCATTGAACAAGATCGCGAAGTTGCTGAAGCCCACCCACTCCGACCCGCCGATCCCGAGGAAGGGCAGGTAGTCCTGGAAGGCGATCACATTGCCGAGCAACGGGTAGTAGTGGAACAAAATGATGATCAACAACGCCGGGGCCGCGAACAGCGAGAGGATCCAGTTCTCCCGGAGCCGGGCTCCGAGGGATCGCTTCGCCGAGCGCCGCCGGACTGGGGCGGACTGAGCGGAGCTGGGCGGCGGAGCGGCGAGCGGATCGGTCGTCGTCGCGGTGACGGCGTGCTGATCACGGCGGACGTCCATGTCGACTCCCTCTCGAAAGGTGAGCAGCCGTTAACCGCACCAAAATGTTTGCTATTGAACATGGTACGTTCAGGAATGTGCATTTTGTCAAGGGTGCGTGTGCCTGATGAGAAATGCCTAGCTCACCTAGAGCGATGATCACCGTGTGATCCATGGGGCTGACGATGAGCCAGCGTAAGGCAGTGGCCAAGACGGCGGCCAAGCGGCATCGGGCGGCGTCCAAGAGCGGCAAAGCCAGGTTGTGTGCTGGAGCGCTGCAGCGAGGGACAGGTCCGCGCCCGGCCGCCGGGACGGCATAGGGAGACAGGAAAGCCGGTGCCAGTCTCAGTGGGTGGGCGCGTCGCCGACCGAGTCGCGCAGCACCAGCACCGGCTCGACCTGGACGTGGGTGGCGGCGGCCTCGTCGCCGCGCTCGATCCGTTCGAGCAGCAGCTTGGCCGCCAGGCTGCCGACGTAGCGGCGCGACGGCGCCACCGAGGTCAGCGGCGGATCGAACATGCCGGCGTAGTCGTCGTCGTAGCCGATGATCGAGAAGTCCCGGGGGATCGAGATCCCCCGCGACTTGCAGGCCACGAGCAAGGCGTACGCGTTGTTGTCGTTGTGGCAGAGCAGGCCGGTGACGTCGGCGGCCAGCAGGTCGTCCAGGAAGGCCGAGACGACGGCAGGGGCAGGCCAGCCGGGCAGGTCGGCGATGGAATGGATCGGCGCCGACAGCCGCCGGTCCTTGATCGCCGCCTGCCAGCCCTCCCGGATCCAGCTCGCGGTCTGCGACGGCGGGTGGACCAGCAGCGCGATCCGCTGGTGACCGTGCGCGCGCAGCTCATCGATCGCCGCGCCGACGCCGAGCCCGTGGGCGGAGCGGACCGACGAGACGTTCGGCGAGGCCGTCTTCAGCGGAAGTTCGCGCTCCATCAGCACCACTGGGACGGGCAGCGCCTGCAGCCACTCCAGGTACTCTCTGGCGCCCTGGCCGATGTGCGCATTGGGGGTCAGCAGGATGCCGTCGACCTGGGCGGCGAGCTCTTCGACGATCCGGCGTTCCTCGGCGGCCTCGTCGACCGGGGCCTCCTCGCCCGAGCCCGGCTTGCTGAGCAACATCAGCGTGGCCCGTGCGCCGGCGCTCTCGATCTCCTGCCGGGCGCCGGCCAGCACCCGGCCGAAGTAGTAGACCAGGCTGGAGCCACCGGCCGTCGGGCCCGTCTCCGTGGCGGCGTCGAAGGACATGTCCGGCACCACGATCCCGACCCGCCGGCTGGCCGGTCCGGGGACCGGGGCCGGGCCGGCCGAGCCGCCGGTCACCGTGGACGGGACGGCGCCGCCGCGGATCCGGCGCAGCAGCCCTCGCTCGACCAGATCGTCCAGATCTCGTCGGATCGTCATGCCGGTGACCCCGAGCTCGGCCGCCAGCTCGGTGACCCGGGCGAATCCTCGCTCGCGGGCCCGGGCGACGATGAGCTCGTGGCGATTGGCTACCGACATCGATCTGACTCTCCCTGGCTGGCACGGTCTCGTGTGCACATGGCGTGCGATTAATAGCATATTGAACATTCCCGCCGAGTCCGAGACCGAACGCCCAGCGCCGCGTCACGGCAGCTGCATCCAGCCGTCTGCGATGGCCACCCCGACCTGCCGGGTACCGCTCATGCTGAACCGCCCGGCGACCGTGTCGGAGAGGTAGAGCGGCTGGCCGTTGAGCACGGTGGCCGTCGCGATCCCGAGCAGCTGATTGGGGCGGAGGATGCCGGCGGCGAGGACCCGGCCGGACCGTCCGGGCCCGAGTTGTTCGATCGCCACCCCTGCCAGTGCCGCCGCCGGATCGGTCGCCGTCATCAGCCGGACGCCGGTGCCGGTGGCGACCACCGCCGCCCACCGCGCGATGCCCGCGGTGCCGGTGTTCGCCTGTACGGACTCCCGCTCGGTGAACGTCGGATAGGTCTCGCCGGCGGTGACCGCGTACTCGGCCGCGACCAACTGGCCGGAGACCTGGATGTTGATCAAGTTCAGGATGTACGCGTTGGGTTGGCCGGTCAGGTCCTCGGTGAAGTCGATCACCCGGGTGGTGCCGCCGATCATGATGATCAACTGCCGCGGGGTGGTGGCGCAGTTGCCGAGCCGCCGCCCGAGGGTGTTGTCCACCGTGACATTGCCGGCCGAGCCGACCAGAATGCCTGAGATATCCCATTGTCCGTAGGTATAGGAGGCGATTCCGCCGCCGCCGTGCCGGAACGTCGGCGTACCCATCAGCAACGGTGCCGCGTCACCCGCGACGTCGATCGAGATGTCATGGGCGGTGTCGACCGCGGTCAGCTTGAGTGCGAGGCCGCGATGCGCGGCCCGGTAGCCGACCGGCGTGCAGTCGGTCAGGGTGATCGAGGTTTCGGACTTGTCGGCGACCTGCCGGTCGGCTTTGACGGAGATCCAGGGCCGGTCCTCGTCGTAGATGAATCGGCCGGTCAGCGTGCAACCCGTCAGGGTGACCGAGTCGGCCTGGCCAGAACCGAGCGATTGCACGGTCAGCATCGGCGCCGTGAACGGACCGGTCTGGATCAGCTCGCAGTTCACCAGCTCGTTGACGGTCGGGGCCGTGAAGTCCTTGTTGGTATGGATGTACCAGGGTTCGCGGGTGCCGACGAAGGTGCAGTCCTCGAACCGTTCATACACTCCTGAGGCCGAGCCGTAGCCCCACGGGCGCTCGCTCACCCAGACCGTCGACGGTGACATCCCCGACCCGGGGTTGGCGGTCCGCCAGGCCCGTGCTCCCTGGTTGCCGAGGTGCTCGATCCGGCAGTTCTTGATCAGGTGTACGGCGTCGGCGTTGCCGCCGGAACTCTCCGAGTGCACCGCGTACCGCATGTTGACGGCGGTGACGGTCAGGTTCTCCAGGCCGGCCGTCTCTTTCAACCACAGTGTGGAATTCCCGGAGATCTGGGCATCGGTGGCCGAGTCGGGCAGGGCGCCGGCGAGGATGCAATCGGTCCTGGAGGTGCCGCGGATCGTGGTGTACGGGGCCACCGTCCACTCCCGCTCGGTGTAGACGCCGGGCTGGACCATGATCAGGTACGGGTTGGTCGCGGAGGAGGACGTGATCGAGGCGTTGGCCAGCCGCGGAGAGAGGAAGTCGGCGGTGCCGTCCGGGCTGACGGTGATCACCGTCGGTTCGACCGCGGCCCAGGCCGAGCGGGCCTTCCAGTCCAGCGCCCCGGTCGCCGCGAGGCCGAGCGCCCCGGCCAGTACGGTCCGGCGGCTCATGACCCAACCCGTCGGCCTCATGGCAGGTCCAGGACGAGGTCGGTGCCGTTCCAGCTGGTCGTGGCGCCGAGGCCGCCGGAGAAGAAGCTGAGCGGCAGCAGCACTTCGCCGTAGCCGCCGAGCTTCGGGGCCGCGTCCAGGGTGAAGGCGACGCCGTCTCGGGTGGCCGTGGTGCTGCCGATGATCGCCTCGATCAACGAGCTGCCCTGCCGGACCAGGCAGCGGCCATTCGCCGATCGGAACTCGGCCTTGAGGCCGTGCCGCCGGAAGACGAAGTCCGCAGGCACGAAGGCGACGGCGCCGACGGTATGGACAGGTAGGTCCGGATAGAGCGCACCGTTCAGGCGGGCCCGCGGACCGGGCAGCGGCACGTACATCACCCGGACCGATTCGATCGCGAAGTCGCCGGTCAGCGTCAGCGGGTCGATCCGGAACTGGCGGATGGTTCCGCGCCACTTCGGCATCCGCCAGACCGCGATGTCGTACTCGTCGGTGGTGCCCGGCACCGGGTTCGCGCAGAAGTCCATGCCCTTGTCGGTGGCGTACGTCGCCTCGGTCGGGGTGACGAAGAAGAACTCCTGCTGGCTCGGCACGCTGGTGCTGAGCTTGACCCGGATGTAGGGATGGTCGGCGGCCTCGAAGTCGAGGCCGCTTGGCGTCTGCACCACCGGGTCGGTGGTGGTGGCGGTGCCGCGCAGGGCGCCGGCTTCGACCCGCATCCCGGTGATGGTGCCGTGCAGATCGGACCAGCCTTCAAGATCACCGTCGGTGTCGAACGTCCACTCGTGATCAAAGACGCTCGACTTCGCCGGTACCGTCGCATTGATCGGTGGAAACCGCCGATCGGCCGGATACAGCCTGGTCACCCGGCTGATCTGGGCTGGCGTCGGCGTCGTGTGCGCCACCCCGGCCGACGTGCCGAAGGCGGTGCGGATCGCTTCCAGATAGGCGAACCCGGCAAGCTCGGCGGGGAACAGGAAGTGCCCCTCGCCGTACTCGTTCCAGTTGTCCAAGATCACCATCCGGCGAGACAAGGCGCCGACCGGTGCGGCCGGCATGAACGTGTCCCGGGCCCACACGGCAAGATCGCCGAAGGTGGCCGGGCCGGCATAGTCGCCGGGCACGCCGTTCCAGGCCAGGTCGTCGCGGCCGATCGAGACGGTCGGCAGCACGTCCACGGTGCTGACTGCGCGGCGCTCCAGCATGGCCGCGGTCTGCGGCCCGAAGTAGCCCTTGCGGCTGTAGGCGTACTCGGCGTCGAAACCGAGCGCGGCGGTCGCGGTCGTTCCGGTACCCAGCACGATCAATCCGGCGAAGCCGGCCGCGACCGCCCGCGACCGCAGGTAGTCGATTTCGGCCTTGACGCCGGCGGTCGAGCCGAAGCTGGTGATCAGGGCGGCGATCTTGTAGATGGAGATCACCGGCTTGTTGTCTATCTTGAGATAGCGCGGGTCCTTGAAGTAGTACTCCAGCCAGAACGGCACGATGTACTTGCGGAAGTCGGCGCTGTCGGTCGGCTCGCCGGCGTTCTCCCACATGATCATGAAGTCGACGGCGCTGCTGTAGCGGGACTCGAGGAAGCCCTCATGCAGGTGCATGCCGAGCCGCGGCATCTTGATCGCCGTGCCCTTGCCGGCTTGCGGGCGATACCAGCAGTAGATCTGGAAGGAGATCCCGTTCTCGGCCAGCCACTTGGTCTCCCAGTCGGCGACCTCGGGCGAACCCTCGTCGTAGAAGCCCAGGTAAGGCTTGCGCTCCGGGTGAGGATTGATCACGTCCCAGCCGCGGTGGTAGCCCTCCCGCCAGAGTGAGCAGGACTGGACGCCGACCAGATAGCTGCCGGTGCCGACCGGTGCCGGTGCCGGTACGTAGTCGCTCGGAAAGGGGATGGTGTCGGTGATCTTGACGTCGTCGAAGTACGCGGTCGCGCCGGCCGCCACCGTCAAGGTGAGCTTCGCCGGCGCCGACGGGGCAGCCGCCGCGAGGGTGACCTGGGTCGCCTTCTGCTTGCTGTTGTGAAAGATGTCGGCGGTCGTGCCGTCCAGCACGACCGCCACGTGATGCCAGATCTCGGCCGCGAAGTTGAGCGAGGAGAAGGCCACGTCGGCGCCGGTGGCATCGCGGTAGTGCAGCTTCGCGTTGGCCACCGAGAGCCGCAGGTGACGGCCGTTGCCGAGCCAGAGTTCGATCACCAGCCCGTTGGAGTTGACCGGCAGGAAGAAGGACAGGTCGAACCGGCTCGCGGCCGTCGAGGCGACCAGTGTGGTCGTCGCGGTGGCCGGTCCGGTCGTCGCGATCAGCCGCAGGGTGTGGTTGTCGGCATGCCGCGACGCGTTGAGTTTGATCACCGACAGCGAACCGGTGCCGCCCAGCGCCCAGCCGCCAAGCGTGTTGCCGGGGTTCACCGAGACGAAGTCCTCCAGCAGCCGGTAGCCGACGGCGATCCGGAGCGGGCCGAGATAGAGATCGGAGGTGGCGGCGGTGTCGACGGCGATCGTGTCCAAACCGGTGACGGCCTGGGTGAAGGCGGCGCCGGCGAGCAGCCGCCGGCCGTTGACGTCGATGGCCACCGTGTCCGTCGCCAGATCGGCGATCACCCGGACGCCGTACGCGGTACCGTCGGCGACCGAGGTCAGGGCGACCGCACCGGTCGGGGCCAGGTAGCGGAGTTGCCCCCCGCTGATCGTCAGCCCGATGCCGACGGTTGCTTGATCATCGAGCAGCGAGAAGGTCGCGCCCTCGACGCCCGCGATCGGCTGGAACCGGAACTCCCAGGTGAGCGAGCCGGTGGTCACCCGGCGAAATCGCTTGCTCATCCCGACGGTGGGGGCGCCGGCGGCATCGGTCAGCCGGAACCAGTTGCCGAACGAGTAGCTGATACCGCCGCCGAGGCCGCGCAGCTCCCAGCCCGAGGCGGTCAGCTGGCGCGGATCGAAGTCGACCAGGAAGGCGAAGGTCTCATCGAGCAGTAAGGCGGGCGTGGTCGGTGCGGCTGGTTGCGGCGCCGCGTACGCCGGCGCTCCGGACAGCAGCTCGGTACTGGCCACCAGCCCGGCGCCGGCGGACAGGGCTGCCACGAGCTGAAGGAAGCTGCGGCGGCCGAATGAGGTGGGCAGATCAGATTCCATCGACCATTCTCCCTTGTTGAACGTGATTGTTCCTTTTTGAACATCAAGCGCCGTAGCGAACGTGCGTCAAGGTGTGCGGGCGGTCAACGGGAGAAGTGATAGAGCTCCAGCGGCTGCGGTTCTGGCCAGGCGACGCGCGGCTGGTCGCGATGAGGCGCGAGGGTCTCCCAGCGCAGCACGTAGCGGTCGTCGCCGGCCGCGCCGCGGTCGGTGGCGGTCCGGACCGTGATGTCGGGGTAGTCGAGCCGGGCCGGTCCGGCGATGCCGGCCGGGTAGGCCGGCGGCACCGGCACCTCGGCGTGCGGGGCCAGGGTCTCGGCGTCGAGGATCAAGGCGCCGCCGGCGCCCCGGCATTCGCCGCTGGTGTCCCGGTACTCATAGTCGAGCCGCAGCCGACCGTCGGGCAGCAGGACCGTATGGCCGAGCCGGATGCCCCCGGCCAGGGACCCGCCGCCGCCGAACTGCCAACGGCCCTGCCAATCGGTCACCCGTCGGATCCGCCAGCCGCTCGCTTCGCCGCGGGCCACGTACAGCTGGCTGCCGCCGGCCTCGTCATAGCGGTGATAGGCGACGGTGGGCAGCCCGGTGGCGTCGAAGCCGATCTTGTGCAACCCGTTCAGCAGGCCGCCGCGGATCGGGACGTCCTCGATCACCACCCCGGGCAGGTCGTAGGTGACCGGCAGCACGACCTGTCGCCCGTCCAGGGTCTGCCAGTCGAGCAGGTTCGGGCTGCGCATGTAGCTGAGCCGGCTGTTGGTCGAGGCATCCGGGGTGTCCCGCCAGACCCAGGAGACGTGGTACCAGCCGTCGGGCCCGAGCTTCGGCTCCTCGGCATAGGCGTTGCGCTGCCCTTCGCCGTCGAACAGGGGAGCGCTGAGCAGCGGCCGCCAAGTCCGCGCTTCGTGGTCGTAGCGGCAGAAGTAGTTGACCCCGTCGCCGCTGGAGCCGTCGCGGAAGGTGAACACCAACGCGCCGTCATGGCCGGTCAGGAAGGCGGGGTAGGTCACCCGGCGCTCCATGTCCGGATCGATCAGGTACGGCAACCGCTCGAGCGTCGAGGCGTCGCCGGCCACGGCTTGCCGGAAGTACACCAGCGGATCGACGTGCATGTTGCCGGAGACATGCAACCGGCCGCTACCGTCGACCGCCATCACCACGTAGTTGTGGCTGTCCCAGCCGAGCCGGCTGTCCAGCCGGAACCGCTGCCACTTGGGCGATCCCAGCCGGCGGTGGGCGATCGTCAGCCAGCGGTCGGCGTCGTAGTAGGCCACATATTGGTCATCACCGTGCGTGAGCAGCGCCTGACCGACCGCATGGCCGGACCAGGTCCGATCGATCGTATGCACCGCGACCACCTGCCCGGCCTCGGCCGCCAAGGTGTAGTCGGCGTTCGGGTGTGGTCGGCAGACCAGCGGTTCCGTGGCCGTGGTCATGATCAACTTCCTTTCGCGTGCACCGCGGACTCCCACAGTCCGCGCATGTAGCCGACGGCATTCAGCCGGCCGAGCACCTCGTAGCCGGGGAAGGTGTTGTCCTCCCCGTCCAGGGTCGGTACATGATCAGAACGCATCGGCCCGGCGAAGCCGATCTCGGCATAGGCTGCCATCGCGGCCGCCATGTCGGTCTGACCCTCGTCGTGGAAGGTCTCGGTGAACCGGGTCGGGGTGCCGATCACATCGCGGAAGTGGACGAACCGGATCCGGTCGGCGAACCGGCGGATCGTGCTCGGGATGTCCGCACCCATGGTGGCGAAGGTTCCCTGGCAGAACGCGAGCCCCTGGGCTGGGCTGTCACTCAGCGCCATCGCCCGTTCGAGGGCGTCGGGCGTGATCATGATCCGGGCGACGCCGCGATAGGACGGGATCGGCGGATCGTCGGGGTGCAAGGCGAGCTGCACCCCGTACTCTTCGGCCACCGGGACCACCGCCGCGACGAAGTAGGCGTAGTTGGCCCACAGCTGGTCGGCGCTGATGGTCTCGGCGTGCTCGCCGAGATCATCGATGTCGAACGCGGTCACCAGGGCGCCGCCCCGGCCGGGTTCGGCCCATCGGGTCCGGCCCCAGCCGTGCTTGGCCATGAAGTTGTGGCAGAGCACCGGAATCCCCAGCTCGGCCATGACCTTGATCAACCGGTGGATCCGGTCGATCTCCTCGTCCCGGCCGGGCAGGCCCTGCTTGATCCGTTCGAACGGCGGTAGCGGCTCGATCACCTCGACGGAGAAGCCGGCCGCCCGTACCTCGGCGACAGCGGCCCGGACCGCCTCCGGATGGTCGGGCATCGTGCCGTCGGCCAGCTCCGGCAGCCGGAGCACCGCATGATCGACTCCGCACTGCCGCAGCAGCCGCATCAGCCGGGGCTGGTCAAGCCGGACATACTCGGCGATCTTGATCATCAAAGGCGCCCGTACTTGCGGTAGACCTCGACCGGGTCCTGCCCGCTCTCGAAGTCCTGGCGGGCCTCGTTCTCGGTCGCCACCAGTTTCTCGGTCTTCTCCAGCACCTCGATCACCAGACTCTTGGGGATCACCACGGCGCCGTCGAGATCGCCCATCAGGAAGTCGCCGGGTTGGACCGGGACCACGCTGGAGAGGGCGCCGCGGAGCGCGATCGGCCGCTGCCATTCGTAGTAGCTCCACCGTTGGTAGGCCTCGACCGGCGTCAGGTAGCGGGCCATCACCGGGAAGTCGCGCCTCAGCAGGAAGGCGGTGTCGCGGCAGCCGCCGTCGACGATGGCGCCGATCACGCCGCTGGCCGCACCGACGGTCGCATTCATCTCCCCGTAGTGGGCGACCTGGGTGTCGAAGCTGCAATCGCGGACATCCAGCAGCGGTACGCCGGTCGCCCGCATGTCGTTGAACAGGTGGATCCGCCGGTCACGCATGTCCACGTTCCCGGCGGCATCCGAAATGCCCTTCACAGTGAAGGCCGGCCCGGCGATGATCATGTCCTGGCGGATCGGCTTGATGTCGGTGGCCAGGGCTTGATGGGGCAGGCCGAGTCCGTCGAGTACGTCGTAGATCGCACCGGAGTAGAGGGCTCGGTAGCGGTCGACCAGGGTCTGCACATCGACGCCGTAGCTGTAGGGGTCGTTCAAGAGCCTTCCGTTCCGTCGTGGGTATGTGAGGTCAGCCCCGGATCGATTGCCCGCCGTCGACGACGAGGGTCGAACCGGTGACGAAGCCGGCAACATCACTGCCGAGATAGAGTGCCGCCCCGACCACGTCGTCGACGCTGCCGAACCGGCCGAGGGGGATCAGTCCGAGCGCCTGATCGCGGTACGCCGGGTCGGCGAGCACGGCGCGGTTCAGCTCGGTGGCGATGGCACCGGGCGCGATCGCGTTGACCCGGATGCCCCGGGGCGCCAGCTCCACCGCGAGCGCCTTGGTCAGTGTTTCCAGCCCGCCCTTGCTGGCCTGGTAGACCGAATCGCACGCGAAGCCGCGGAGGGCACGGATCGAGGTGATGTTGATGATCGATCCGCCCGTCATCAGTGGGACCAGCTCGCGGGAGAGCAGCTGCGGAGCGCGCAGGTTCACGTTCATGATCAACTGCCACTGCTCGGCGGTCACCTCGGCGAGTCGGCGCTGATCGCTGACGGCGGCATTGTTGATCACGATGTCGGGCGAGACGCCGAGCCCGACCAGCCAGTCCCGGGCCTGGGCGGCGGCTTCGGCCTCGGCCAGGTCGATCCGCAGGGTGTGGGCGAAGCCGGCCTCGGGCACCGGGGCGCGATCGAGGGCGAGGACGGTGGCGCCGGCGGCCAAGCAGCCGCGGCCGAGCGCGAGACCGATGCCGCGGCCCGCTCCGGTCAGCAGCACGGTCTTGCCGGCGAGCAGACCGGGGATCACCGCGTACCGTCGGAGTTCCAGGCCGCGACCCGGAGTCGGTCGAGATCGGGCGGGTCGCTGTCGGCGGGTGGGGGGGCGAAGGAGGAGGTCCGATGGGCCGGGGTCAGTGTCACCGTCAGTCGGCGACTCTCACCGGGCTCCAGCCAGAAGTAGTCGTCCTCGGCGTCCATGATCCAGTCGGGATCCGGCCAGCACCAGCGGACGTACGGGGCCGGCAGCTGACCGGAGTTGATCACCGTGGCGGCACCGGCATAGGTCGGCCCGGCGGCATCGGCGGCGAGCGGTTGGGTGATCTTGAGGTCCAGGGTCGTCGCGGTACGGGCGATCAGCGGCCGCAGGCCGTGCCGGTGGTGCAAGGCGGTCGGCTGCGGGGCCCGCCGGTAACCGGCGCGGATCGAGGGATCGGCGAGCTGCTCGATCACCCGCAGGAACCGGACCGCCCGCGCCCGGCGTACCCCATCGCCGTCGATCAAGTCGGCGACGATGATCAGGTAGCCGGGCCGGTCGGGCACGGCGACATCGAGGGCCACGAAGTCGTGCCGGCCGATCGTGTCCTCGTCGGATCGCTGCAGGGTGAGGGAGTCGTCGTAGATCCGGACCCGGACCTGGCCGGCCGCCAGCACCGCCTCGTCGGCATCGCGGTTGACCGCGACCTGCACCGGCACCCGTTCGCCGGGGGCGAGCGCCTCGTGCGGGCAGCGGATCGCCAGGGCGATGGGGGCGTAGCTGCGACGGATCGCGGCATAGGCAGGCGTCGGCCGGCCGGAGTGATCGATGACCTGCATGCCGACCGACGGCCAGGGCCGGCTGAACACCCACGGCATCACCATCGTCGCGGCGACGTCGCCGGCCCGGAAGTCGGTGCCGACCGTCTCGTAGATCTCGGCCGCGCCCAGCTGGACGGCCTCGACGAAACGCTCGTTCTCGGCCGTATCCAGGTCGTCGAAGATCCGGGCCCGGTCGAGCATCCGCGGGATCCGGGTCGGGTTGAACTCGGCCCAGTGCTGCCGCAGCGTCGGGTGACTGTCCTCGAATCGGGCCGGGTCCGGGGCGTCCAAGATCGCCAATGGCTGGGCGAGTTCGGCCTCGGGCATGAACTCGCGAAGGCTGTCGTACGCCGGCAGGCTGTGCCCGCCCCATTCGGTGATCGCGGGTGCCTGCCGATAGAGCGGGAGATACCAGCTGGTGTCGAAATCGAGGTAGGGATGGACATCGCCGGCATCGGAGCAGGCGCGGACGAACGGCCGGCTGCCGTCGAGGTCGGTGACGGAACGCTCCATGATCCCGACCGCGGCCGCGTTCACGTCGAGGTAGGGATCGAACTCGTTGCCGCCACACCAGATGACCAGGCTCGGATGATTGCGCAGGCGGGCGATGCTCCAGACCACCTGCTGCTCCCAGACGTCGAGCGGGAGCCCGCCGCAGCGGTAGTCGGTGTTCAGCGGGAAGTCCTGCCAGACCAGCAATCCGAGCTCGTCGCAGAGCGAGAAGAATTCATCGGTCTCGATCAGGCCGCCGCCCCAGACGCGCAGCAGTTGGACACCGGATTCGCGGGCCAGTCGCAGAAAGTGCTCGTACTTGGTGCTGCTCAGCCGCAGCAGGTCGAGCGGCATCCAGTTCATCCCGCGCAGGAAGACGTCGTGACCGTTGATCTTGGGCTGCCAGCCGAGCCAGTGCTCTGCGGTGCGCGGCGCGTCGGAGCGGGTCAGCTCGAAGGTCCGGATGCCGACCGAGGTGATCAACTCGTCGCAGACCGCCTCGCCTTGTTCCAGGGCGATCGTGAGCCGGTAGAGGTGCGGGTCGCCGAGGCCGTTCGGCCACCAGAGCTCGGGCTCGGCCAGCTCGAGGGTGCTGCGCAACCATTGCCGGCCCCGAACGGGCTCGAACTCGACCGCGTCCTGGGCGACGATCGTACCGGCGGCGTCGTGCAGGGTGAGGCGCAGCCGGCTGGCCGGGGCAGCCCGCTGGGCGAAGCGCGGATCGTCCAGCGGCGGGGCCTGTCCGTACCGCGTGACGAAGGCGAGATCGGGTGTGACATCGGCCCGCAGCACCTCCACCTCGACGTCGATCCGAGCGGAACCGTCCGCAGCGAGCCGGGTGTCGACCTGCGGCCGTTCGAGCCGGTAGCCCCCGGTCGCAATGAGCCGGACCGGCCGCCAGATGCCAGCGGTCATCAGGTCGGGGTTGTTGATCCAGCGGCTGTACGTCTCGGCTTTGACCAGTCGGCCGGTTTCGCCGGCCGCCTTGCCTCGCCCGGTGCCGGCGGGGGAGATGGCGACGAGAACCTCGTGCCGCCCGGCGCTGCCGGTGAGCAGGCTGCTGACGTCGAGCGCCGGGCCGCCGAAGGCGCCGAAATGGTCAGCTGTGCGGACCCGATCGATCCAGATGGTCGCATCGTGATCGAGGCCGTCGAAGACCAGGTCGAGCCGGTCGATCTCGTCCGACCACGCCTCGGGGAGGTCGACTGCCGTCCGGAACCACCAGGTGCGTTCTTCCATCCAGCGATAGTCCGAGCTGTTGCGGCCGAGGTAGGGATGAGGGCCTTGCCCGGCTGCGAACCACTGCCACTGGATCATGGCGCCCGGTTTGACGTCGTGCCATTCGCCGGCGTCGAGGTCGGCCGGCTCGGCGCCGGGGTCGGCGTGGGTCACCTGCCAGCGGTCGAGGATGAGTTGCCGGCGAACGTCGCGCGGCCAGATGTAGAGCGACCGTCCGGCCGGCGCCTCGACCGGAGGCGGTGGGGGGGCTGCCGTGAATCCTGACCTCACGTCGTTCTCCGCTCTGGCATCAAGGCGTCGACAGGCCCGCGAGTCGCGCCTCGTCGAGCTGTGCGATTTGTATCGTTATGAACATGGACGTTAGCAATATGTTGGGAATTGAACAAGTGAGGGTTGGAGCGGGCTGTGAATGGTCACGACGGACCAGAGCTTCCGACTGAATGCCTTCCCGGGGTGCTCGCCGACCTGGACCGCCGGGCTCCGCCGTACCCCCGGTCTCGCCGACCCGGCGGGGAGACAGGGGGGTGGGGTCTGGTGGTCGGTGGGGCGCCGGTATTCGGCAACGACCGTCATCTCCGCCGGGTCATGCAGAGCCCATATCCGGGTTTTCAGGAGCCCGACGTGCCCCCTGCCGTGGCTCGGACCCGCCATACGCGGTAATTCCACCTGACGGCCGATCAGCCGGCGCCTACGCTCATAGTCTGAAGTCGTCCCATCTGAGGGGGCTCCGAACCATGGATGCGTTCGGCGAGATGGAACGGCGCCTGCTTAACGACGATGATGGGCAGGTTGCCACATTCACGCCTCGTGGCCGCCACTGTCCTAGCGGCGTGCGGTCAGGGTGTAGGCGCCTCGGGTGCAGCCGGTGATGCGCCAGCCGCCCGGTGCCTGCCGGGCGGTGACGCCCGTGAGTCCGGTGCTACGGACGACCGGCCGGGCGCTGCCGGGGAACCAGACGTCGAGGCCGCACCCGCTGCCTTCGCCCTGGGCCGTGAGGCTCGCCTGGTCCGAGGTGAGGCCGGTCAGGCGGCCGGGGGCGGAGCGGGGGTAGGGGCGCGAGAGCTCGGCAAGGTATTCGGGGGGCGGGGGGAGGTCCTTCCCGGTGGCACAGTCCTCGATCATGAGGTTGCCGCCGGTCTTGGACTCGGCTCCGGCGTGGGCATCGCCGCAGGACTGCTTCCAGACCCAGAATGCGCCGCCGATGCGGTGCCGATCCTCTTGGTCGGTGTATTTCGCGATCGGGGCCGAGGTGGGGTCGCCGAACCAACCCCACTCTCCCGACCAGAGCCCGGCGCCGTAGTACTCCGCCGCCCGGCTCGCCAGGTCGAAGCCGCGCTCGATGCTCGTGATGGTGAGGCCGGTGCCCTGGTCGATGGTGATCGACTCGTTGTAGAGGTGGGGAGCGAAGACGAGCAGCCGGTCGTCGGTGAAGTCCTTGGGCACCGAGACCTCGAAGCCGAGACCCGACCAGAGCACGGACGGCTCGAAGAAGACCAGGTGTGGGAAGCCGCGCTTCTCGCCCGCCCTGATGGCCTTGATCGCTCGGTCGTAGTAGCGGCCGAGCAGGACGCCGGAGGTGATCGGCGGGGCCTCCCCGAAGCCTGGCTCGTTCAGCAGGTCGTATCCGGCGACCATCGGCTCGTTCGCGAACCGCTCCGCCAGCATGCCCCAGGCGGCGACCAGGCGGGTCTGGATGCCATCCCTGTCCTGGTAGAAGTTGGTGAAGGCGCGGGCGACGGCCGGCGAGATATCGCGTCCGGTGAACTCGCACTTGGGGGTGCCGTCGAAGCGGTCGGCCCAGGTGGGGGCGCCGTCCCAGCCGTGCATCGGGGAACCGTTCTTGCAGGTGGTGCCGGGGGCGGCGGCGACGCCCTTGCCCCAGGCGTCCTGGTGCATGTCGATGACCGTGCGCAGGCCGTGCTTGGCCGCGGTCTCGACGGCCCAGGAGATCCTGGCGAGGTAGGCCGGGTCGTAGTGGCCGGGCTGGGGTTCCAGGGCTGACCAGGACAGGGCGAGGCGGATGACGTTGAAGCCCATCTGCTCCATACCGGCGAAATCGGCCTCGGTGAGCGGTCGCGTCACCGCCTTGTCCGGAAATTTCTGGAAGTAGTCTTCGAGCTGGTTGACGTTCACGCCGCGCAGCAGCACCTCGTTGCCGTCGGCGTCGATGATCCTGCGGTCGGCTGAGAGCGCCAGGCCCTTGGTGCGTGGTGGCTGCGCAGCGGTGGTGCCGGGCTGCAGGAGCGGTACGGCGAGCGCCGCCGCGGCCACGACAACCGCCATCCGTATCGGCGCAGAAAAGGCGACGCCCTTACGCGCCGGGAGAAGGGCGGTTCTTTGCGCCGGGAGGAGGGCCGGGAGGAGGGCGACGAGGGCTGCCGTTGCGAGGGCGAGGAGGGCGCCGAGGGAGAGCGCGGGGGCGAGGCGGAGCATGATCGCCGGTGCCCAGAACGTGTCGCCGCCCGCCAGGTCGCCGGGGAGCCCGACGGCCACCTCGACCAGGCCCAGCGTCGCGGCCGCTCCCAGCGCGGAGATCCCGGCCACGACGGCCCGCGGCGAGGTGGTGGCACTGAGCCAGCGGTTCAGTGCCCAGGTCGTCACGCCCAGCAGGGTGACGGCGGCGAGGCAGCCCAGCGGTCCCGCCTCGGGCGCCGGGGCCAGCGGGGAGTCGCCGATGGCGTACCCGATGGGTGAGCCGCCCCACCACACCCCACCGACCGACGCACCCAAGACCATGGCCACCCCCGCCGCCACCCACCCCGGCCCCGAAGCCCGCGGGAAGAACGCCCCCGAGGCCGCAGCGGGTCCAGCACCCGACCCTGGGGAGGCCGAGCTCGAAGGGGGTGGGGTGGGGCGGCGGCGTAGGAGCTGGGTGAGCCAGGCGGCTGCCAGGACCGGCAGGCCGAAGACCGCCGCCTTGACGCCGGTGAAGCCGGTCGACCACGCCAGGTAGACCACATCACCGAAGGCCATCACCAGCGACATCACCAGCTTCGCCGCCATCGCCGACCACACCACCGCACCCCACACCAGCAGTGCCGTACGCAGCGGGGCACGCCCGCGAGCGACCACCCACGCCAGCACCCCCACCCCCGCCAGCAGCAGCGGTACGTAGACGGCCAGCGCGGCCACCTGCCAGAGCCCGGCGACGGGTAACAGGTCGGCGCCCGTCCAGGTGTACGGCGCGGCCAGCCCCGACGGGTCGAACACCGCCCCCAGCACGATGACGGCGGCCAGCACCACGACAGCGATCGGCGACAACCAGCGGTTCCTCATAGTGTCGGCGACCATACATGAGCATTGTTCACAAATGAAGAGCCAGATCCACAACAGCCCGGAAGATCAGCCGAACCTGTGGGGCTCAAGAACTCGAATCACTTGCAGCGCATAGGCCTTCGTCTCGGGGGGGTAGGGCTGAGGCGATCCTTTTGTGATCTTGTCCACGGTGTACGCCGTCACCCCTGCTGTCTTTGCCCGCACTTCTGCTACGCGGAGATGTCTCCAAGGAGGCGGAACTGCTGGTGCTTCGACGTAAGTAGTCCTTGGGAGTGACCCTCTCAGGGGTGATGCGATGCAGGTCAGGCAGCTCGTAGGCTGGTCCGGTGATCTCGGCCGTCTTGAACGCCCTCTGGGACACGCTGGCCCGGGGCGACGCGGACCCGCCGACTCCCCGTTCCCCCCGCCTGCGCCGGCCCATGCCCCGGTGGGCGGGACCGCTGCCCTTCCGGACGATCGACGTGGTCCAGGTCGGGGACCTCGTCCTGGCCTATCTCTTCTTCGGCTCGACGCTCTCGGAGTTCCTCAACGCCAACGAGCTGCTCTGGGCCACCCGCTCGCTGGTGGGGGTGCCCGTCCTGTTGGTCTACGTGGCCGCTCTGGCCTGCTCCGTGCCGCTGGCCCTGCGCGACCGATGGCCGCTGGCGGCCTGGCGGACCGCCGCACTGTCCTACCCGTTCGCGATCTACGTCACGACGCGGCTCAACCCCGACGATCTGCCGTACTCCACCCCGGCGGCGATCACCTATCTGCTCGTGCTCTACGCCGTGGGCCTCCGCGCGAAACCCGCGGTCTCCCTGGTCGTGTGGTTCCTCACCGTCCTCACCCTGTGGGTGGGCAACCCCGACACGGGCGTGGTGATCGAGATGATCGTCGTGACCGTCGCACTCCTGTTCGGCTACAACGTGCGCGTACGGCGCAGCGCCACGGCCAAGCTGGTGGAGGAGGAGCGGCGCACCGAGCTCGCCGAGGGGGCGCAGGCCGTGCTCGCCGAGCGGACGCGCATCGCCCGTGAGCTGCACGACGTGGTCGCCCACCACATGTCGGTGATCGCGATCCAGGCCGAGGCCGTCCCGCTGGAGGCGCGGGGTGACCCCGAGCTGCTGGAGAAGGGCCTGGCGCAGATCCGCGGGCTGTCACTGGAGGCGATGGCGGAGCTGCGGCAGGTGCTGGGCGTCCTGCGTGATGAGGAGGGCCGTACCGACACCGCGCCGCAACCCGGCCTGGACCGGGTGGAGGAGCTGGTCGCGACCACCCGCGCGGCCGGGATCGCGGTCACGGTCAAGCGCTCGGGCCCGCTGGAGGGACTGCCCTCGGCGGTGGAGCTGGCGGTCTACCGGATCACCCAGGAGTCGCTGAGCAACGCGATGCGGCACGCGCCGGGCTCGGCCGTGGCGGTGGAGATCACGCGGACCGCCCAGGAGGTACGGCTGCGCGTCGTGAACGGGCCGGGCGGCGCGTCCCCGGGACCCACGGGGGCCGGGCACGGCCTGCTCGGCATGCGCGAACGCGCCACCCTGTTGGGCGGCACGCTGGAGGCGAGACCGCCGGCGGGCGGCGGGTTCGAGGTGCGGGCGGTCCTGCCCGTGCCGGACGAGGGATAGGTGCGATCGTGATCCGGGTGCTCATCGCGGACGATCAGGGGATGGTGCGGACCGGGTTCACGGTGTTCCTGAGCAGCCAGCCGGACATCGAGGTGATCGGGGAGGCGGCGAACGGACGGGAGGCCGTCGAGCGGGCGGCGCTGCTGAAGCCGGACGTGATCCTCATGGACGTGCGGATGCCGGAGATGGACGGCCTGCAAGCGACCCGCCAGATCCTGACTTCTGGCGATTTTTTACCAAAAATCTTGATCTTGACCACTTTCGATCTGGACGACTACGTCTACGAGGCGTTGCGGGCCGGGGCGAGCGGGTTCCTGCTCAAGGACGCCTCCGCCCTGCAGCTCGCCGAAGCCGTCCGGGTGGTCGCGGCGGGTGAGGCGTTGATCGCCCCGGCGATCACCAAGCGGCTGATCACCGAGTTCGCCCGGCTGGGCGGCCCCCGTGCGCCGACGGTGCGGCGGCTGGCCGAGCTGACCGAGCGGGAGACCGAGGTGCTGACGCTGATCGCGCAGGGCCTGTCCAACCAGGAGATCGCCACCCGCCTCATCGTCTCGGAGCAGACCGTCAAGACGCACGTGGGCCGGGTGCTGGGCAAACTCGACCTGCGCGACCGCGCCCAGGCGATCGTCTACGCCTACGAGACCGGACTGGTGCGGCCGGGTGAGTGAATCCCGCTGGCACCCCCGCGCGGCCGGTCCCACACCCGAGGGCGGCTTCGCGGTCACCGCCCCCCTGCCTGACCGCCGTACCCCCTGAGAGTGACGCGCGAAGACCACTCCATACGGCGACGCGGACGACCAGGCCTGATTCGTAGCTTCAGGTCCCTCATCTACAGAGGGACAGGAGGGTCCGATGATCAGGCAACTCATCGCGGCGGGCGTGGTGGTCCTGGGGGCGACGGGAGCGGCGCAGCCCCCGGCGGGCGAACGGCTCGTCAAGGTGTACGGCGATCTCGCCACTGCCGAGCGGGTGGCGATCATCGTGCCCGGCTCGGACACCACGGCCGCCACGTTCGAGAACAGCACCCGCCGTCCGGGCGGCGCCGCGCGGGCCCTGCTCGCCGAGGCCCGCCGCCTGGACCCCGGCGCCCGCGTGGCGGTGGTGGCGTGGCTGGGCTACGACAGCCCGGCCACGTGGAGCACCGACGTCCTGACCGAGGGCGCGGCCGACGACGGCGCGCGGGCCCTGCGGCAGGAGGTCACCGGCCTGCGCGCCCGCACGAGTGCCCCGATCAGCCTGCTGTGCCACAGCTACGGCTCGGTGGTCTGCGCGAAGGCCGCCCCCGGCCTGCCCCTCGCCGACGTGGCGCTCTTCGGCAGCCCCGGCACCACCCGGCCCACCGCCGCCGCCCTGACCTCCGGACCCGCCGACGCCTCCGGCGGCTCCTGCTCCTCCGGCGGTGAGGCGCCCCGGGTGTGGGCGGGGCGGGGGGACCGCGACTGGGTGTCGTACGTGCCCGATCTGAAGCTCGGCCCCTTCGGCTTCGGCGGCGACCCGATGGACCCGGCCTTCGGCGCCCGCCTCTTCGCCACCGGCCCCGGCGGGCACAGCGACTACTTCACCCCCGGCACCGCCTCCCTGCGCAACCTGGCCCTCATCACCCTCGGCAGGGCGGCGGAGGTGTCGCATGGCTGATCCGCTCGCGCGCGCCGGCCGCTGGGCCCGGCACGTGGAGAGGATCGAGCAGGCCACCCCGCCCGGCCGTGACCGGGCGCTGGACGCGTTGCGGGCGTTCGCGATCCTCGGCGTCGTCCTGGGCCACTGGCTGGGCGCGGCCTGGGAGCTGAACCCCCACCTGGTCATCACCAGCCCCCTGGTCCACCTACCCGGTCTCGGCGCCCTGTCCTGGATCTTCCAGGCGCTGGCCCTGTTCTTCTTCGTGGGCGGCCACGTCGCCGCCGGGAGCGCCCGCCGGCCGTACGGGAAGTGGGTGTCGGCGCGGATGCGCCGCCTGCTGCTGCCCGCCGTGCCGATGATCGTCCTCTGGGCGGTCCTCGCGACGCTGCTGTCGACGCTGGGCGGCCTGCCCTACCGCGAGCTGCGGGCCGTGGTCCTGCCCGCGGTGGCCCCGCTCTGGTTCCTGGCCGTGTTCGCGCTGCTGACCGCGTGCACCCCTCTCCTCCTGCGGGTACGGCCCGGCGTCGCCGTCGCCGCGATGGTGGCCACGGTGGCGGTCGTCGACGTGGCGCGCTTCGTCCTCGGCGCTCCCGAGCAGGTCGGTTGGCTGAACCTGCTCGCCGGGTGGCTGGTGCCGTACCTGCTGGGGATCCTGAGCGCGAACGGCGGGCTGCGGGCGCGCGGGACGGCCGCCTGGCTGCCGGCCGGCGGCGCGGCCGGGGCGGTGGCGCTGGTCGGCTGGTTCGGCTACCCGGCGAGCATGGTCGGCGTCACCGGTGAGCGGGTCTCCAACCTGAGCCCGCCCTCTCTGGCGGCGGTGAGCTTCGGCATCGCGCAGGTGGGGCTGGCCCTGCTGCTGCGCGAGCCGCTGGCCGCCCTGATGCGGCGGCCCCGGCTCTGGGCGGTGGTGGCGACGGCGAATCTGTCGGCGATGCGGGTCTTCGTGTGGCACATGACGGCGCTGGTGCTGACTGTGCTGGTCTTCGGGCTCTACCAGCGGCCCGACACCATGATGTGGGTGGCCGGAAGAGTGGCGTTGCTGCCGGTGTTCGGCTTGGTCCTGGCGGGCATCTTTGGTTTTATGACATGGTGTCGTCATCAGCTTGACGAGCGACATGGGTGCCGCTGGGGGCGCTGACCATTTCAGCGCCGCGCAGGAGCGCAGTACAGCGGGGTCTGGCTGGCTGCAGGTTCGCCTGGTCAGTACCAGAGCTGGTTGTAGTTGGTGCCGGAGGAGCAACTCCAGATCTGGATCTTGTTGCCGAGGGCCGTGCCGCCGGCGGTGTTGTCCAGGCACTTCCCGGTGGCGATGTTCACGAAACGGTAGTAGCTCTTGTCGTCGCCCGAGAACCTGAACTCCTGCCGCCACATTTGGCGCCTGTCGCCATAGTCGCAGGACATCTGGTTGATCGGCGTTCCGTTGGTGACGCCGGTTCCTTGCACGACCATGCACTTGCCGCTGTACTTGTTGCGTAGCAGCCGGGTGTTGCTCGACTGGCCCGTGACGCTGTCCAGATACCAGTACTGGCTCGCTCCTCCGTACCAGTCCCAAAGATGGACCTTCGCATAGTTCGCGGTGGAGGGACCCTCGACGTCTATCACCATCCGGTTCGACTCGCTGACAGCACCCGAAGCCCACCAGAAGGGCCCGGCAGTGGTAGCGGGGGCAGTGACATCGAGGGCCTTGGCATCGGGGACAGGGGTGTTGGGGACAGGGGTAGCAGCGGCAGGAGCGGGGATCAGGGTCAACGTCGGCAGAGCGACGCCAACGACAGCCGCGGTGAGAAATCTACGAAGCTTCATGGTTCTCCTTGATCGCCAATACAAGCCTGACAAGCCCCACGTCCTCGGGGTGATGGCCTGATGGGGGAACCGTATTCATGCCTGTATAGCGGCTGTATATTTCCTGCCCAGGCGAGCGCGCCCCCGTCTCTTCACGAGGCGGGGGCGCTCTTTTGTGCGCGCCTATCTCAGGCGAGGCGGTAGTCCACCCAGGCGCGGCCTGCGGATGCTGCTCGAAGCCGCTTCTCCCGCAGATGTGGCGGACCTACCTCGGCCATTCGAGCGGAGAACAGGAAACGGACGGAAGCCAGCGCGGTCACGGCATCGGGTGGCGCCGACTCCCATGCCGGAAACCGTGCCGCGAACTCCTCGGCCTGCTCAGGGGTGTGGCCGGCGTCTATCAGGCGAGGAACGAGTAGAGCGGCGTCAATCCAGGCGGCTCCCGTACAAGCCATGGACCAGTCGATGATTTGTGCCTGCCCACCGTTGACGAGCAGGTTGTCGGCGTGAAGGTCTGCCTGCAGCAGCGTCGGCCCGGTCAGCTCGCCCGGGTCCAGACGTTTGACGAGCGGCTGGTAGTGGGCGAGGCCGGCCGGTGACTCGGCGAGGAGTTCCTCGGCTGCTCGCAGCAGTCCGGCCGCCTTCGCCGTCACCGAGGGGGCGTTTGGGAGTGGGCACGGGATGGAGACGGCGGCCACTGCGTCCGCCACGGCGGCCAGGTCCGGCGAGCTGGGGGAGAGGTCGGCGGGGCTGCCTGGGGCGTGCTCGAACAACAGGGTGATCCATCCGCCGGTGTCGGCCGTCCAAAGCAGTCGCGGCGCCGGGATGGGCGCCGGGAGTACCTGGTTGATGGCGCGTTCGCGCAGCAGGTGAGGGGCGACGGGCGCGGCGGCGGGGGCCGCCTTCACGAAGAAGGCGGCCCCCTCGGTGGTGATGCTCGCTGCGACCCCGGACGTCAGGCCCACCTCAGCCGACCGGGCAGCGGTGACCGCGCCGACCTGAGCCTGGATCGCCTCGCGGGCAGGCTGGGGCAGGTCAGCCCACTGCCTTCTGAGGACTGTCATAGCACCCCGCGTGACACTGGTGCACTTCTGGCTACAGTCGGCGGCCTTCGGCCACAGCGCGGGGTCGACCCAGTACCCGGCGGCCTGCATGGCGTCGATCGTAGCCGCGAGGCTGCCGCCCGTCCCGGATTCGCCGGGGACGTCGTCGGGGGCGTGGTGGATTTTGGTGAAGCTCGGGCGAGCAGCCATCTACGCCCAGGTGCTGTGCACGGGCGCCTGCAACGTGGCTCAGGCAGGCGACTGCGGCCGGGCCGTGGAGTTGATCGGCGAAGCCTCACGCGCCGCTGGCAGGCTACCGGTCTCAGGCACTAGCCAGGTCATCACGCCCGCGCAGGTGAGGCTGTATGGGTGGGCGTCCACTGGGCGCTCGGTGATGCGGGTGCCGCGCTGCTACCGGCCGTGATCTGCGTGCTGACCAGTTCCCCATGCCGGAGCGGCGAGGACGCCTGCACACTGATCTGGCTCGGGCCTGGTGGCAGTGGGGCAAGCCGGAGCAGACGACCCTGGCACTGCTGGAGGCGTACCGGTACGCGCCCGGCGAGGTGAGGGACAGGCCCGCGATCCGAGCCATCGCCGCCGCTCTGGTCGAGCGGCATCAGCGGGTGATCGGCGTGAAGGCGCTGGCCGCCACAGTTGGCCGCCGCTGACGGTCGACCCGTAGCTCCGGTGGAGCGATGACTACGGGGCTACCGCCCGGGGAGTTTGATCACCTCGACCAGGTCCGCAAGATCAACATGTTGCTCCACCTCGCGGACGCTGGAGCAGTAGGCGATGCGGTACCGCGCTCAGCGGACGAAGCGGCTGATCCGCAGGCGGGGGTGGTGGTCGAGGACGTCTATGCGCCCAGGGGATCGGGCACATGGCTCGCGCCAGTGGATCCACCACTTGCCCCGATCTGTCCGGCATGGCAGTGCCCCGCCTCTCGGGAGGCAGGGCGCTGCGCGGGGTACAGGTAGGGCCTTCTACTCGGGACGGGCCACCGAGGTGCACGCGGCCACTATCCGGGGCCCTAGCAGGTCGAGCGGGGTCGCGGCAACGTCGACCTTATCGCCGCAGGTGCTGGCCTGGTTGAGGCCGAAGCCGGGTGGGCCGGCCTGGGCGACGGCCGGGGTGGTCGCGGCCAGCAGGCCCGCCGCGACCAGGGCTCCAAGGGTGAGTAGAGAGATGGGAGTGGGCATACGATCACCATTTCAGTTACTTAGTGCGGTTGATGAGTAACTGTCGGTAGATGCCCGGATTGTTCGCGCCGAAACGAGAGTCCGCCTGTCAGGCGCACACCGTGTTCATGGGCCGTGCCCCTCCTCGGAGGTGGGGGTGCATCTAGGCCATTGATCGACATTCAGGCGCTCGAAGGAACGGACGGCGACACCGGCAAGGCGATAGGCATGCCGGCTGTCGCGCGCATGACCGCCGAGCGGCTGGAGAGCGCGGGGATTGCGGTCAAAGCCCTGGTGCTGCCGCCCAACCTCTTTTCGGGCGCGACCACGGCGTACGGCTATGCACACGTCCCCCAACCAGGTGTGCTGGCCTGAACCCAGTCGGGGGTGTGCGCCCTGCGAGGGCGAGTACTCACATGCCGCTTGACCTGGATGGAGGAGTTTCGGCAGGCGCAGGGTTCGCCGAATGGCGGCCCCGCGACAGGCGTCCGCGCTCCTTGTCGACCAGGTGCGGGCAGAGTCGTCTCGGCGATAGGTGGATGCGCGGCGGCCTGTTCATGGCGATGCCTGCGCAGTGTCAGTAGTCCGGCGACGGTCACGGGCACGAGTGCGACATGGCACAACGCCAACGTGATCGCGCTGGTGTCGTCGAAGTCGGCGGGAATCGTCATGACAAGGATGGTCCCGAGCGCGATCGCCGGGGCGACGACCATCGCCGCGGGCACCCCGGCGGCGCCCAAGCCCATAGATGGCGAGATTGAGGAACAGTGCGGCCGCCGCAGTTGCGCCGACGGTGATGATGAGTCTGCCGTAACCGTTGTTCGGGGCCCGATCGTGCGGGTCCTCCGGTACGTTCACGTGGCTCTTCGTGCTTTCTGTCAAGGCCGCTGCTGCCCGCGGCGCAAGTATGCTTCGATCCGATCGAACGCTCCGACCCAGACCTCCTGCACGAAGAGGTCACGGATCTCGGGTGTCGGGAACCCGGTCTGCACCACTGTGAGGAGCGTTCCGTCGTCGTGCTCTTCAAACGTGACCTCGATCGTGGTCGTCATGGTCATGCCGTCCGGGCTGCTGCCGGTGGATTCGGTGACCAGGCGATGCGGACGGTCGATGACCGAGAAGGTCTGCGTCTCTCGGAACAGAGTGTCGCAATCCGGTCCCCACACCGCGGTCTGCCGGCCTCCGACGCGCAGGTCGACGTCGATCTCGACGACGCCGGGCTTGTCGTCGAGGATGCTGAACCAGATCTTCTGCTTCTCGGCGTCGGTATAGGCGTCGAAGACTTCTTCTGGACTCGCGGGCAGGACGCGGGTCATACGTAGCTGAACGGTCTCGCTGTTCTGGGTCATTAATCGATTTCCTTATTGAGAGTGAAGTAGGCATCGAGGCCATCGAGTCGACGTTCCCAGAGCCGTTGGTAGAACCTGATCCAGGACATGGCGTCCTCCAATCGTTCGGTTCCCAGACGACATTGCCGCGATCGCCCGACCTTCTCCGTGGCGACCAGCCCGGCATTCTCCAGGACGTGCACGTGCTTCTTCATGCCGGTGAGTGACATGCCGAACGGTTCGGCCAGCTCGCCGATCGAGGCAGGACCTTGGCCGAGCCGGAGGAGAGTATGGAGCATTTTGATCTCTATAACTGTTTCGTCCCGCGAATGTGAGTGTCGCGGGCATGACAATGGCCCGCATGTCGCTACGGGTGGGCGTGGTTCCAAGGCTGGGGCGGTGGGGACGACCCTCCTCTGTACAGGGCGTTGATGCGGGTGTTGTTGGCGGGGGAGATCGGCGTCATGGGGCGAACGCCAGGTCCCGCCCGCGGGTGTGCGCCGCGGTCTTCCAGTCACCGGGACCGCCGGGCTATCGTGGACGCCGCGCGCGCAGATCTTCGCGATCTGTAAGATTTTCTGAAATGTCCCCTGCAGAACTCCTCGATGGACGCGCGCTCTCGCCCGCCAACAGACTCCCTTCCTGAGATCCAAGCAGCGGACCCGACCGATCGGGACCGCCTCACAGGAAGCACGATCTATGGCGAATCGATCCCGGAGAGTGGTGCCCGCAGGGCTCGCGCTCGTCCTGGCCCTCGTGATGGCGGGCTGCAACGCGAACTCGCAGGCCACTGAGCCGACGAAGGACAAGAACACGACGGCGCTCGAGTCCGTGCCCCAGGGCGGGACCCTGCACTACCTCTCGCGGCGCGCGACCGAGTCCTTCGAGACCGCCAACGCGCAGATGGTGCCGACCAGCCGGCTGCGGTGGGTGCACCGCGGGCTGACGTCGTGGCGGACGCTCCCGGACAAGGACACGATCCTCGTGCCGGACCTCGCCACCGACACCGGTACGACGGACGACGGCGGCAAGACGTGGACCTTCACGCTGAAGGAGGGCCTGAAGTTCTCCGACGGCAGCCCGATCACCGCGCAGGACGTGAAGTACGGCATCGAGCGGTCGTTCGCGCCGATGTTCCAGGGTGGCCTTGGCTACCACAAGACGCTGCTGGTCGGCGGCACCGACTACGACGGCCCGTACGACGGCAAGAAGCTCGACTCCATCGAGGTCGTCGACGACCGCAAGATCGTCTTCCGCCTGACGCGTCCGTTCGGCAACTGGCCGTGGATCGTCAGCATGCCGGCCTTCGCGCCGGTGCCGGCTGCGGCCGACACCAAGCCGGAGACGTACGGCGAGCACCCGGTCGCCAGCGGCCCGTACCAGGTGACGAGCTTCCGCAAGGGCTCGCAGGCGGTGCTGGAGCGCAACCCGAACTGGAAGGCCGACACCGACCAGGTACGGTTCGCCGGCCCGGACAAGATCGTCCTCGACATGGGCCTGAACAACGACACGATCGTGCAGCGCCTCATCGACGACAAGGGCGAGGACGAGACCGCGATCAGCAACGCGCTCATCTCGCCGTCGCAGTTCCAGCGGATCGAGTCCGACCCGTCGATCTCCGCCCGCATGGCCAACAGCCCGTCGGGCTACTTCCGCTACCTCGCCATGAACGTCAAGCGCCCGGGCCTCTCCGACGTCCGCGTGCGGCAGGCGATCAACTACGCGATCAACAAGGCCGAGGTGCAGAGCGTGTACGGCGGCCCGAAGTTCGGCGGCCAGATCACCTCGACCATCATGACGCCCGGCATCCCCGGCTACACCAAGTACAACCTGTACGACGGCGGTGACACCGGCAACGTCGACAAGGCGAAGGAACTGCTCGCCGACGCCGGCGTCTCCGACCTGAAGCTCACGCTGACCTACCCGACCGACGTGAGCGCGATCGAGGAGAAGGAAGCCCAGAGCATCAAGAACTCGCTGGCGCGGGTCGGCATCAAGGTCGAGCTCAAGGGCCTCGACGGCGACAGCTGGTACGAGCTCGTCTCGTCCGCCGACGGCGACTACGACATGACGACGAACGGCTGGGGAGCGGACTTCCCGAGCGGCATGAGCACCATCCAGCCGCTGTTCGCGTCGAGCGAGATCGACAACGGCGGCGGCAACAACTCGAAGTTCTCCAACCCCGAGGTGGACGCCGCGATCGACGCCGCGATGGCGGAGCCGGACCTCGACAAGGCCGCCAAGATGTGGGCCGCGATCGACAAGCAGATCATGAAGGACGCCCCGGTCGTGCCGATCCTCGTGCAGCGCACGCAGGCCCTGGCCGGTTCGAAGATCCAGAACTACTTCATCCCCGCCTACCCGCCGTTCGCGAATGAGCTGGTCGTCGGTGTCGATCGCTGAGATCCAGCAGGCCGAGGGCCGGGGTACGTCGGTCCTCGGCCGCCTCCTCCGGAAGCGGTCCGGCGTCGCCGGCCTGGTCATGCTGGTCGTGCCGCTCGTCGCGGGGCTCTGCGCCCCGCTGCTCGTGTGGATCGAGGGACAGGACCCGAGCACCTTGCACACCGACCTGCTAGACCCGGACGGCGGCCGTCCGCTGGGCGCCTTCGGTGGCGTCAGCGCCGACCACTGGCTCGGCGTCGTCCCGGTGACGGGCGTCGACCTGTTCGCCCAGATCGTCTACGGCATCCGCTCGTCGCTGTTCATCGCGTTCGGGGCGAGCATCCTGTCGATCGCCTTCGCCGCCGTCCTCGGTACGGCGATCGGGTACTTCGGCGGCTGGCTCAACGCCGTCGCGGGGCGGGTGATCGACTTCATGTTCGGCTTCCCGGGCCTGATGTTCGTCATCGCGATCATGGCGATCGTGCCGCCGGAGATGCCGCGGGGCCTGGTCCTCGTGCTGGTACTGGCCTTCTTCGGCTGGACCGTCCCGGCCCGGATCATCGGCGCCCAGGCCGGCGCCATCAACGCCCGCGCCTTCGTCGAGGCGGCGCGCGCGACCGGGGCTCCGCCCTGGCAGATCATCCGCCGCGAGATGCTGCCGCACCTCTTCGGCCTGGTCGTCGTCCTGTTCGCGATGTCACTGCCCGGCAACGTCAGCGTCGTCGCGGGACTGTCGTTCCTCGGCGTCGGCCTGCGTGGCGACGTCCCCGACCTCGGCAAGCTGCTCTCGGACTCGCTGCCGTGGATCTACAGCGGCGCGGACGTCTGGTACATGCTCTTCCCGGGCGCCGTGGTGTTCCTGATCGTATTCGGCGCCACGCTCGCCGGTGACGCGCTCCGCGACGTCCTCGACGTGCGCACGGAGGATGCTGCATGATCGTCTACATTGCCCGCCGCATGGTCACCGCGGTGTTCATGCTCCTCGCGATCGCCTTTGTGACGATAGCCCTCTTCTTCGGGGCCTCGAAGGACCCGGCCCGCGCCATGTGCGGCAAGCCGTGCCCGCCCGAGACCCGGGCCAAGGTCAGCGCCTACATGCAGACCGACCAGAGCGCGGTGTGGCAGTACACCGAGTTCGTGAAGGGCCTCTTCGTCGGCCGTACGTACGGCGAGGGCGCCCAGCAGGTGCACTGCCAGGCACCCTGCTTCGGCTACTCATTCCCGAACCGCAGCGACGTCACGACGCTCATCGCCGAGCGGCTGCCCGTCACGTTGTCGCTCGCGCTCGGCGCGGCCGTCCTGTGCCTCGTCGTGGGCATCGGTTTCGGCGCGTTGTCGGCGATACGCAAGGGCGGGATCGTCGACCGGTTCTCGACCGGCTTCGCGATGTTCGGGCTGTCGGTGCCGACCTTCCTCGTCGGCCTGCTCGTCGTCCAGGTCTTCGGCTTCATGCTCAACGCGCTGCCGTACTCCGGCTTCGTGTCGTTCTCGGAGTCACCGACGGACTGGGCCTGGCACCTGATCGGCCCGTGGATGGTGCTGTCGTTCATCCTCGCCGCCGGCTACATCCGGGTCACCCGCACCCAGCTCCTCAACGAGCTCTCGGCCGACCACCTCGTCGCGATGACCGCGCGCGGCGCGTCGACCCGGCAGGTGAACCGGCACGCCGTCCGCGGCGTGATGGTGCCGGTCGTGGCGATGTTCGCGCTCGACGTCACCGCGCTCCTGGGCGGGTCGGTGATCGCGGAGAAGGTGTTCAGCCTGCACGGGCTCGGCGACCTGCTGCTGTCCGGCGTGAACGAGTCCGACCTGAGCATCGTCGTCGGGGTGACGCTCTTCTCCGCCTTCCTCATCATCATCGGCAACCTGATCGCCGACCTGCTGATGCCGCTTCTCGATCCGAGGATCCGCCGTGCCTGACCCCGTACTCCAGGTCGAGGACCTGTGCGTCTCGTTCACCAGCGGCGGCGTCACCGCCGATGTCGTCCGGGACCTCTCCGTGAGGCTGGACGGCGGCCGCACGCTCGCCGTGGTCGGCGAGTCGGGGTCGGGCAAGACGATCACCGGCCGGGCGATCATGCGGCTGCTGCCGCGCGGGGCGAGCGCCCGGGGCCGGATCGTCGTCGCCGGCCGGGAGATGCTCTCCGCCGACGAGCGCGAGCTGCGCCGGGCCCGCGGCTCCGACGTGGCCATGGTGTTCCAGGACTCGATGTCCGCGCTCAGCCCGTACCTCGACATCGGCGCGCACATCGCCCAGGCGGTCCGCCTGCACGACCCGTCGGTCACCCGCCGCGCTGCGCGGGCCCGTGCGGTCGAGATGCTCGACCGGGTCGGCATCCCCGAGCCCGCGGACGCCGTACGCCGCTTCCCGCACGAGTTCTCCGGCGGCATGCGGCAACGCGCGGTGATCGCGATGGCCCTGGTGAACCGGCCGGCGCTCCTCATCGCCGACGAGCCGACCACCGCGCTCGACGTGACGGTGCAGGCGCAGATCCTGGCCCTGCTCCGCGAGCTCCAGCAGGAGTACGGCATGGCGATGCTCCTGATCAGCCACGACTTCGGGGTGGTGGGAAGAGTGGCGGACGACGTCCTCGTGCTGTACGCCGGCCGCCAGGCCGAGTACGGCAGCCTCCGCGACATCTTCGAGCAGCCCGCCCACCCGTACACCGCCGGTCTCCGCGCGGCCACGCCGCGGCTGGACGCCCGACTCGACACTGGAGGGGAGCGGACCCGGCTCCGCGCCATCCCCGGCGCGCCCACGTCGCTGCGCGACGCCGGACCGGGTTGCGCCTTCGCGCCGCGCTGCGGCCTCGCGGACCAGGTCGGCGAGCGCTGTGTCGTCGAGGCACCGCTGCCCACCGTCCGCCCGACCAGCGAGGTCGGCGGCCTGCACCTTGCGGCCTGCCACCTCGATCGTCTCCCCGCACTGCAGGAGGTCACCCGGTGAGCGAGCCGATCCTGGAGATGACCGACGTCAGCAAGCGCTACCGCACCGCCGGTGGCTTCGGCCGCCGGCGCAAGGGCTTCCTCGCCGTCGACGGCGTCTCGCTCCACGTCGAGCGGGGCGAGGCGCTCGGCCTGGTCGGCGAGTCCGGCTCGGGCAAGTCCACGCTGGCGCGGATGGCCAACGGCCTGGTGGTGCCGACGTCCGGCACCGTCCGTACGGACGGGCAGGACGTCGCCTGCCTCAGTCGGCGAGGACTGCGGCGGCTGCGGCGCAACGTCGCCATGGTCTTCCAGGACCCGTTGGCGTCGCTGAACCCGCTGCAGACCGTGCGGCAGACGCTGGAGAACGTCTTCCGTGCGCACGGCGAGACGACGTCGACCGCCGAGCTGGTCGCGCTACTGGAGTCGGTCGGCCTCGGCGCCGACTACCTGGGGCGCTACCCGCACGAGGCGTCCGGCGGGCAGCTCCAGCGCGTCGCCGTGGCGCGCGCGCTCGCCCTCAAGCCGGACCTGATCATCGCGGACGAGCCGACCTCGGCGCTCGACGTGTCGGTGCGTGCCCAGATCCTCAACCTGCTGGCCGACCTGCAGCGCGACCAGGGGATCTCGTTCCTCCACGTCAGCCACGACCTGGCGGTGATCCGGCTCTACAGCGACCGCGTCGCCGTCATGCAGCGCGGCCGCATCGTCGAGACCGGCCCGTCCGACGAGATCTTCCGCTCCCCGCAGCACCCCTGCACGCGCGCGCTGGTCGAGGCGACACCGGAGGCGGAGCTGCCAGCCTGACCTGCGGGAGCGTTGCGCGACGCCGACCAGGCGTGCCATGATCATGATCATGACTCACCGAACGACCACCCCGTCGTGAGCCGGCCGGAGGCCGGCGCGACAGAGTACTGAATGAGGACACGTGGGAACCGACCTGTTCGTCCGAGAGTACGGGCGTGACGCAGCAGATGCGCCCGCCATTCTCATCCTGCACGGCGCCGTGGAGTCCGGCGCGTGCTACGGCGACGCCGTCGACCGCTGGTGCGGCGACTACCACATCGTGGCGCCGGACGCACGGGGCCATGGGAAGTCGCCCAGCCGCCTGCCCGAGCACGAGGGCGTTCCGTCCACCGACGTGATGGTGCAGGACGCGATCGACATCCTCAAGGACATGCTCGATGAGACCGGGCGCAAGACGCTCGTCGTCGGGCACTCCATGGGCGCGCGGATCGCCGCCTTCGTCGCCGCCGACGCCCCGCACCTCGTGGCCGGCGTCGTGCTCGAGGACCCGCCGTGGTGGGTGCCGGAGGCCGGTCCCAACCCGTGGCTCAGCGTCGAGCAGACCGTCAAGGACCCCTTCGACTACGCCGACACGGCGTCGGTCGAGGAGCTCATGGACATGCAGCGCGAGCTCAAGCCCCACTGGGCGGAGCAGGAGCTGCGCCCGCTCGCCGAGGCGATGAAGGCCGTCGACATCGACTACATGGAGCAGCGGGTCCACGAGAAGCGCCGGATCTGGACGCCGACCGCGCGGCAGATCACGGTCGGCCCGGCCGGCGTACCGGCGCTGCTCGTCACCGGCACCGGCGACGTCATCGTCGACAAGCACTCCCGTGAGCGCCTCACGGCCGTCGCGCCCGGCTTCGACGTCGTCGTGATCGAGGGCGCCCACCACTGCGTGCGCCGCGACAAGCCGGACGAGTACCACCGGCACGTCGACGCCTTCCTCCGCGAGTACGCGCCGTCGGCCGGAGCCGTCACTCGACACTGAAGGTATCGGACCGCGCGAGCGGGCCGTAGACCTCCGAGTCCGGCTCGGCGACAGCGGCCCGCATCGCCTCCAGCCCCGCGCGTACGACGGGGTGGCCCTGGTTGTCGCGCCGCGTCGTCATGATCACCTTGCGCAGCGGCGCGATGCCGCGCGTCGGCAGGATCGTCACCCAGTCGGCGTCGCGGGCGGAGAGCGCGGACTCCGGCACCAGGCAGATCCCCGCCTCGGCGGCGACCAGCGCCAGCGCGGCGCGGTAGTCGTCCGAGACGTGGCTGATCGGCGGGTGGAAGCCGAGCTCGGCGCACGCCTGCAGCACCATCGTGCGGCATGGGTTACCGGGCGAGGGCATGATCCAGCCCTCCTCGGTGAGCTGGGTGAGCCCGATGCCCTCCTCGCCGGCCAGCGGGTGCGCGTGGGGGAGGACGGCCTTGAACCGCTCGATGTAGAGCGGGAACTTCACGATGTCGGGGGAGTCGCGCTCGGGGTCGGACTCGTACTCCAGGCTGACGGTCACGTCGATGTCGCCGCGCATCAGCATCCGGTGGCTCATGTGCGCCTCCGCGTCGACGACCGTGACGTCGACGCCCGGCGCCTGGCGGCGCAGCTCGACGATGGCGGGTGCCACCAACCAGCTGATCGCCGTGGGGAAGGCGCCGATCCGGAGTTGCCCGAGGACACCGCCCGCGTGTGCGGCCAGGTCGGCCTCGGCGATCTTCAGCCGGGAGCTGATCTCCTCGGCGTGCCCGGCGAGGATGCGCCCGGCCGGCGTGAGCGCCAGCTTGCGCCCCGTGCGTACGACGAGCGCGTGGCCGACCTCGCGCTCGAGCGCCGCGAGCTGCTGCGACACCGCGGACGGCGTCAGGTGCAGCGCCGCCGCGGTCGCGGTGACCGAGTCGGACAGCACGAAGGCACGGAGGACGAGGAGACGTCGGGGGTCGATCGTGGGCACGCGGGCTCCGTCGCGAGTCGGCCGGGCGTCCGTCGCGGTGGGGGCATCCGCGAGGCAGGACCGGGGGACCCCGATGCTAGCGGGCGCTTCCGGACGCGGGTGCTCCGGCATGGGGTGTCCTGCCGCCCGCGAGTGTTCTCCGGGGAAGTCGGTGCGAGTCCGAATAAGCGGCAGGAGAGATATCGTATCTTCCCTGCTTTAGCTCAGAAGAAGCAGGTTGTCCTTATTGGATGCTATTTGAGCCCCGAGCCCCTCCGCGACTGGGCCACCCTCCGCTGACCGGGCCTGCTCCGCCCATGGCTCACGGCACGCGGCCGAGCATCCCAGTTTCTTCTGCGACCCCGGTCAAGACGAGAGGTCCAGCGTCCAGCGCACCGAACGATCATAACGTCGTTGAGCCTCTCCACCATGCGTCATCATGGGGCCGCCCAGGGGACAGAACGGTCTGTCCGATGTCGATGAGCCGACATTCCGGAGATGCTGGTTCTCAAATGAGGTGGCGACACCGGCGGCGGCGGGAAGCGTCGGCTGCGGTGAGCTCGGCGAGGTTGCTGAGGGTGTCGAGAGCCGCAAGCCATTCATCGAGTATGTCGCCGATTCGGTGACCGAGCTCCCGGTAGATACGCCGCGCCTCACGCCACTGAGTCCGGGCGGCGGCCGGATCCTCGTGGGCGAGGGCTGAGGCGAGACTGTCGTGAGCGGAGGCCCTCCGCAGAGGATCGCCGATCTCTTCGGCGAGTCGCAGTTGGTGCTCAGCGTGTCGACGAGCCGTGACCCGATCTCCCGCACGTAATGCGATTTCGGCCAGGTTGTGATGGGCATAGCACGCTTGCTGCGCGTCGTCGACGGTGTCGGCGAACGTGAGCGCCCGCTGGAGCGCGTCGGCCGCTGCTGGATACTGCTCCGAGTCGATCAGAGCGCAGCCCAGGTTGATGTAGGCCGCGACGGCGTACTGAGGACTCTGCCCGTATTCCGGAATGGACAGGGCGGTCCGCAGGTGGCGCAGGCCGGCCTCGAGATCGCCCTCGTTGATGGCGAGCCCACCCAGATTCGCGTTGAACGCGGCGACCATGCGCATGTTGCCGGCCTCCGCCGCCAGCTCGATCGCCCTTCCATAGTGTTCGCGTGCCGCGGCGTACCTGCCCATCTGCTTGTGGACCACTCCCAGGGCGTTCTGCATGTGCGCCATGGCCTCAGGCTGGCCGCTTCGCTCGGCCGACAGCAGGCCTGTCCGCAGCACCGACAGCCACTCCGGCCAGCGTCGCCGGATGATGAAGTAGGCGAGCAGATCGGCGGTCAACTGCCACGCGCGGCGATGCCAGCCGTGTGCGCCGGTGATAGTGACGACACCGACCAGGTTCTCGAGCTCCTGGTCGTGCCAGTCCAGCGCGGACGCCCTGTCGGTGAAACGCAGGCGCTCACGCGGGGGATAGATCACATCCCGGTCGCCCGTCAGTCGGCGAGGTTGCAACAACGGGTAGGCGTCGAAGACGGTCTCGGCGTAAAAGTCGACCAGGCGCCGAGCCGCCACCGCTCGGTCGGCCTCCGGCTCGTCTTCCTCGAAGGTGCCGACAGCATAGCTGCGCAGCAGGTCGTGCATCGTGTACCGGCCGGGACGATGTTCACTGATCAGGTGGCCGATGCACAGCTCTTCGAGCCGGGGGCGCACCTCGGCGAACGTGACACCGAGCAGGGCGGCCGCTGCGACAGGCGCGAAATCCTGCCCGGGCAACAGGCTCAGCAGCCGGAACAGGCGTTGCGTCACGGGAGGAAGGGCCTGGTACGAGAGACGGAACGCGGTGCTGACGGCGCCGTCCAGGTCGCCGTGTTCGTCGAGCACGGTCAGTGTGTCGCCGCTCGTCAACTGCCGGGCGTAGTCGGCGACCGTCAGGTGTCGCTGGCCGGTCAGCTGCGCCGCGGCCAATCGCAGTGCCAGCGGCAGGTACGCGCACCGCAGGGCCACCTGCCTGGTGGCGACGTCACTGTCCTCGTCCTTTCCTCTACGCAGGCCTTCTCCGGCCAGGGCGACTCTTTCGGCCAGCGCGACGCGGAGCAGATCACTGGCCTCGTCCTCGGTGAGCGGGCCGAGCGGGAGCATGCGGGCACCTTCGCGGACCACCAGTGCGCGTAACCGGTTGCGGCTGGTCACCAGGACGGCGCAGTCCGCCGAGCCGGGCAGCAGCGGCCGTACCTGGTCGGCGCTGCGGGCGTTGTCCAGCACGATCAGAACACGGCGTTGGGAAAGCAGCGATCGGAACAGGGCTGCGGCCTCGTCCACGTCCTCGGGAACGGCGCTGGGCTCCACTCCCAACGAGGACAGGAAGCGCCGCAGGATGTCGCAGGGCTCCAGCGGAGCCCGATCCTGATCGAATCCCCGCATGTTCACATAGAGTTGCCCGTCTGAAAACCGTTTGCGGTGACGATGGGCCCAGCGGACGGCCAGCGCGGTCTTCCCGACTCCAGGGGTGCCCACGATCAGCACCACAGGTGGTGTGTCCCGTACGTCAGCCAAAAGATCCAGTTCGGCGAGCTCACGATCACGGCCGGTGAACCCCCACGCGTCCAGGGGCAACTGGGCCGGCGTGGTGTCGACAGACGGCGCGGAGATTGTCACGGCTCTGGGAGCGAGGTCAAGTGCCGGATCAGCGTGGAGAATGGCGTTCTCCAGCGCCGAGAACCGGGTGCTGGGATCGAGTCCTTGCTCCTCGACCAGCCGGGTGCGCAGGCGCCTGGCCGTCAGCAGCGCTTCGGCCTGCATGCCGGCCCGATATTGGGCGAGCATCAGATGGCAGACCATGCGCTCTCGCAACGGGTGTTCCTCGACGAGTTTGCCCAGTTCCGGGAGCAAGGCGTCGTGGTGACCGAGCGTGAGCTCGGCCTCGGCCAGCGACTCATGCGCGCTCAGCCGGTACTCGTGCAGTGCCTGCCGTGCCGACTGCGCGTACGCCGCCCTGATGTCGGCCAGGGCGTAACCGCGCCACAGCCCGAGTGCCGCCCGCAACCTCCGGACGGATTCCTCGAGTTCGTTGCGTTTCCGAAGGTCCCGCGCCGCCTCGACGTGGCGCCCGAACGCTTCGGCGTCCAGTTCGTCGTCGCCCAGAGCAAGCAGGTATCCACCGGGTCTGGTGGCGATGACATCGTCCAGCCCCTGCTCCCGCATGGCTCGCCGCAGTTCGGACAACGCCACGTGTATTTGGGAACGCGCGGAACTCGGCTCGGCGCCACCCCAGATCGCCTCGATGAGCTGGCCAGGCGCTATCACCTGGTTGGGGTGGAGCAACAGGTAAGCGAGCAGCGCCCGATGTCTGGGCCGGGCGATTGATGCCGGTCCGTCATCCGTTGCCACCTCGACCGGACCGAGAATGCCGAACCGCAACGCCTGCCCTCCGCAGCGTCAGCAAGATCTTGATCTTTGATAAGTGTATCGGTAGCCGATCACAAGCCGCTGTATAAAGTGCCCAGTTTATTCTTCGGGCAGGCAAACCTAAACCCCGTTGAACAGGCCGAAAGCTCTTTATTGGAGCATGTTCGGCCAATCTATGTGGGTTTGGGGCGGACCCGGACGGGGCCGCCCGTGAGAGGAGAGTCATGGGTTCGAAGGTGAAACGGGTGCTACAGGCGGCCGCGGTCGGCGCGGTCATGGCGGGCGCCATGGTCCTGCCCACGACGGCCGCGCACGCCGCGCCCAGCAACTGCAGTAGCGCCCCCTATGGCAATGGCTGGTGGGCATTCTGCGGCAAGGGCGATGGCCAGTACCAGGTGTGGGCCAGATGCTACAAGCTCGGTACGAGCAATTACACGATCAGGTGGGGCCCCTGGCGGTCGCCCGGTGGCCAGCCGTCCATCGTCGCCTGCCAGAGCACCGAAGAGGTGGGCGGGGGCGGCGTCTTCCCGTAGTCCGAGCGTGATCGGCATGTCGCTCCGGCCGGAGCGACATGCCGATCACGTAGGCGGCGACGGGGTGCGGCGCGTGCCGGGCCGCGCTCTGTCGTCAACTCCACCCGATGGCTGGAAGATCACCGGCCTCGATGAGGCTGAGATCGCCAAGCTGCCCGAGACCGCCTGGCAGGCCGCCGTCCGACAGGACGGCAAGATGCATGAACACGCGCAGGCTCCGAGCTGACGCACCTGGAGGAGCGCAAGGGGCCTGGTCAGCGCGATGAACAGCGCGGCCGTCGCTTCCAGGAGTCCCGCCCGTTCGAGACCGCCACCGGCCACGGGCTCACAGCCCACGGCCCGCACCAACTCGCGTACGCGCGCGAGGGCCGTCTCGTCGTCCCCGCAGACCGGCACGGCCAGTGGTCGCCCGTCGAAGACGGGCGACCACACCGCGCGCCAGTTCTGAGACGGCGGCGGGGCTCAGGGCCGCTCACCGCAGGCAGCGCCCGCCGTACCAAGCCGCACCCGCCTGTTGAGCGTCAGGAGGACGACAGTGGTCGGCGTCAAGTTCTGTCAGTAGCTCACCGTAGTACTATGCCGCCCTCGTCGACGGCGGTCTGGTCAATGGCGCTCTGCAGGGAATGATGAGCGCCGAAGGGGCCTGGCAGGCAGTGACGACCGACTACGGTAAGGCCTTCCTGGCGTTCGTGCGCGACCCGCGGTAAGTCCGTCCTCGTGGGCGCCGTCGTGTTGCTTGTCGTATGCGTGATTCATCTGGTTCATCCGTTGGGCATAGGGTTTGGCGGCATGGCGCTGCAACTTCTTCAGGTGAATTTCAAGGCTCGGGATGACTCGGCGCTGGGCCGGTTCTGGGCGGAGGCGCTCGGTTGGGGTGTTTCCAGCGAGGGATCCGGTGCGACCAGCGTTCAACCCGTGGGTTTCGTCTGGCAGGACCCCGTCGGCGTATGCGTCGATGTCATCGCCGTCCCGGACCCCGAAACGGTGAAAGACCGCGCGCACCTCGATCTCGCCACTACCTCTGCGGCCCATCAGGCGGAGTTGGTCGCGCGCCTGAAGGAGCTCGGTGCGACGCCCGCCGATGTGGGCCAGGGCGATGTGCCGTGGACGGTTCTGGCCGACCCGGAGGGCAACGTGTTCTGCGTGCTGGAGCCTCGGGAGATCTACCGGGATACCGGACCGATCGCCGCGGTGGTGGTCGACTGCGCTGACCCGCGGGCCATGGCCCTGTTCTGGGGCGAGGCGATGGACTGGACCCTGCACGAGGTAAGCGACGATCACGCGCGGCTGCGCTCCGCCAAGGGTGTCGGGCCATATCTGGAGTTCCTCCGCACGCCCGACGTGAAGACCGTGTGGAACCGCGTCCATCTCGACCTGCTGCCGTACCGCGGCGACGATCAAGTGGAGGAGGTGGCCCGGCTGCAGGCCCTCGGCGCGACGCTCGCCGACGTCGGCCAGGGCGACGTCCCGTGGAAGGTTCTGGCCGACCCGGAGGGCAACGAGTTCTGCGTCCTCGCTCCGGCCTGACGCGGAGCCTCCCCCCGCCTTCCTCATTCGTGACCGGGACGCCAAGTTCACCGCCGCCTTTGACGAGATCTTCGCCGGCGAGGGCGTCACGGTGATGAAGACGCCGCCGCGAACGCCACGAGCCAACTGCTACGCCGAACGCTGGGTGCGCACCGTCCGAGCTGAATGCACGGACCGGATGCTGATCTACGATGATCGGCACCTTCGATCGGTCCTCGGGGAGTATGTCGAGCACTACAACGGTCATCGACCGCACCAGTCCCGCCGACAACGCCCACTGATCAAGATGAGCGGGTTGTCGTGCCGATGGAAGGCCGGATCGAGCGTCTAAGAGTCCTCAAACGGAACGATCAACGAGTACTGTCGAGCCGCCTAGCTCACCCGAAGAACACCAGCTCAGACCGTGTGTACGAGTTTTGAATCGGTACAGGGCAGGCCGTACGACCTGCGCCACGCTGCGGTGTCGCGCTGACTCAACGCGGGCGTGCACGCACCGGAAGCGGCGAGCGTGCCGGACACGGTGTGGACGTCCTGCTCCGGGTCTACGCCAAGTGCATCGACGGACAACGCGAGGTCGCCAATGGGCGCATCCTCAAGGCTCTAGCCGCGTGATCGACCAGCTTCCGAGGACCCCGGTAATCCCGGGTCCTTTGTCGTTCACCCTTTGGAACCTGCGTCCAAAGCTCCGCGCCGACCTGCGGAAACGCGCCAGCGCCATTCCGTGTATGTTCCGCCGCGACGGGTGGCATGCTCGATGAGCTGCTGAGGCTGGCCGAGGTGGCCACCGCCGGTGAGCGGACCCCGGCGGTACGGCTGGAGAGGTTGATCAGGGCGCACGTGGCCATCCAGGCGACCAATCCGCGCACGGCGTTGGTGGTGGACGGCGAGCTGCGCTTCGTGCCCGCGGAACATCGCTCTGCCATAGTGAGCAAGCGGGACGCCTACGAGCGCTACTGGACAGAGACCCTGGCGGCAGGGGTCGAGACCGGCGATTTCGCGGTCGTCGAACCGTCGATCACGCGGCTGTCCCTGCTGGAGATGGGCAACGGAGTCGCGCACTGGTACCAGCCGGACGGTCCGCTCGATCTCGGCCGGATCCTGGACGTCTTCGTGCGCCTGGGTTTCAATCTGGTCGGCCACCCTGGGCCGGTACGCGGGGCCGACTCGGACCTGTCCCCGCGCCGGCTCGACTGCGAGCCGGACGACCGCGTGCGTCCGGGCGAGACGACGGAGCCCACCCAGGTGGCCACCAACGCCGGAACGTGACAGCCATCCCGCTGGCTGTACCGCTTCAGAATTCATCGCGTGATGCTTGATCTGCGGTTTTGGCCTCCAGCCGTCGTGCGGGCAAGATCGCGGTCGGTGTCGGTTCGTCTGCTGTATCTGAGCCTGATTCGGGTGTTCGGCTGGCTGGTGCTGCTGGGACGTGGACAGGCGTCCAAGGATGTCGAGGTCATGGTGCTCCGGCATGAGGTGGCCGTGTTGAAGCGTCAGTCGCCCGGCCGAAGCCGGACTGGGCCGATCGGGCGGTCCTGTCGGCGTTGGCCCATTCCTGCCGACGGTGATGCGAGCTCATCGGCTGGTCACCGCGGGCACCCTGTTGGCCTGGCGTCGCCGTTTGATCAAACGCGCGTGGACCTATCCTCACCGTCCTGGCCGTCCCGGAACGAGTAAGGGGCTCCGGGACCTGGTCCTGCGTCTGGCACGCGAGAATCCGAGGTGGGGGTATCGCCGGGTACACGGTGAGCCGGCTCGGCTCGGCTTGCAGGTCAGCGAAGCGACGGTGCGACGGATCCTGCGCTCGCGCCGAGACAGGCCGGCTCCCCGAAGCCTCGATACCTCTTGGCGGACGTTTCTACGTCTGCAGGCCAAAGGGTTGTTGGCCTGCGACTTCTTCCACGTCGACGCGGTCTTCTTGGAGCGCCTGTACGTGTTGTTCGTGATGGAGGTGGCGACGCGGCGCGTCCACGTCCTGGGCGTGACCGCCAACCCCACCGGCGCGTGGACGACCCAGCACGCTCGTAATCTGCTCATGGATCTCGGGCGGAGGGCCGGCTCGTTTCGGTTCCTCATTCGTGACCGGGATGCCAGGTTCACCGCCGCCTTCGACGAGATCTTCGCCGGCGAGGGCGTCACGGTGACGCACCGACCGGATCTTGGTCTACAACGACCGCCATCTCCGCCGGGTCCTGCAGGCATACCAGTGGCATGACAACCGGCACCGTCCCCATCGCTCACGAGACCGTCAACCACCTCAACCACCACATGCCCCGGCTACACCCGTCGATCTCGATCAAATCCGCCTGCAACGCCGACAGGTACTCGACGGCCTGATCAACCAGTACCAGCGGGCCGCATAGACGGGGCGGATAGCCGCAGACCAGAGACCACATCCGGGTTCTCGCACCCCACAAGGTCTTGCCCTGCGCGCCGCGCGCCTGGCCGCGCGCCTGGTCCACGCCCAGGAGACCGAGCGCCGTAGGATCGAGCGGAACATCCACGACGGCG